>DASRAP010000123.1:0-2668 GCA_035638155.1 Gemmatimonadaceae bacterium | reverse complement strand
ATCGTCGGTGACAAAGAACTCGGTCTGCGTAGTCGCGATCCACGATCTCGGAAACCGAGTAGCCGTGCTTCACAAGGCGCTCCCGAACCGCCTTGATGTCGCCCGGTGCCCAGTAGAGCCGGATGCCCTCGTACGTCTCGGGCTTGATCGGAGAACCCTCTCGCTGATTGAGCCAGAAAGACAGGCGCTCATTATGAACCATGCAACCGACGAGGCGCCCCTCGTGCCTCATCGCCCGATCCATGGACAGGCCAAGCCCATCGACCCAGAAGCGCAGACTTTTTTCCAAGTCTGCGCTGGGTATGACCGGAATACATGATTGAAGATGCATCTATGCCTCCATCCCAAGACGCTTCGCGAAGTGCGCAATGCTCGCCGCTAACGCCATAGTCGAGGTGTTGAGGTCCTGCCCCGTCGTATCCAACACCTCCACGCCGAGCGCATCCGCCTGGCCTCGCAGGTAGGCGGCCCAACAATAGACGTCGCGGTGATCAAGTTCGGGCTGTCGGCGTTCGTGAAGCAAGCGCCGCCGCCGTTCATCATGATCACAATCAATCAACACAATATGGAATGCCGTGAGACCCCGCTCCCGTGCGGCCTGGAGCATGAGGTGCGGCCGTTCCTGGCCATCTACGACGAGTAGCGCGGACGCACCCGGGGGCGGATGGGTTGCGAGCTCGACCCACGCTGTCCCACGCCCGGGTGAACCCTGCGCATCGACATGGCCCGTCCAGAGCGCTGGGTAGTAGTCGGCGACGACGCGCTTGAGCAGCGTCGTTTTCCCGGCGCCAGGCGACCCAGTGATGAAGTACAAGGCGCTTTGAGACATGGAATTCCTCAAATGACGGGTGCCGCCAGCTTCACGCGCGTGTTCGGCAGGGCCGAATCAAGGCCCCCTGGCGGGTTCCCATGCCGTCGTGAAGGCGATCGGCGGGATCATCGCGACGCACGACGTGTCGGGCGGTCGCGACGGGTCTGCGAAAAACTGCGTGACGATGGCCGCGTGACATGCCGCAGGGCGTGTGTCATGGGCCTCATCCGGGAACTCGACCATGTAGGCCCGGCTGAGCGCGCGCGCGATGCGCTGAGCCTGCTCGGTCGGCGTTCGGTCGTCGAAGTAGCCGGTCAGAATCAGGGTGGGAATGTCGCTGCGCAGCGGCGCGGGCATGGCGTCATCGCGCAACTGTGGGATCCATGCCTCACAGGCGTCGTCGGAGTCACGCCGAAACGGCGGTCGCGCGACCACGTTGACGGAGTCGCGCGTCTTCCGATAGGCGCTGCCGGAAGTCGCGTGATCGGCACAGTTGACGAGTGACCGCAGCGCCCGGTCCGGAGCAGTGCCGGAGCCGTCGCCCACGATCTCACGGGCGGCGCGCATGCGGTCCCCGACGCGCAGCTCGTGGAGGAGCAGCGGAAGACGGCGCACCGTCAGGCGTGGTCGGCTGAGCAGACGCTCGCGAACATTGTCGACGAAGCGTTGGCCGTCGAGCCACACCGTGTCACGCCCACTATCCGCGCGTACGACGATCACCGGGACGGCGGCTATCGTCAGCGTGTCGTAGTCGGCATAGAAATCCTCTTCGGGGTTCGGGAACGCGGCGTGACACGACGGCTGCCCGGCGCACGCGCGGAACACCCGCTCCAGGGCGCGTTGCGTGGCCAGCGGTTGCTCTGCCTGGGAGCTGAAGCCGCGGGCGGTCGGACTCGCCAGCACGACCGCGCGGATTCCGTGGCGATCGCGCGCCATGGCCTCCTGCGCGAGCCGTGCGCCGTACGACACGGCGTGGATGTCCCACGACGCGTAGCCGAGGGTGCGACGGAGGTCGATCAAATCGGCGACGCTCGCGGCCGTGGTGTAGGCGCGTCGATCGATTCCCTGCGCATCGAGCTCGGCGATGCAGCCGCGTCGGGTTTCCGGCGAGGCGGCGGCCGTATCGTACGCGGGGCATAACTTCGGCTGCGACAGTCCCGCGCCGCGCTGGTCGTAAATGACGACGTCGCGATGGAGAGCGGATCCACTGCGCGCGATGCCCTCCGAGTACAGGCGAATCCCTCCGGGTCCACCGGGGCCTCCATGGAGGAAGACGCGGGGCGGCTCGGGCGGCTCGGTCGGCTCTGCGGCGCGAAGGATTTCGACGGCGAGACGCACGGTTGAGGTGCCGGCGCGGTCGCGCGACTCGGGTACGATGAGCCAGCCACATTCGCGTCGCACTTCGCGGGCCCAGTCCCCATCGACCCAGCAAGTGGTGCGCTCGAATCGTGGAGAGGATGACTGAGCCGCGCTGGGACGTGCGAGTGGGCCGAGGAGAATGAGTGACGTCCGGGCGGTCCGCCAGAAGGCTGACGGTTTCATGTTAAGTGGCGCGCCCCTGCGTGTCCTCACCGAAAGCAAGGATGAGTCCGTTGCAGTCGCTGACAACAAGCTCGCGCTGGCCGTACACTCGGTCCTCGGGCCCATCGATGATATCGGCTCCACGCTTCCGCAGCTCCGCCGCAAGCGCATCTACTCCGGTCACGTGGAAGTAGACGTCGTAAGCACCATCAGCCCGGTCGGTGCGAACGCCGGACTGATCAGCTCGATTGAAGTGGAGCCGAACCTCGTCGCGTTTCACAATTCCAAAGACCGCCGGCGCAGCGGGGTTCTGGTGAACTTGCTCGCCGTCCCAGT
>DASRAP010000122.1:0-2757 GCA_035638155.1 Gemmatimonadaceae bacterium | reverse complement strand
TCAGCGCGTGGAAGCTCGGCAAGCTGTTTCGCGAGGTTAAGCCGGACGCGGTCCACGTGCACAAGGGCGTCGCGCACTCGCTCGCGCTCGCGGCGACGTTCATGCATCCGGTGCGCGCGTTCGTCGTCAACCGCGGCGTTTCGTTTCCGCTCGATATCTGGAACCGGATCAAGTACCGCACGCGGCGCGTGAGCCGCGTGGTCACGGTCTGCGAGCAGATCAAGGACGTGATCGTCTCCAGCGGCGGGCTGCCGCGCGAAAAGGTGGTCGTGATCTATGCAGGAACGGACGTCGCGCGATTCGATCCTGATAAATGGGACGCGCGCGCGTTCCGCCGTGAGAAAGGCATCGTCGATGATCGCTTTCTCATCGCGCAGGTCGGCGTGCGGACGTGGAAGGGGTGGAAAGAGTTGATCGATGCCGTCGCCTCGATACTACCGGCGCATCCGCAGGCGCATCTGGCGCTGATCGGTTGCCGCGATGCGGGCGAGCAGGCCGAGGTGAATGATTATGCGAGTGCTCGCGGCGTCGCGTCGAACGTCACGGCGGTCGAGTATCGCGACGACATGCCGAACGTTTTCGCGTCGTGCGACCTGGTCGTCGACGCGTCGTGGGCCGGCACAGGGATCACCGGCACGATCCGCGAGGCGATGTCGATGCGCAAGCCGGTCATCGCAACGGACTGCGGCGGAAATCGCGAGCTGGTGTCGTCGCCCGAGGTGGGGTGGCTGATTCCGGCGAAGGAAGTGGCGCCGCTGGCGCGCGCAATCGCCGAGGTGATCGACGACGAGCCGCGGCGCACACGCGTGGCCGCGAACGCGCGCGAGCACGTGGTGCGCGGGTTTTCGAAAGAGCTGCGGATATCGCGGCTGGAAGAGCTTTACACCACAGAGACACAGAGATCACAGAGGGATTTCTCTGTGTCCTCTGTGTCTCTGTGGTGAAAACGCCTTTCAGAACCCGCCCGACATGTACTTCCACTGCACGATCTTCTCGTTGATCTCGCGGAGGCGGCGGCTGATCATCCGGCAGAGAAGATTCAGGAACTGCAGCGATGCGTGCGGATCCATTGACAGGATCTCGTTGAGTGTGGCGCGGTCGATCGAGAGGACTGTCGCGTCGCCGTCGTGCGCTTTCGCGTCGGCGGAACGCGCCTTGTCGTCGATGAGCGCCATCTCGCCGAAGAAGTCGCCGCGGTCGAGCACGGCCAGCGCTTCCTCGCCGACGCCCGGGATGAATTTCGAGATGCGCACGCGGCCGTCGAGCACGATGTAGAGCTTCTCGCCCTTCTCCCCTTCCCGGAAAACCATCGAGCCTTCGCGGAAGCGCTCCTCGCTGGAGAACGTGGCCAGCAGCTTCATTTCACCGGCGGATAGGCCGCGCTCCTTGAAGAGGTCGACCTTGTCCTCCGACTTGACGGTGACCTGCTGTGTCTCGCGCGTCCCTTCGACGCGTTTGCGGCCTTGCCCCTTCTTCGCGTCCTCCTGGAAGAAGAGCTTGAGCTGCTCGTTGGCGTCGCGCACTTTCTCCGTCAGCGAACGCCAGAAGGCCCAGTGCAGGCCGACGGCGAGCTGCTTGTCCTCGTCCATGAGCTGGTCGAGCGCGCTGAAGGAGAACGTGAAGCAGCTCGACGGAACGACGGCCACGGCGTCGCTGGAGCGATGCGTGCGGTCGATGAAATTCATCTCGCCGAAGATCGTGCCGGCCGTGAGCGACCCGAGGATTTGCGGACCGAACGGAGTGTCCTTGCGGACGTCGATGCGGCCGTCTTTGACCACGTAGAAATCCATCGACCGGTCTTCTTCGCGGAAAACGTGGCCGCCCTCCTTGAGCACCTCCACGCGCGCGAACTTCGAGAGGCGGATGAGCTGCTCATCCTTGATATGTTGAAACACGGTCAGCGCGCGCAGGTCGGCGGCCATGGTGATGAGGTTGTCGCGCGTTTCGGCGTCGCGCGTGATCTTCTGGATGATCTCGCGCAGCCCTTTCTTCGATTCGACCTTGAATAGATTGTCCTTGCGCAACTCAAGCCGCTCGGTGCAGAGCTGAAGCTGTTCGACGCGCTGCTTGATGCGCGCGTTCAGCTCCTTCGTCTCGATGTTCTCCATCCGCTTGAGCGTGTTGATCATGCGCCGCACCGGCTCGCTGCTTTCGCCCTTCTGATCGGTGGAGAGGAGGAACGCGTCGACGAAGTCTTCCAGAGCGCGGTCGAAGTTGCGCAGCTCGAACTCGACCCGCCCGGAAATCTCGGCCAGTCCGCGGTCGAACGGATTGAGCTTGCGCGCCTTGACGATCTCCTCGCGCGCGGCATCCCATTCGCCCTGCGAGTAGTGAAGGCGCCCGAGGATTTCGTAAGGGCGGTAGTTGTTCGGCGTCTTCAGCTTGGCGATCTCGAGCAGCTCGATGGCCTTCGACGTCTGATCCTTGGCCATGTAGTACTGCGCCAGTCCGACGTACTGCGAGGCGTCGACTTCGTCGCGCGCCCGCAACGCCTCAACCTCCTGTTTCACGCTCTCGAACCGCAACCCCTCGGCCTGCGATTTGAGGTCGCGGGCGCGCGCCAGGTTGATGCGCACGGCCACGGAACCGGGCTTGAGCTTCTCCGCCATCTCGTACAGATGGATGGCTTCGTCGTACATCCCCTGATCGGCGTAGCGCCGCGCCAGCGCGACGAGATCGTCGGCATCGATGGGAATGCTCCCTTCCGCGGCAACGGTGCGGAAGCGCGTTCGTGCGGTTGCCACCGGGGTTTCGGCC
>DASRAP010000121.1:0-5286 GCA_035638155.1 Gemmatimonadaceae bacterium | reverse complement strand
CGCCACCGCGGATGCTCGAGGCAGTAGCGCGCGGCGCGCTCGGTATTCTCCTCGAGCTCGGGCCCATCCATCGGCTGCAGGAAGAACTGCGCGAACGCGAGCCGCTCCAGCGCCGGCGGCGCGAGGCCCGCCTGCGGATAGACGAGCTTCAGCTCGTTGCCCGAGCGCTGCTTGATGATGGTGCCGGCCTTGGGACTCACGCAGATCCAGTCGATTCCGGGCGGCGCTTCGATCGTCCCGTTCGTTTCGATCGCGATCTCGAAGCCCTTCGCGTGCAGGCCGTCGATCAGCGGCGCGTCGAGCTGCAGCAGCGGCTCACCGCCGGTGATCACCACGAACCGCTTCGCGGTACCGTTGCCGTCCCACTGCGTCGCGACGTCTTCCGCGAGCTCGCGCGCGCTGGCGTATCTGGTGCCGCCCACGAAATCGGTGTCGCAGAACCGGCAGATGGCGCTCGCGCGATCTTCCTCGCGGCCGGTCCACAGATTACAGCCGGCAAATCGGAGGAAGACCGCGGGCCGGCCGGTATTCGCCCCTTCACCTTGGAGTGTGTAGTAGATCTCGTTGACGGTGTAGCTCATACCAATGCTTCGGCAAATCCCTTCGCGCGCAGCCGGCACGCGTCACAGTGGCCACACGGCTCACCGCTGCCGCTGGGATCGTAGCAGCTGAGCGTCAAATCGAAGTCAACGCCCAGCTCCATCCCCTTCCTTATTATCTCTGCTTTGGTAAGCTCGATCAGCGGCGTATGGATCGTGGTCTGGCTGCCTTCGACGCCGGCTTTGGTCGCGAGACTCGCAAGATGCTGGAAGGCGGCGACGTACTCCGGCCGGCAGTCGGGATAGCCGGAGTAGTCCAGCGCGTTGACCCCGATGAAGATGTCCCGCGCGCCGAGCACCTCGGCGTAGCCGAGCGCGAAGGAGAGGAAGATCGTGTTGCGCGCCGGAACGTACGTCACCGGGATCTCGGAGCTCGGAGTTGGGAGCTTGGGGACGGCAATCGCATCGTCCGTCAATGCTGATCCACCGAAGCGTCGGAGATCGATGTCGAGAATGACGTGATCGTTCACGCCGATCGCGGCGGCCACGCGGCGCGCGGCATCGAGCTCGGCACCGTGACGCTGTCCGTAGCGAAACGACAGCGCGTAGCAGTCGAAACCATCGGCTTTGGCGATCGCTAAAGTCGTTGCGGAGTCCAGTCCACCCGACAGCAGGATTACGGCACGTCCAGGCATGGCTGACAAGCTAATGGGGGTCCAAGGGCCTTGCACAACCGCTGACTTGCGGACCGCGCACCTGGGCCGCATCCTCTCGACATGTTTGCGCTCGTCGCGCTGATCGTTGCACTCGCGTCGGACTCCTCCGCGCGCGTCATTCCGAACGACAATCGCCACACCGCCGGCCAGCTCAAGAACGGCGTCCTCGCCGTACAAATCGATGCGTCGACGGCGCGCTGGTTTCCGGAGGGGACGGACGGACCGAACGTCGTCATTGCGGCGTTCGGTGAGCGCGGCAAGAAGCTCCAGATACCCGGCCCACTGATCCGCGTCCCGGTAGGCACTGAAGTCCGCGTCACCCTGCGCAACCGGCTGGCACAGCCGATGCTGGTGCGAGGACTGTACGACCGAAGCGCGAACAGCGACTCGATCGATATCGCGCCGGGCGCGGAGCGCGAAGTGCGGTTCCGCGCCATGACACCGGGCACGTACTTCTACTGGGGCCGGACAGCCGGCGACCGGATCGGCTTCGGTCCTTCTGGCGACAGCCAGCTCAAAGGCGCGATCGTGGTCGACCCACCGGGCGCGCCGCGCGATCGCCTTCTCGTCATCTCCGGATGGACGCATCCTGAGGATACGGCGCTCACCGTGGGCGAGCGACGCGAGCTGCTCGCGATCAACGGGCTGTCCTGGCCCCACACCGAGCGCTTCACGTTCAACGTGGGGGATACGGTGCGGTGGCGGGTGCTCAACCTCAGCACGCGCGTCCATCCCATGCATCTGCACGGGTTCTACTTCACAGTCGACAGCAGAGGCACCGCCGCGCGCGATACGATCTACCCGCCCGCGCTGCAGCGCCGAGCCGTGACCGAGTACATGACGCGCGCGACGACGATGACGATGACCTGGGTGCCGACGCGTCCCGGCAACTGGCTGTTCCATTGTCATCTCATCGCGCACATCTCGCCGCTCGTGCGCAAGCAGATGGCGTCCACCGCCGCGCGGCACGACGGTTCGCACGCCGCGAATCACGCGTTCGAGAGCATGGCCGGACTCGTCACGGGGATCGAAGTCAAACCGCGCGGTCCGATCATCGCGGATGACACCATCGCTCGGCGCCGGCTCCGGCTCTTCGTCCAGAAGCGGCCGCAGTACTTCGGCACGGGAGCGGGCTACGGATTCATCGTGCAGGGCGATTCGGCTGAGCCCGCGCGCGATTCCATTCGGATTCCCGGAACCCCGATCGTGCTCGAGCGCGGTGTGCCGGTGGCGATCACCGTGCTGAACCGCACCGACGAGCTCGTCTCTGTGCACTGGCACGGCATCGAGGTGCAGAGCTATTTCGACGGGGTCGCCGACTGGAGTGGACGTCCGGGTCATACGGCGCCGAAGATCGCGCCGGGAGATTCGTTCGTGGTGCGCTTGAATCCCGATCGCGCCGGCACCTTCATCTATCACACGCATCAGGACGAAGGTGTGCAGCTCTCGTCCGGGCTGTACGGACCGTTCATCGTGGTCGAGCCGGGGCAAACCGTCGACAGCGCGACCGATCATGTGTTCTTGATCGGGCGCGGTGGAGCGGCCCCGAGCGCCGCGGTCCTGCTGAACGGCGCGCCGGCGGCAACTGCCGTCGAGTGGCGTGCCGGAACGACTCACCGGCTCCGGTTCATCAACATCACGCCGAACGACGCGGCGGACGTCACGCTGCTCCGGGATTCGACCGCGCAGCACTGGCGACTGTTCGCCAAGGATGGCGCTGATGTCGCGCCCGCGCAGACGGCCGATCGGCCGGCGCGCGTAACGATGGGTCCTGGTGAGACCTACGACTTCGACATCACACCGAACGACTCAACCGACCTCACGCTGCAAATGATCGTTCGCGGTCGGGTCGGGCCGATCGGCACGATCCGCTTGCCAATCAGGATTCGTCAGCCGTAGCTTCTGGCCCCCATGATCCGCAAAATCCTGAAGTGGACCGGCATCACCATTGTGGCGCTCGTGGCCATAGTCGTTGCCACCGTCGCCGCTCGCTGGGATCGCACGTTCGACGTGCCGACGCCCGAGCTCAAGGCGTCGAGCGATCCGGCGGTGATCGCGCGCGGCCGCTATCTCGCGTATGGGCCGGCGCACTGCTCGGACTGTCACGCCGGGCTCGAGTCGCGCGCGGTGCTCGCGCAGGGCGGCACGCCGCCGCTCTCCGGCGGCATGGTGTTCGACATTCCGCCCGGTGTGATTCGCGTGCCCAACATCACGCCCGACAGCGCGACCGGAATCGGGACACTCACGGACGGGCAGATCGCGCGCATGATCCGCTACGGCGTGCGGCACGACGGCCGGGCGGCGCTGCCGTTCATGGAGTTCAACAACATGAACGACAGCGACATCGTCGCGGTGATGTCGTTCCTGCGCAGCCAGGCGCCGGCGTCGCACGCGGTCGAGCCGACCGATCTCAACTGGATGGGGAAAGCGGTCACGGCGTTCATGCTCGAGCCGCTCACGCCGGCGGCCACGCCCGTCGCGAATCGCGGCGAATACATCGTCGACGCGCTGGCGAACTGCGCCGGCTGTCACACCCAGCGCAGCATGGTCAGCGGCGCGTTCACGGGCCCTCGGCTCCGCGGCGGGATCCCGATGGAATCGTCCGTGAATGCGGCGATCAAACTCACGCCGCCGGATCTCACGGGGAATCCGGGCGGGCGTACCGCGATGTGGACCGAGGACGAATTCGTCGCGCGCTTCCACGCGGGGGAACGGATCCCGGGAAGTCCGATGCCGTGGCAGGCGTTCGGCCGGATGAGCGAAGAGGACGTGCGAAGCATCTATCGTTACCTGAAATCAGTCCCGTAACTCATTCTCCCAACTCTGGTCTTGCTGCTCACGCTCGCGCAGGCACCGGATGCGGTGCCTGCCGAGCGTGCCGCGGCCCGCCAATGGTACAGCGACGCCCGGTTCGGGATGTTCATCCACTGGGGAGTGTACTCGCAGCTCGGCCAGGGCGAATGGGTGATGCAGAATCGGTCCATCGCCGTCGCCGATTACGAGTGGCTCGCCTCGCAATTCAATCCCGTGAAGTTCGATGCGAAGACGTGGGTCGCGCTCGCCAAAGCGGCGGGAATGAAATACATCACGATCACGTCGCGACACCACGACGGCTTCTCGATGTTCGCCACGAAAGCGACGCGCTACAACATCGTCGACTGGACGCCGTTTCAGCGCGATCCGCTGCGCGAGCTGGCGGAGGAATGCCGCAAGCAGGGCATCAAGCTCTTCTTCTATTACTCGCAGCTCGACTGGCACCATCCCGATTATTTCCCGCGCGGCCAGACCGGTCGAGGGAGTGGGAGATTGGAGGTGGGAGATTGGCCTAAGTACCTCGATTTCATGGATGCGCAGCTCACCGAGCTGCTCACGAACTACGGTTCACTCGGCGGGATCTGGTTCGACGGCATGTGGGACAAACCCGACGCCGATTGGCGCCTCGCCCAGACGTACGCGTTGATTCACAAGCTGCAGCCGGCCGCGCTGATCGTGCCGAATCATCACCAGGCGCCGCTGCCGGGCGAGGACGTGCAGACATTCGAGCAGGATCTCCCCGGCGCGAACACCGCGGGCTTCAATACCAAAACGATCGGTGGATTGCCGCTCGAGACGTCGCTCACGATGAACGATTCGTGGGGATTCAATCTCACCGACCATCACTACAAGTCGACGCGCGAGCTGATTCACTACCTCGTGCGCGCGGCGGGGTCCGGCGCGAATCTGCTGCTCAACATCGGGCCGCGTCCCGATGGGACGATTCCAACCGAAGCCGAGGCGCGCCTGAAGGAGATCGGCGGCTGGATGGCGACGTACGGGGAATCGATTTACGGCACGCGCGCGGGGCCAATTGCGCCGCGGAGCTGGGGCGTGACGACCGCGCGCGGCGACACGGTGTTCGTGCATGTGCTCGATTGGAACGATCCCACGCTGGCGCTCCCGGTACTTGCCGGTACGTGGAAAGCGAAGAGTTGGGACGGGAAGCCGCTCCCGCTGACGCAGGGCTTTACGTTGACGTTGCCAACCGCGAGCGA
>DASRAP010000120.1:0-7988 GCA_035638155.1 Gemmatimonadaceae bacterium | reverse complement strand
ACACGTGATTATGTGAGTCGACGGCGACAGCGGACACGATGCCGAGCATTTCGCTCTCGGGCAGCAGCGGCCACCCATGCACGACCTGGTATTCACTGCCACCGTGCGTGAGCGACTTGGGATCGACCTTGGGCGGAGTCTGGGCGGCAACGCCGACCGCCAGGTTCAGGACCGCCGCTGCGACGACGCTTGAGCGCGAGCACATACCGCATAAAAGAGCACAAAAAGCGCCGCGCGCAAGCCTCGGGCTATACGAGGCGCCTCGTCACGAACGCCAGCACGCGCTCTGTGCCGTCGCGTCGGATGGTGATCGCGACGCGCTCGTTCGCCGTCCGCATCCGTTTGCGGAATGGCTCGAGCGTCGCGCTGCTTACGGGCTCACCGTCGATGGCGACCACCGTGTCGCCCTTCATGAGTCCCGCCTCGCCGGCCGGCGACGCCGGCAGCACGAATTCCACGGTGAGGCGCGGTCCACCGGCCGCCACGAGTTGCACGCCGCTCATGTCTGCCTCGAACGGCTCCGCCGTTCCCGCGTGCGGCTCGAGAATCATCGTGCGCGCCCGGTAATCGAGATAGACCGTGTACCGGCGGAGGATGTCGGCGCCGATGTTGCCGTCCCCGAGGTTCGAGCTCGAGAACACTCCGGCGGAATCACCGTAGAGGTGCGCGATGGGACGTTTGATTTCGACGCCCCCGAGATTCAGCGTTTCCACGCGTCCGATATCCGCCACCGATGTGCCGCCCACGCCGCGGCCGCTCGGCCTGTGCACGGTGGGGCCGACACGCGACCGGAGGTTGTTCGCTTCGACAAACGGTTTCGCGAGCGCGAGCGGGAGTGACGATCCCACGTCGACCACAAACGTTCCTGGAACGCGCGCTCCGTCCGCGAGGCCGAGCTCCGCCGAAACGAAAATGAACGCACCGCGAAGCGTGAACGGCACCGTCGTGCCCGAACCCGAATATGTGAATGCGTTCCGGTCGTACAGGCGCATTTCTGAATTCCTGTAGTCGAGCGCCACGATGTAACGCGCGATGAAGTCGGCGCCGAGTATGCCCTCGAGCGTGCTGCCTTCGGGGCCCGTGATCGACCTGAAATCGATCGCGGTCGAAATCGGAACCGTGAGTGAGATGCCCGGGATGTAGACGGAGTCGTGCGGCACCTGCGCCATTGGCACAGTGCCTGCACCGCCGCCGTTCGCGCGGCCCGGCGCGCCCAGCACGACGCCCATGCTCTTCGCGGTCTCCATGTCGAAAATGGAATTGCCGGCGCCCGTATCGAGCACGAACGTGAGCTTCTTGTCCCCGCGACACACGGTGAACGTGACGTGGTTGTTGCGAATCTCGATGGGGATGACCGCCGGCAGTGAGGGACGCCGGGCGGCCGGCGCGCTGCAGTACGAGAGTGCACGTGTCTGCGCGTGCAGCAACGGAGCGGCGAGCGCTGCGACGACGGCCGACGCTCGAACGAAGGTTCTCTGTGTGATCATGCCGTGTGCGACACCAGTGCTCGTGGAAGGGGTTGTAGTGTCCTCCCGAATTCTGATACACGCGCTCGCGTGACGCGTACGGCTGGTCCCGGGTAGGACTGCAAGAGTACGACAAGCACGTGGCTGTCGCGGCACCTTTCCACCACAACGGCAAGGCTGAGATGCCCCACGTGAACGCCGCACGCGGTCTCGCGATCGCGGCCGCACTACTGTGTCTTTGTCCAGTACCGCCGGCGGCAGCGCAACGCGCCGCCGACGCGCTCGCGACGCGCATACTCCGCGAGGACGGTACGTGGCAAGACCTGAGCCCACGCCATGGGGGCTTCAGTCTCTTCGCGGAATCGGATCTCGCCGGCACCAGCCTCAAGCTGACCGGCAGTTACCGCTATCCGGCGTTCAACGTCTCAGGGCTCTGCCCGTTCGCGAATACGTCAGGCGACGAGTACAACTCGTCGTGCGGGCAGTACAACGGCACCTCGACGTTCTTCCACTTCCAGTCGACTTGGGGTACCTCCCCGTCGGGCTACGCCAGAATTCATGCCGTGTGGCCCGGTGTGGCGAACATGATGCCGCCACTCGGCTACTCGACGCCATGGCGCATAACGTCGCTTGCGCCGACCGTGCGACGGATCGTTCCGGCTGACGACCAATTCGGTACCGTGTTCTCGGGCGTCACCGGCACCAGCGACGGTAGTTGCCGTGACATGAACGGCGCGCAGGGCGCCGGACTCCCGCGGGGCATGACGCTGATGGCCGCCAGCGACTGCACCGAGACGTGGGGAAGCGAAGGGTTCCGCGGCATGCATCTCGTGCCCGATAGCGCGTGGCTGCAACGCTTCCACGCAGATCCGTCCGGTTTTCGCTGGGATGACTGGCGAATTCCCGCGAGTGCGCTCGCGAATACGCCGACGGCCGGCGACCTCACGACATACGGTTACTTCTCGGACTACGGCCGCGACGTGCTGACGCGGTACGGCAACGTGACGCCGAAAGGCCCGCAAAACCAGCCGACGCTCGAGCGAGGATTCCCGCTCGGAATCCAGGTTCGATATGACGTCTTCAAGTTCGATCGCGGGTCGCTGCGTGACGGCGTGTTCATTCGCTGGCTCGTGATCAACAGGAGCGCAGACGTCTGGGGACAGGGCATCGACTACGACTCGCTCTACATGGGCGGCGATCCCGGTTACGTCCTCGGCGGACCCGCGCCGAGTGCGTACAACGTGCCATCCCTTGGACTCCATATTGCGACGGGAGGCGGATTTACCGCGGGACGCTGCAACAATGTGTTTCCGCGGCGAACACTCCCCGGCGTCAACGAACCCTGCGGGGGCACGACGACGCACTCGCACGTGTCGATGATCCTCAAGTCACCGCTTGGCGATCTCAGAAACAAACTCTTCAGCGATCCGTCGTCGCTCTTCTATAGTCCCGCGAATCCCAAGGCCGACGACACGCTGACGTTCAACCACTGGGTGAAGGGCGGGTTCGGCGCGCAAGACAACTTTTCGTGGCGTCGCAGCGATCGTGCGCTCTTCGGCCTCATGTCCGGCGTCGAAGAGCTATGGCTCGACGGACGCTCGGCGACGGAGTTCAGCGCGACGCAGATCTGGAATTTCTTCCGCTACGAATTCACCGACGGGACGCAGTCGGCAGCCAACCTTCGCTACACCCGCTCCGTGCCCGGCAGCATCCCGGGCTATGGAAAGTGGGATTACAACGACGACGGCATACAGGACACGCTGTTCCTGCCGGATTGCGGAAGCAAAGGGTGCAGCAAGCTGTGGTCCGACTCGACCGCCGGCGGCTATTCCAACCGGCTCGCGGGGAATATCGGTAACTACCTCGGCTTTGGTCCGTTCCGGCTCAATGCGGGCGACACGACGGAAGTATTGTGGTTTCTCGGCGCCGCGAAGCCGGACACGCTGTCGGGCAACGTGCTCATCCGCAACGTGCTCGATGCGTACATGAACAATTTCCACGTTCTCGGTCCGCCGCCGGCACCCACGTTCACGCCCGCCGATGTGCAGATCACGTCGGCGTTTGCGCGCGACACACTGAATAACAGCGAAGTGCGAATCAGGATTCGCATGTCCGACCCTCAGCCCGATCAATACCTCGGGCGCGTCGTGGCGCGGCTCCAGTCGAATGACCCGGCGGCCGTGGAGATTCGAAAACTCAACCCGGGAATCGTCGCAGCAGTGCAGGGGCGCATGCGCCAGAATCTCGCGCAGGTGCTGGTGTTCAAGAGCTGCGATCTCGGCAAGACGTGGACCAGCGGAGCGTGCACGACCGAGGCCGCGGCGCGACCGAAGACGCCAAGTGGGATCATCATCCCGCCTGGCTGGGACCCATTCAGGCAGATCCCCGCGGACTCGATCACGGGTGCGCTCAACTCGCACAGTGTGGTCGACGTCGTTCCCGCGGGCCATGAGTATCTCTATTCGTTCGTGACGCAGTCACGGTCGCTCGCCAACATTCGCGTCGTCTACAGTGAGACGCGTGACACGGCCGGGACCGTGCTCAGTCACAAGATTGGGACGCTCAGCGACGCCCTCGGCATCGACGTCGACACGGTCTGGACTGCGCTCGCGCAAACCGGTCCCACCACGGTTCGCGTGTACGCGCCGATTTCGGTGCCCGCAGGCACCATTGCCGCGCACATCGACACCGTCAGGCAGCAGGGGAGTGCCACCAATCGCGTCGCGATCTCCGTGCGGTCCGCTCGCGTCGAGGGCACGTATCGCCTGCGGTTCGGGAACCGCTTCATTCTTACGCGCACGTACGACACTGTCAGCGGAGCACGCACGACCACACTTGTGCGCCAGTCGGTGTACACGAGAGCGGCGGATGCCGGCGGAACCCTCTTCACACCCGCCAACACGCCGGCGTTCAGAAATGGTTCGTCATTTGCAGCGGCCGGCTCTGCCGTCACCTACGTGGCCGCCGCCGATACGTTCGCCGCGAACCGCAGTCTGACGTACGCGACCACCGGCGGGTCCGCGCCGGCTCCAGTACTCCGAGCCACGCCACGCACGACGACGGGAACCGTACAGAAGTTCATCGATACGCTGAACTCGACCGGATACGTGCTTGCCGGCGGTGCGGGCAAGAACGAGCCGTACTATCTCTGGGTGTCAAACACGGCGACCTCGTTTCTGGGATCGCTATTCCAGCCGACGTCGGAGTTCGAAGGCGCCGCGTGGTATCCGGGTTTTCACGCCGGAATCAACAACGAGATCGCACCACCGTCGGCGCGTCTGTTCACAGTGACGACGGATCGTGGCGACTCCGTGAGCACGAAGCACGTCGACTCCGCCGGCGTCAAGTATCAAACAGGGGCCCTGCGCAGCGCGCCGGGCGGCACGTACCGTCTCGAGTGGAGCGACGACGCGTACGGGCCCGGTGCGCCGTTCGCGTTCGACAACGCCGAAGCCCTGCAGCCGGTGCTCAACGCATCGCTCGAGCGGCGCGCGGTCGGATCGGTTACCGATACGACATCCGACATTCTGGACCGGCTCTCATCGCGCGCGTTGATCCTGAGCGGTACGAACAACCTGGCTGGGCGTCCCCTCATCGCGGCTCGCGTGCCGTTCCGCCTGACCGGTGTGAACGGAACGCCGGCGACCATGGTGATGGTGCAACGGCACGCGACTGGTTCGGCGGACTCGGCAGTGCGCAATTCGCGGCTCTTCGGCACGAAGGGCGACACGACACGCGTCGCGATTCCTCCGGATGCGTGGGTGCCGGGCGATACGCTCTATGTCATCGAAAGCCTCGTCACGGATTCCACCGCCCTCGTGGGCAACGTGCAGACCATCATCGTTCACGACTCGATCGTGAACGGACAGCTCCAGAGCCTTCCCATCCAGGTCACGCGGCGGGTGTATGGCGCCATGCTCGTGTTTGGATGCAACTCGAACACGACGCCGACGCGCATCACCTGCAACCCCGTCAAGCCGGGGCTGGGCGCCAGCGCCTACGCGACGTACAGGAACGGCTGCACGGCGACGCTCAAATTCAACCGGCCGTTCGACCAGAACAGCGAGGTCGTGCTGACGGCATCGCCCGCGGATTTCGGCGGTGAAGCGCTCACTGAGAAGCAGCTCAATCAGGTCAAGGTCGTGCCAAATCCGTTCGTGGTGACGTCGGCATTCGACGCCGTGAACGCGAACGGCGCCGGCACGGGCCGGGTGCTGTTCGTGAACGTTCCGCAGGAAGGACTGCTTCGCATCTACACGATTTCCGGCCAGCTGGTGCAGCAGCTTTCATGGACGCCTGGCGACCTCGTCACGAGCGGCGACAACAGCACCCACGGCGATCTTCCGTACAATCTCCGGACGCGCGAAGGAAGCGACCTCGCGTCGGGCGTGTACATGTTCGTCCTCACACCCCGCGGGACTGCGGCGAACGGGAAGGCCGCGCGCGGAAAGTTCGTCGTGATTCGCTGACGGCTACTCGACCATCAGCACCTTCGTGGGTGCGCAGATCTGGTTCGCACCCGCCGCGTCCGTGAGACACACGCCGCGAATGCGCACGGCCGTGGGTGGCGACCCGTCGACGCTCGTAAATCGTCCGGTCACGTTGAACATCGTGTACCCCTGAACCGGAATCAGGCGGAGCGCTTTTCCGCTTGGCGCGTCCGGGCGGAAATCATTGATCTCGACGCTTTTTTCGTATCGGAGAAACGTCTGGTCGGGTTGCGTCAGCGTTCCGACGTCCACGGCATCGTCATACTGCGGCGCCTTGAGTGGATCGATGTGCACCAGAATGCCGACGTCGCTGCCGTTGTGAACGGCGATGAGGGCCGTGAACTGGTCGCCGTCGTACGTGAAGCTGGTGATATCAATGCCGAACTGCAGCGCGCGGGAAATCGGCTGGCCGGACGGCGCGTGACGAAGACCCGTCGGCGTTGTGTCCCCTCCGCAGCCGGACAGCTGGATCGCAAGAATCACGACGAGAACGGGCGTCTTCACGCCCAATCATACCCGCTCACGGGGGGCACCGTCACGTGCCGGAAGGCCGTCAGAGCGCCGCGGCGGCCCGGTCGTCCTTGCCCACGCGGACCGTGATCTTCCGCCATTCCCCCTGATTGAAGCGGATGACGCTGAGCGTGCAGCGAGTCATGTGGCCGATCAGAATGGCGACCCAGATGTGAATGGGTTGCAGCGTCCCAATCTGCTGCAGTGTGAAACAGATGCCGATGGGTATGATGATCTGCGAAATGATCGAGATCCACATCGGGCTCTTCGTATCCCCCGTTCCCTGCAAGCCGCCGGTGTACGTGAGCGCAACAGTAATGAACAGGCCCGAGACGCCGAGGATGCGGAGTAATTGCGCGCCGATGTCGAGCACCGTTGCATCGGTCATGCCGAACGCCGCGAACAACTGTCTCGGAATTACCAGGAAGAAAACGCCGACTGCTGCGGCGCCGTAGAGGCCGATGCGCGCCGCCGCGTGCACCGCGTCATTCGCGCGCTGCGGATTATGCGCGCCAAGGTTCTGGCCTGCGACGGTTGCGGACGCCCCGAGCAGGGCCTGCGACGTCCAGGTGATGAACGAAAACAATTGTGAGTACGCGATGCCGAAGGCCGCCTGCGCTTCGGCACCATGTTCGGTGTGACCGATGAACCGCGCCATGAAAATGCCGCCGAGGTTCATGGCGATGCCCTGGAATCCGGCAGGGAGCCCGAACTTGAACAACTGCAGTATGATGTCCCAGTCGGGACGGAGCCCGTGATGCCGCGGGAACTCGACCACCCAGCCGCCGTGCCACAGGCGCCAGAGCGAGTACACGGCGACCAGACCGAATGCGATCGCGGTCCCCATCGCTGCACCCTTGGTGCCGAACGCGGGAATAGGGCCGAGTCCCTTGATGAGGATGACGTTGAACAGAATGTTCAGCAGCGTCGTCACGACGCCGAGAACCATCGGCGTTCTCGCATCGCCGGCGGCGCGCAGCGCACCGCCGAGCATGAAGAAAATCAGCATGCCGCCGCTGAACGCGAAGCTGATGCGGAGGAACGGCAGTGCTTCCTTGATGACGTCCGGCGAAGCGGAGACGAATCCCAGCAGAAACGGCGACAGCAAATAACCAACCGGGCCGAGCACGACGAACGAGAGGAACATCGCCGTGAGGAACGCCTGGTAGACGACGCGGTTCACCTTGTCCGGATCGTCGGCGCCGACGAAACGCGAGACCAGCACGCTCATGCCGATGAACGTGGACGAGATGAAAACGATGACGAAAATGAAGATTTGCCAGCTGATGCTGATCGCGGCGTTGCCCTTGTAGCCCACGAAATGGCCGACCAGGACGTTGTCGATCAAACCTTGGAACCCACCGATGACGTTCACGACAATGGTGGGCCACGCGAGCTTCCACACCGCGCTGCGCAGCGGTCCTTCGATCAACGACCGGTCGTATGAACCGGAAAGGCGTTTGGCCACGCGGGGAATCTATCGTGCGGTGGCTTCGCCGCAGGAGCGGCCATAGGTTCCTCG
>DASRAP010000119.1:0-6175 GCA_035638155.1 Gemmatimonadaceae bacterium | reverse complement strand
CAACCGCCGTCTCTGGCAATACAACCACCCGCTCGGTACCGCGATCTTCTGCTGCGGTCCGGTGAATCGCGGCGTCGCTGTCGCGGGTGACCGCGTGTTCCTTGCGACGCTCGACGCACATCTCATTGCGCTGGACGCGCGCACGGGCCGCGCGCAGTGGAATATCCTCACGCATTCCGCCGATTCCGGCTACAGTCACACGTCGGCGCCGCTCGTCGTCGGCAACAAGGTCATCATCGGCGTTGCGGGCGGCGAATACGGCATTCGCGGGTCCGTCACCGCATACGACACGGAAACCGGCAAGCAGCTCTGGCGGTTCTTCACCGTGCCATCGCCCGCTGAAGGCGGGTGGTGGGGGAAGTGGAGCGCGGCGACGCCGTGGGGCGACAAGCTTCCGCGCGACATCACCGCCGAGAAGCGCGACTCGGCGAAGTACGCCAACACGTGGCAGATCGGCGGTGCGCCGATGTGGCTCACGCCGGCGTATGACGCTGAGCTCGGCTTGCTCTACATCGGGACGGGCAATCCATCGCCGTCGAACGATGGTGTTGGCAGGCCGGGTGACAATCTTTACAACAACAGTACCGTCGCCATCGATGTGAACACCGGCAAGCTGCGGTGGTACGTGCAGCACATCCCGCACGACCTGTGGGATTACGATCTGCCGAACCCGCCCATTCTCGCGATCGTGGGCGGCCGCAAGGTTGTCATGCACGCGGGCAAGGAAGGGTGGGTGTACGTGATGGATGCCGCGACGGGCGAGCGTGTACGCCGCAGCGACGCGTTCGTGCCGCAGGAAAACATGTTCGTGGCGCCGAACGACTCCGGAGCGCTGCAACGCCCGGGGATCTTTGGCGGCGCAAACTGGCCGCCATCGTCGTACTCACCGCTCACGGGCTACATGTACGTGCCCGCGCGCGACCGGCCGAACATTTCAACGCGCGAAGAAGTCACGTATCAGCCCGGGCGTCTCTTCGTCGGCGGCTCGCAGCGCACGGTACGCGGACACGTACCGACAGGCGTGCTCGCAGCCGTCGACATCGCGACAGGAAAGATTGCGTGGAGCTCCACGCGCGAGACGCAGGTGTGGGGCGGCACGCTCGCGACAGCCGGTGGCGTGGTGTTCATGGGCGAGACCGGTGGCTGGATTCGTGCGTACGATGCAAAGGATGGCCGTGTGCTGTGGTCATTCTTCTGTGGTGCAGGCCCGGACGGATCGCCGATCACGTACGAGCTCGACGGCAGGCAGTACCTGGCCGTGCCTGCGGGCGGCAGCCGGTACTCCACCGCGCGGGGCAATACGCTGCTCGTGTTCGCGCTCGGTGCGCCGGTGGTGGAGACCGGTGTCATGGGCTCGCCCCCAACGCCCCGGCCCGCGCCCACCGCGCGTGGCGGCACGGCTTCAGCGGCTGCCCGCGCCAATGCCTCAGACCTTCCAGCCGGTGCAACGCGCATCAATCGCTTCATGGGATACGACAGCACCAGGCGCACGGTGTACCTCACCGTGACGTCGGCGCTCGCCGGCAACAATGCCGGCATGTCGTTCAATGGCTCGTCGACGGGTGGCGCGACGATCGTGATTCCTCGAGGCTGGACGGTCACGATGCGCGTGAACAATCTCGACAAGATTGCGCACTCGGCGATCATCGTGCGCGACGTGTCGCCGCTTCCCGTTGCCCCCGACGTGCCGGCGTTCCCTGGCGCCATGACCTCGAACGCCGCGGTCGGAATGCCCGCAGGTGAAGACGTGGAAGAGGAGGTCACGTTCGTTGCGCGCGAGGCGGGGAAGTTCTTGCTCGCGTGCGGCGTGCCGGGCCACACGCCGAGCGGCATGTGGATCAGATTCACCGTCGACGCTTCCGCCACCCGCCCTTCCTACAACTGACAAAGAATTCGTGACCGACACGGCAACCGAACGTGTAAAACAGCAGTGGAGCACCCAGGCGGCCGCGTGGTATGCGTGGTCAGATCGCTTGTTCGCCGATTCGCGTCCCATTCATGACCGCATGATCGAGCTGCTCGCGCCGAGCGCGGGTGAGCGCGTACTCGAGGTTGGCGCAGGGCCGGGTGACACAGGTTTCCTCGCGGCCGCCGCAGGCGCACGGGTCGTGAGCACGGACATTTCGCCGCTCATGTCGGACATTGCTCGCAAGCGCGGCGGGGATCGAGGCGTCACGAACGTCGACTTTGAACTGGCCGACGCACAGGCGATGCACTTTGCGGACGCGTTGTTCGACGGGATTCTGTGCCGCTGGACACTCATGTTGCTGCCAAATCCCGCCGCTGGTGTCGCCGAATGTTTCCGCGTTCTCAAACCGGGCGGACGCCTCGTATTTGCCGTTTTCACGGGGCCCGGGGAGAATCCGTGGGTGTCGATTCCGGTCGGGATTCTCGTGAAGAGCGGGCATCTTCCGGCGCCAGGCGCCGACTGGAGACCCGGGATTCTCGCGCTCGGCGACCGCGCGCAACTTACGGAGCTCGTCAGGAATGCGGGTTTTTCTGCCGTAACGCTCGGCGCGGTCGATATGGCGTGGACCTTCAAGGACGCCGACGATTACTGGCGATTTCTCATCGACGTCACCGCGCTCGGCGAGCTCATCCGCTCATTGCCCGACGACGCGCGCAAGGAGTTTCGCGCGCGTCTCGATGCCGCGATCGTGCCATTCACGGCGGCGCGTGGCGTCGCGATACCCGCCCAATGCTGGGTGGGAAGGGCGGGCACTCCCTAGTCCGACTTCATCGCGATCACGGGGTCCACTCGCGCCGCCCGTCGCGCGGGCATGAGACACGCGATGACTGCAACCACGAAGAGGACCGCCGGCGTGCCCACGTACGTCAGCGCGTCTCTCGTGCTCACGTCGAAGAGAAAGCGCGCGAGCAAGTGTGACAGCGAGAGTGCAAGCACCAACCCCGCGAGCACACCGCACGCTACCAGGCCGACTCCTTCTCCGATCACCTGGCGAACGACATCACCGGCGTTGGCGCCGAGCGCGATGCGCAAGCCGAACTCGCGCGTGCGCCGCGAGACCGTGTATCCGAGAACGCCATAGAGTCCGACCGCCGCGAGCACCAATGCGAGTACGCCGAACCCGGTAACGAGCGCCGCGCCGGCGCGCGCCGCGTAGATGGACACGCCAACCACGTCGCCCATGGTGCGCGTGCCGGCCACGGGAAGCGACGGGTCCAGCGCGTGCACTTCCTTCCCGACTGATTCGGCGATGCCACGCGGATCCGCCTTTGCGCGCACGACGAGCGTCATCCCGTTCACGTGATTCTGCGCCGCCGGCAGATAGACCAGCCGCGCGCGCGGCTCCGCGAGTGCCGTGTACTTGGAATTCGCCGAAACTCCTATGATCTCGATCCACGGTCCGTTCGGCCCGCTGAGACTGATGCGCTTGCCGACCGCGCTCTCGCTCCCGTAATGCAGCTTCGCGAACTCCTCGTTCACGATCGCGACGGGCGGCGCTCCCTCGGCGTCGGCGCTGCTGAAATCGCGTCCGGCATTCAGCGCGATGCCCATCGTCTTGAAGAAGTCGAGTCCGACGATGTCCTGGCTCACAACGGCCGGATTGGTCGTGTTGAATCCGCCGCCCTCACTGTGAAAGTTGTTCTCCGGTCCGCCGCGCCCCTCGAGATGAAGGCTTCCGATTGAGCCAGCGCCGGAAAGCGGAACCCAGCGCATCAAGGTCGCGGACGCGACGCCCGGGAGCGCATCCACGCGGTCGATCACTTCACGATAGAACTGTTTGCCCTGATCGCGCGTGTATCGGAGCAGCTGAATGTTGAGCGGGACCGTCACGAGCTTGTCGACGTCGAACTCCGGTGACAGGGCGCGTGTGCGCTCCAGACTCCTGATGAACAGTCCCGAAGAAACGAGCAGGACGAATGACAGCAGGACTTGTGCAACGACGAGTCCGTTCCTGGCAGTCATATATCGCCGCCCCGTGGATGCCGAAGACGCCTGATCCTTGAGCGCCGGAACGAGCTCGGCGCGCGACGCGCGAAGGGCGGGGAACAGGCCAAACACGATTCCCGTGCTCACGGCGAGCGCGAACGTAAACGCGAGCACGGGAACATCGGTCGCAAAGTCGAGTGTTACCGGCAGCGCGCCCGGCGGCGGGGGTGACGCCTGCAGTGCGCGGATGCCAACCCAGGCGAGCCCGAGGCCCAGAGCGCCGCCGATCGCGCCGAGCACCACGCTCTCGGCGAGCAGCTGCCTGACGAGGCGCGCGCGCGTCGCGCCCAGCGCGAGCCGCATCGCGATTTCCTTGCGCCGCCCGGTTGCGCGAGCGAGCAGCAGGTTGGCAACGTTGGCGCATGCAATGAGGAGCACGATGAACACGATGGCGCTGAGGAGTCGCGCGACGCTCACGAGCTGCGCACGCTGGCCGGGCGGCCCGTCATCCACACGCGTAACCGTGGCCGGCTGCGACCCCTGCGTGTTGTTGCGCGGCGCAAAGTCGCTCATGCCGCTCATGATGCTTTGCAACGACGCCGTCGCCTGTGCGACCGATACCCCCGGTTTGAGCCGGCCGAGGCCGAACAGCCAGGTGTTGGTTCGGGATTTCAGGAGATCAGGATTCATCTCGCCCGAATATCCCGCACGCGGCGGACGCATCCACGACTGCTGCATCATCGGCACGTACACATCGCGCGCGGCGCCCGTGAGCGTACCGTTGAATCCCTTCGGCGTGACGCCGATGATCGTGTATTGCTGCCCATTGAGGCGCACGGGCTTTCCGACGATATCGCGCGTCCCGCCGTAGCGCCGTTTCCAGAGCGCCTGCGAGATGACGGCGACCGGATGCGCGCCCGGTGTGCGGTCGTCGTCAGCTGAAATCAGCCTGCCGCGCAGCGGCGAAATGCCGAGCACGTCAAAATAGTTTCCCGTGACGATGTAGCCGGGCACGAGATCGGTGGCTTCGGCGTCGCTCATGCTCACCGTGATGCCGCCGAACGCGGCAAAGCCCGTGAGCGAGGTTTGCGCGTGACGAACGTCATCGAAGGCTGGGTACGAAAAGACCTGGCCGTTCGGAGGCGTGACGCTGACCACTTCTTCGGACCGAAGAAACGGATAGTGCCGGATCAGCATGGCGTCGACCATGCTGAAAATCGCGGTATTGGCGCCGATGCCGAGCGCGAGCGACAGCGCCGCGGCCGCAGTGAACGAGGGCGTTTTCGCGAGATAGCGGACGGCGTAGCGCACATCCATCAGCAGTGTCTCGAGCGCAACGTCCCATCCGTAGGAGCGGGCGGGGTCTTTTGCCGCCGTGGCGCTGCCGAGGCTTGCCCGCGCCGCACGCAGCGCTTCGGCTTCGGACATGCCTTTGGCGCGGTTGGCGGCGGCGGCCTGTTCAATGAAGTGCGCGACTTCGTCGTCGAGATCGCGATCGACGCGCGACCGTGAGAACAGGTCGCGAAACCCCGCGCGTGTGCGGGTGATGAACGACATGGTCGCCTCCGCGAATCAGGACGTTGCGGCGAGCATGCGCGTGACCGCTGCGGCGCGCCGCTCCCAATCGTGTTGCTCTGCCCGGAGCTGCTTCCGGCCGGTCTCCGTGATGCGGTAGTACTTCGCCCGGCGATTGTTATCGCTCTCGCGCCAGTCGGCTTTCACGCATCCCTCCCGCTCCAGCCGCTTGAATGCCAGGAAAAGCGAGCCCGCATTGACGCGGAAGACCCCGCGGCTGGTCTGCTCGATTCGCTGCGCGATGCCCCAGCCGTGCATGGGCTCGAGACTGAGCGCTTTCAGGATGAGGAGGTCGAGCGTTCCAGAGATGACGTCGGTGGATGGCGGCATGGCGCGTCAGAAGGGTTGTCCGCAGCATACACTTCCTTCTACTGGCAAACAAGAGAAGTGGGGCGAAGCGCGCCGCGAGGCGTGCCTATCGCTCTTCTGCCAGCACGATCTCCCGGCCCGCCGCCACGACCCTGATGCCGAGCCCGTCACTCTTCCGCACCCAGAAGCGCTGCGCACCCGTGCCGCCAGTGATGGCGATGCGCCAACAATCGAACTCCCCCGCCGGAACGCGCACGCGCTCTTCGCCGTCCACTCGCATCATGAGCGGCGTGCTGACGTTGTCATCGCGTACCGCCCAGCCGAGCAGCGACACGTATCCGCGCCAGGTTGGAGACAGGTCGGCGGCCATGAGCAGAATCGGTGTGGCCGCGTCAG
>DASRAP010000118.1:0-5987 GCA_035638155.1 Gemmatimonadaceae bacterium | reverse complement strand
CTGCCCGCCGACGTCGTCGGTACGCAGGTGTTCGACCAGGCGACGGGCAATTTCTCGGTCAAGCAGGGTCCGATCTTCGCGAACATCATTCTCGCGGACGAGATCAATCGCGCGCCCGCGAAGGTGCAGTCCGCGCTCCTCGAAGCCATGCAGGAACACCAGGTGACGATTGGCGGCGAGACGTTTCCGCTCGTCGAACCGTTCCTCGTGCTCGCCACGCAGAACCCGATCGAGCAGGAAGGCACGTATCCGCTGCCGGAAGCGCAGGTCGACCGTTTCATGCTCAAGCTGCACGTGACCTACCCCTCGCGCGACGAGGAAAAGGAGATCGTCCGGCGCATGGCGGGCGGCGCGTACATTCCGGTCAACGCGGTCGCGACGCCGCAGGACATCATGGCCGCGCGCGCCGAAATCGCGAGCCTGCACGTGGAAGACCGCGTGATGGATTACATCGTCGACCTCGTGCTCAGCACGCGAAATCCCAAGACGGCCGGGCTGAGCGATCTCGCGCCGCTGATCGAATACGGCGCGAGTCCGCGTGCGACGATCGCGCTCGCGCAGGCGGGACGCGCGCACGCGTTCCTGCGCGGCCGCACGTTCGTGACGCCCGATGACGTGAAGGCCGTCGCGCCCGAGGTGCTGCGTCACCGCGTGGTCCTGACCTTCGAGGCCGAGGCCGAGGAAGTCACGAGCGACGAACTGGTCCGCCGCATCCTCGACCGAGTCCCGACGCCGTGAAAACGGCCGCGCCCGCGGCCGCAGTTCCCACTCCTGTGGCGACAGCCGGCGCCGGGTCGCGCGCCGCCGTACCACCCGAGATCATGCGGCTCGTCCGGCGTCTCGAACTGCGCACGCGCGGCCTCGTCAACGCGCGCTATGCCGGCGAATACAAGTCCGTCTTCAAGGGACAGGGCATGGAGTTCGCCGAGGTGCGCGAATACCAGGCCGGCGACGAAGTGCGCAGTATCGACTGGAACGTGAGTGCGCGCATGCGCCGCCCGTTCGTAAAGCGGTATGTCGAAGAGCGCGAGCTCACCGTACTCCTCGTCGTGGACTGTTCCGGTTCGGCGAACGTCGGCACAGGGGAACGGTTCAAGCGGGAGCTCGCGGCCGAAGTCGCGGCCACGCTCGCGCTGCTGGCGGTGCGAAGCAACGACCGCGTGGGCGCCGTGCTGTTCACCGATGAAGTCGAGCTGGGCATTCCCCCGCGCAAGGGACGTCGTCACGCGCTGCGCGTGGTGCGCGACGTGCTCGCGCACGCGAGCGACCATACCCGGACGGACATCGGTGCGGCGCTGTCGTACGCGCGCCGCGCCATGCGGCACCGCTCCGTGGTGTTCATTCTCTCCGACTTCATCGCGCCGCCGTTCGAGAAGGAGCTGCGCCTGCTCGCGTCGCGGCACGACGTCGTTGCGATCACGCTCGAGGATCCGGGCGAGAAGGTGCTCCCCGACATCGGCGTCGCGCGGCTCATCGATCCTGAAACCGGCGAATCGCTCGAAGTCGACACGAGCAGCGACCGCGTCCGCGCCGAGTTTTCCCGTGCGGTGATCGCCGAGCGTGACGCGCGGCGCAAACTGTTTCGCGGATTCGCGATTGACGAAATCGTCGTGCGCACCGATGGCGACGTCGCGCGTCCGCTCGTGGCGTTCTTCCGCGCGCGCGAACGCCGGAGGCGGCGCGGGTGACCGGCCGGTGATGAACCCGTGATCCGCGTGCTCGTTGCGGGCCTCGCGGCGCTGGCGGCGCTGCAGGGTGGTGCGCCGCCGCAGGGCACCGTGCGCGGGGTCCGTGCGGCGTTCACCATCGAGCCCGAAACCGTGCGCGTGGGCGACCCCGCGACGCTCAAGGTCCGCATCACGGCTCCCGCCGGCACGCGCGTCACGTTTCCCGCCGCCGTCGACTCGACATCGGGCGTCGAACCGCTCGATCCCGTCGTCGTGTCGGAGGAAACAAAAAACGGCATACTCGAGTCGACCGGAGCGTATCGCATTCTCGCGTGGGAAGTCGGACTGCCGGCAATTTCGCTGGGCGCAATACGCGTCGAGCAGAACGGGGCGGTCCAGGAACTGCAGCTGGGCGATCCGCGCGTGTTCGTCGTGTCGGTGCTTCCCGCGGATACGGCGCTCCGCGTCCCCAAGCCGTCGCGCGACATCTTCGTCATTCTGCCAGCGAACTGGCCGTTCTGGTTGTTGATCATCGCGGGCTTCACGGTGGCAGTGATTGTTGGCGTGTGGTTGCAGCGGCGGTCACGCCGCACGCCGCCTCCGCCCGAGCCGTACATCCGCGCGCAACGCGCGTTCGGCCGCCTCACCTCGCTCGATCTCATCGGCGCAGGAGAGCCGGCGAAGCACGTCGCCGCCTCGGCGGATATCGTGCGTGATTTCCTCGCGTCGCGCGACAACCCCGCGGCGCCCGGGCTCACGACGGCAGAGCTCGTGAACGTTCTCGAGCAGGACAAAGCCGTACCCGTGCACCGCGTATCCGACCTCCTCGGCGTCGCCGACGCGATCAAGTTCGCGGCGCGGCCCGTGGACGCTCCGGCCGCGGAGGGACTTGGCGCGGAAGCGATGGCGATTGTCACCGAGGTACACAACGCGGACGTCAGACTGGCCAGGAGCAAATGATCGGCCTCTGGCGCGACCTCGGATTTGCGTCGCCCATCTGGTTTGCGGCGCTCGCGTTGCTGCCGCTGCTCTGGTGGCTGCGCCGGCGACGGAGAGTCGCGGCCGTGCGCTTCGCGCGCGTGGATTTGCTGCTCAAGGGCCCGCGCGCAGGAAAGTGGCTTCGCCGCGTGCGTACCGCGCTCAGGATCATTGCGATCGTGACGGCGACGGTCGCACTCGCGCGCCCGCAAAGCGGCGCGCGCGCTGACAGTGCGCACGGCGAAGGCATCGACATCATGCTCGTGCAGGACATCTCGAGCTCCATGCTCGCCGAGGATTTTCAGCCGCTCAACCGGCTCGCTGTCGCGAAGGAACGACTCAAGGGCTTCATTCGCGGACGAAAGGACGACCGTATCGGACTCGTGTCGTTCGCCGGCGAGGCGCTCACGCAGGTACCGCTCACGGTGGACTATCCCATCCTCATGAACGCCGTGGACAATCTCGAGGCGGGCGCGGGGCAGCTCGAGGACGGCACGGCGATCGGCACAGCAATCGCAACGGCCGCGAACCGACTGCGTAACGCAGGCGGGCGTTCGCGTGTGATGCTGCTGTTGACGGACGGCGAGAACAATCGCGGCGCCATTGACCCGCGTACGGCCGCACAAGCGGCGGGCGCGTTCAACATTCGCATCTACGCCATCGGCGTCGGCAGCGAAGGCAACGCACCGATTCCGGTGTCCCGCGGGGTGTTCGGGCTTCGCTACGAGAACCGCCCGGTGCGCATCGACGAAACGCTGCTCGAGGATATCGCGCGCAACACCGGTGGGCGCTATTTCCGCGCGCGCGATGCGGCGTCGCTGCAGCAGATCTACAACCAGATCGACCAGCTCGAGCGTTCGCCGACGCGCGTCGCGCGCTACCGGCCGTTCATCGACGAGTATCGGTGGCCCCTCAGCATCGCACTCGGCGCGCTCGTGATCGAGCTCATGCTGCTCGCGTGGAGAGGTCCGCTGCCGTGAGCGAGTCATGAGTTACGCGCTCGACTATCCGTGGCTCCTCGGGGCCGCCCTCGGCTTCGGGCTGCTCGTCGCCGGCATCGTCTGGATCGAGTTTCTGCGGCGGCGGAAGCGATTCGGGAGACTCGGTCCGATCGCCACCCAGGAACGACTCGCGCCGGCGTCGATCGTGCGCGCGCGCGCCGGGGCGCGCCCCGTCCGTCTTGGTGTCGCAGCCGTGCTCGCGGGCGTTGCGCTCGCGGGCCCTCGGTGGGGCATTCCGAACGGCGAGGCCGAGACAGAAGGCATCGATGTCGTGTATGCCATCGACGCGTCACTCTCGATGCTGGCGGAGGATGAGAGCCCGAACCGTCTCGAGCGCGCCAAGCACGAAGCGAGGCGGCTGCGGGCGTTGTCGCGCGGCGATCGCGTGGCGCTCGTTGCGTTCGCGGGGAGGAGTTACATCCTGACGCCGCTCACGGCGGACGACGGCGCCCTCGCGCTTTTCCTGGACAACCTCGACCCGTCCATCGTGGGACAGCCCGGATCATCGCTCGCATCGGCGATCAGCCAGGGCGTGGACCTGCTGGGGCCCGCCGTCGGCAGCGACCGCGCGGTTGTAGTGTTCACGGACGGCGAGGCTTTCGACGAACGCGGGCTGATCATTGCCGCCGCGAAAAAAGCGCACAAGGCCGGCGTGGCACTCATTCTCGTAGGTTTTGGTACCGAAGAAGGGAGCACCATTCCCATCAAGGTGGGATTCGAAGCGTTCGCGCCGAAGCGCGACGACAACGGGAAGGTGGTCGTCACGCATTACGACGGCGATCTCATGAAGGCGGCGGCGGAAGCCGGGGAGGGCATTGTGATCGGTCCTGAAACGACGGACAAGGCGTCGCGCGTGCGCTCAGCGCTGATGGGGCTTCGTGCGCAGCGCCGCAAGGTCAACTCACAGCGTTCCGTTCCCGCGCGCTTTCAGTGGTTTCTCGCGCCGGCGCTCGCCCTGATCCTGTGGGATCTCATCGCGGCGACGTGGCGCGCGCGCGCCGTAACTGCCGCGGCAGCACTCCTCCTCTTCTTCACGCCCGGTGCATCGCACGCACAACGCGCCGGCAAGATCATCACCGAAGCGGAGAAGCAGTACCGCGCCGCCAAGCCGCTCACGGCGGCGCGTGCGTGGCGCCAGGCACTCGAGGCCGGTGACCGCCATCCGCAGACGCTGTACAACCTCGGAACGGCGTATCTCGCTGCCGACTCGCTCGACGCCGCCATCGAAGTGCTCGAACGCGCGGCGACGATTCCATCCAAGGAGATGCACGAGAACGTGCTCTACAATCTCGGACTCGCATATCTCAAGCGCGGGTCGCAGATGAAGGGTGAAGCGGCAAGCGCCAGCTACAAGGGCGCTGTGCGCGCGTACCGGTCCGTGCTGCTGGGGGATCCGAACGACGCAGACGCGCGGTGGAATTACGAGCTGGCACGGAAGAAGGAACAGGAGGCGTCCAGCTCGGGCGGCGGTGGCCGCGGTGGCGGGCAAAACAACCCGCAGGATCAGCAGCCCAACGGCGGCCTCGCAAAGAATCAGGCCGAACAGTTGCTCGACGCCGCGGCGCGTGACGAGCGCGACGTTCACGACAAGCACCAGCGTGCCGAACAGGTAAAGGCCGTGCGGGGCAGAGACTGGTGATTCTGGGCTTTGCGCTCGGCGTCCTGCTGCAGGCAGGCGGCGGGCTACCGGCAGTCATCGAACGGTCCACGCTCGACCCCCGCGCGGACGTCAATTTCCACGCGGCGATCGTCCCGGAAACGGTGTATGTCGGCGCGCCGGCCACGTACGAGCTCGGCGTGTTCATCGCGGACGAAGTGCGCCAGCGGTTGCGCAAGAATCCGGAGTTCATTCCACCCGAGCTGCGGTCGGTGCTCGCGTACGACCTTCACGATTCGCAGGGTGCGCGCACGGTCGTTCGCGACGGGCGCACCTATGAAGTCCATGTGTTCCGCCGCGCGCTCTTTCCGGTGGCGCCGGGGAAGATCGTCATTCCGCCTGCGCGGCTCACGTACACGATGCCCTTGGGCGCGTCGTTCTTCAGCAGGGAAGAAACACACACCCTGCGCTCGGAATCGGTCACCATCGTGGCGATTTCACCGCCGGCGAGCGGCCGTCCGCCCAACTGGACCGGAGCAGTGGGCGATCTGCAGATCTCGACGAAGACGAACGCGCGCGCCGCGCGCGTGGGTGATCCATTTCTCGTGACCCTCCGGGTGTCGGGGAGCGCGAACGTCAACCTGTTGCCGCGTCCGACCTTCACGCTTCCGTGGGGTACCGTGGTCCCGAGCGCCGAGCGCGTCACGATCGATTCCCTCGCCGCGTCGGTGCGGGGCGCAAAGG
>DASRAP010000117.1:0-9585 GCA_035638155.1 Gemmatimonadaceae bacterium | reverse complement strand
GACCGGTTGTCATCACGCCGGCGTACCGCTCGCTCGGAGCGAGCACCAATACCGCAGCCCCTGTCGCGATCCCGAACTGGGCAGAATTGAACGCGAGTTTGGCCGCTGATTTCCGCTGAAGTACGTTGGCCGCCAACGCCGCGAAAAAGATCGTCACGCACGACGCAACAGTGGGCGTTACGAGAATGCCGCTGAGAAACGGCAGAAACGAAACTGATCCCGTCGCAGTTCCGCGACCCTTTTGATAGCTGAGTAAAACTGCGAAGAAGCCGAGTAGCGCAAAGAACGCTGCGGCTGGCCAATCTTCCGCGAACGTTGGGCGTGGTGCAACAAATGCGACGGCTACGGTCACCATGACATACAAGGCGACCGTAGCCGTCACGAAAATCCGTAAGCTTCGCTTCATCCGCTCTCGATTCAGAACCATCCCGGCGTAAGCACGCCACTGCACCCAGCTACCACTGAATCACGTCGCCCAACACAAACGCTACGATCGCCTGCAACACGGCGCTGATCGCGTCCATTGAGAGTCACCCCCTTTGTCTTGTAGAGTCGCCTCGGCTTTCGCCTCGGCGCTGATTGACTAGGATGGCTCCGCTCGACTTTTCGATCCCGCTCGTCTCCTACTTCCCTACAACTCCACTCCTGAAGGTTTGAAAGGACCGCGCATTTCTCGCGGTCCTGTTGTTCGCAGTTCCCTCTAGCCCTCTAGCCCTCTAGCCCACTAGCCCTCTAGCCCGCTAGCCCTGCTATCTGCGCTTCTCTTCACGCGCATCACTGCTCTGCTGCCCAAGCCAGCGATTCGTCGCATCAAGCACCGCGAGCGCCGCGCTCGTTTCCGCGCTCTCGCGGATCTCGCAACTCCCCGTGAGCAGCACCCGCTCACGCCCCACCCACGTCTCCACGCCCACGAACACGAACGAGGCGTCGAACGCTTCCAGCCGGCGGATCCCGAGGAGCTCCCACATGGTCCGCTTCCCGTCGAACTCCCGGATCGCCGCCAGCGCCGCCCGCGCCGAGAGCTCCGGCCGCGACTTCTGCGACCCGTGACCCTCCGCCTCGCCCACCAGCAGCTGGTCACCATGCCGAAGCGTCACCCGGCACGTGCTCCCCTTGGTCCGCGACCCGCGCACCTCGACGTCCTCGAAGTAGAGCTGGCGCTCAGAGCCCATCGCCGCTCCATTCGGCATCATCGCCGGCGGCGCGCTCTGCATGGCGTTCGGACCCGGTCCCGCAGTCACCCCGCTTAGGGGACTCGAGGGCGGCGCAGCAGGAATCACCCCGCCCGGCGTCGGCCTCGCCGATGTCACCGCCACCGAAATCTTCCGGTGGTCCACCCGCATCCCGAGATGCGCCATCAGCGCACTCTCAATATTACGAACGACCTGCTTCGGTGTCAATTCCCCGGTCACCAGAACGTGTACGGCATCCACGTGACCGTTCTCGCCGCTCGCGATCCGCGCAGACACCACGGACTCGAGCGTGGTAATGAGCTCTTCCGCGCGCCCGATGGGCAGCACGCTCCCGGCGATCGCCGAGCTGGCAGGTAATTGGGTCATTCGCCTTGCGTCCCGGAGCGCGCGCGTTCGCGGTGCGCGCAGCCCCGATGTGAAATAGCGCCCGGTGCGACCTGGGCGTCGTGTGCGGACCGGCGTCGGCCCGCGGCGGTGGCGAATGACAATATCATGCGGATGGGAGAGCGCAGCAATACCGGGCCGTCGAACTCGTCGTCCCGGGTCTCTGCCGCGTTCTGGCGTGAGTCGTTCTTTCCCTCGAAATCGTGAGACCGCACCGCGGCTCCCGTGCTCCATGGGACCTCGGCAGGGGTACGACGATTCCGTACGGTCAGGGCAACGGCTCCATCCCCACTGTGTCAGCATCGTGCCACGAACGACCCGAAAAGAGCGCCGTTCAGGCGTTCCCCGACACGGAATTCGGAAATCCCCGATTGAGAAGAAGTCGGGCATTATTTCCGATCGGTATTTATCAGAAGCGGCCGGTCCCGGGAAACTTACGGATGGCTAAGTATCGTTGTGACAATGAGATGACGGACAAAACGTCACGCCGCTAGCCACTTTCCGTGCGGTTCCTTTGATTCATGCCCGTCCGCACTGCCCATGTCACTCCCCAAGACCCGCGAATGTCAGGCAACAACCCAGATCCTGCGCACCCGTATCCCGAGTTCGATGAGCTCACCATCGTCACCCCGTCAGGGCGCAGGATAGTCGCCCACGCACACCGAGACCCGATCCGTGCCGGCCAGATCGTGTGGTACTTCTTCTACGACTCCATCAAGTCGTTCTCCATCATCTTCCCCGCCGGCGTCACCACACCCGAGAGCATGCTCGCATTCGCCGATGAGCGCGTGAAGCAGGAGTTCGGCGCCGAGGCCGGCGTAATCAGCCCGCTCACAGGCGAGCGGTATAAGCCGTAGCTGGTAGCTGTTTTCCTGAGGTCTTATTCGCGCGGGAGGAGCTCGTACTCTTTGAGCTTGCGGTAGAGCGTCCGTTCGCCGATCCGCAGCAGCTCAGCCGCCTTCCGGCGGTTGCCGCGCGTTTCCTTGAGCGCTGCCTCGATGACCTGACGCTCGACGTCCGCCATCGGAGTGCCGGGGGGAATTGTCACGACGTTCGGTGGGGGAGGCGCGCCGGGGGCAACGAGGGCCGAAGGGCCGAAGGGCTGGAGGGGTGAACCAAGGGCCAGCGGGCCGGCGGGCTGGAGGGCCGGCGAGATCTCGGCGGGACCGCGCCCGTTTGACGGAATATCATCCACACGCCGGCGAAGCTCTTCAACCTGCAGTTTGAGCTCCACCAGGCTCCGCACGATGAACTCGAGCTCGCGCCCCTCCGCGCCCTGTCCCCCGCGCAGCACCGGACCGATGGCAACCGGAAGCAATCGCTCGCTTCCACCCTGCCGGATGGCGCGCGGAATGTCGTCCACCGTGATCTCGCGCCCCGGCGCGAGCACCACCATCGACTCGATCAGATTCCGGAGCTCGCGCACGTTACCCGGCCACGAGTAATCCGCGAGCGCGCGCATGGCCTCCGCGCTGATGCCGCGGAACGCGCGGTCGTGCGCCGCCGAGAATTCCTGCACGAACCGCCGCACCAGGAGCCCGATGTCGCCGCGCCGTTCGCGCAGCGGCGGGAGATAAATCGACAGCACGTTGAGGCGGAAATAGAGATCCGCGCGGAACGAGCCTTCCTCCACCTGTGCGCGCAGCGCGCGATTCGTCGCCGCCACCACGCGCACGTCCACCTTGATGGGCTGCGATCCGCCCACACGCGTGAGCTCGCCCTCCTCCAGCACGCGCAACAGCTTGACCTGCGTGCTCGGCGGAATCTCACCGATCTCGTCGAGAAAAAGCGTCCCCGTATCCGCGAGCTCGAACCGCCCCAGCCTCCGCTCGGCCGCGCCGGTGAACGCGCCCTTTTCGTGGCCGAAGAGCTCGCTCTCGAGGAGCGTCTCGGGAAGCGCGCCCACGTTCACCGCAATGAACGGCTTGTTTCGGCGAGGACTGAGCCTGTGAATGGCGCGCGCTACCAGCTCCTTCCCCGTCCCGCTCTCCCCCTCAACGAGCACCGTGCTCGACACCGGCGCGATCTGTTCGAGTTTGACGAGCACTTCGCGCACGGCGTCGCTCTCGCCGTGAAGCCCGGTCAGGTCCCCGAGGTTCTGCCGGTCGAGGAGCCTGCGCACGATGTCGGCCACTTCTTCCGCGCGCACCGGCTTCGTGAGCACTTCGCTGAAACCCTGCGCCTTGAGACGCTCTTCCATCGCGGGATCGCCGATGTCGGCGAGGCCCACGATGCTCGTGCCGTTCCAGAGCTGCTCCTGCACCAGCGCCAGGTTCGCCGCGTCCATGAGCGCGCCCGTGATCACGATGACCTTGGGCTTCGCCTTCCTGATCGCCGCCTGTATGTCGTCGAGCGGGGACACCACGGCCGTCGCCACGCCTTGCTGTTCGAGCAGGGCGTTCAGGCGAACCGCGGGTTCGACGTCGGTGAGGGTGATGAGGACGGACAAGGGCGGAAAACGAGAGAGGGCGAGAGAGCGGGAGAACGGGAGCGAGATCTACTTATGGCTCGCTTCCTTGTAGAACGGGAACTTCGTCACGACCCCCTTCACTCGCTTACCCCGCACATCGATCTCGACTTCGCTCCCTTCCTTCGAGCTCGCGGTGGGCACGTAGCACGTTCCGATCGCTACTCCGAGCGACGGCGACATCGTTCCTGAGCACACGGTGCCACTCGGCGCGCCGTTCACGTACACGGGCATGCCGTGGCGTGGAATGCCGGCGCGGTCGGCGATGGTGAAGCCTACGAGTTTCTTCGTCACACCCGCGGCCTTCTGTGAATCGAGCACGGGTTTCCCGACGAAATCGCCCTTGGCGAGTTTCACGATCCATCCCAGCCCCGCTTCGAGTGGCGTGACCGTGTCGTCGATGTCGTTGCCGTAGAGCGCCATGCCCATCTCGAGGCGCAGCGTGTCGCGGCAGCCGAGTCCGCAGGGCTGAATGCGTCCCGTTTTCATGAGCGCGGTCCACACCGTCGCCGCGTGCTGAGCGGGGAAGTAAAGCTCGAATCCGTCTTCGCCGGTGTAACCGGTACGCGAGACGATGACGTCGGGAACTCCGGCGACCGTGCCTGTCGTGAAGTGGTAGTAACCCAACCCCGTAACCCGTTCGCCCGTTGCCCGATCAAACAACGGCGTCAGAATTTCCTCAGACTTAGGTCCCTGCACCGCGAGAAGCGCGGTCGCGTCGGAGACGTCTTCGAGTTTCGCGTTGAACTTCGGGAGCTCGCGCGAGATGTGCGCGAAGTCCTTTGCCGCGTTCGACGCGTTAACGACCATCATGAGGTGGTCCGCGAACCGGTACACGAGACAGTCGTCAACGAACGTGCCCTTGTCGTCGAGGATTGACGAATAGTGGATCTGGCCGGGCTCCAGCTTGGCGACGTCGTTGGTCGTCACGCGGTTCACGAACGCCACGGCGTCGGGACCGGTGACGAGGAATTCACCCATGTGGCTCACGTCGAACACGCCGCAGTTCTGGCGCACGGCGTTGTGCTCGGCGATGAGGCCCTGGGGATAGGTGACCGGCATCTCGTAGCCGGCGAAGGGCACCATCTTGGCGCCGAGGGCGACGTGGAATTCGTGGAACGGGGTCGGTTTCATTTACAGGGCCGAAGGGCCGAAGGGCCTGAGGGTCGAAGGGGCCCTAAATATGCCGATGTGGCAGCAGCAGCGGGATTGGCCGAGTGCCCGATTCGGGGCGGGGCGTCAGTCCGTGCGCAGCGCCAGCAGAGGATCGACGCGGGTCGCGCGGAGCGAAGGGATGGTCACTGCCGCGGCCGCGATCACCAGCGTGGCTGCGGCTGCGGCGCCCAGCGCCAAGGCATCGGCGCCGCGGACGCCGGGGAAGCTTCTCGTTATGAACGTTCCGCCCAGGAACGCGAGCACGGCGCCGCTGGCGATGCCGGCGACGATCACGGCGACCGTGTCGCTCGCCACGGCCCAGAGCATGGCGCGCACGCTCGAGCCGAGCGCGATTCTGAGGCCGATCTCGCGCGTGCGGCGCGCGACGGCGTACGCGAGAATGCTGTAGAGACCCACGCCGGCGAGGAGGAGCACGAGCGCGCCGAACACGCTCGCGAGCGCGCTCACCATGTGCTCGCTCGAGAGCGCGTCGTTCACGCGATCGTCGAGCGTGCGGACGTTGAATACCGGGAAGCCCTTGTCCACGGCGTCGAATTCCTTCATGATCGCCGCGATCATCGCGCCGCTGTTCGCGTTCGTCGTGCGCACGTGGAGCGTGGGCATGTACGGCGCCGAGTCCTGGAACCCGAGCCACACGATGGGCGGGGGCGCTGCGTGGAGGTCGTGATAGTGCACGTCGGCCGCGACGCCGATGATCTGGAACGAGCGGACGTTGCCCGCGTCGGCGGGAATCGTGATGGTGCGACCGAGCGCGTTCGTGGTGCCGAAGAACTTTTTCGCGAGCGCGTCGCTGATGATCGCGACGCGTTCGCCTCCGGGCGCGTCGCCCGCGCGGAAATCGCGGCCCTGCGCAATCCGGAGCCCGACCGTTTCGAAGAATCCCGGCGTGATGTCGTCCGTGGCGACGTCGATCTGTTCGTGCCCGTCCGTTTTGACGCGCGTGCGCTCCGCCCGGCTCGACAGCGGCCCGGTTTCGGCGAGCGCGGCGCTCGTGACGCCCGGGAGCGCCGAGACGCGGCGCACGACGTCGCTCGTGATCGCGCGCACGCGATCCTTCGTGTAGAGCTCGGGCTGCGGCTTCATGGTGAAGAGGAGCACCTGCGAGGTGCGCCCACTGAAATCGGATGGCCGGAGGTCCGAGAGCGAACGCACGAAGAGCGCCGCGACGACCACGATCACCACCGAGAACGCCACCTGCGTGCCTACGAGGATGCGGCGCACGATGTGCGCGCGCGTGTCGCCGAACACGTTGGACGATTCGGCCTTGAGCGAGCCCGTGAGATTCCCGCTCGTGCTCCTGAGCGCAGGCGCGAGGCCGATGATGAGTCCCGTCAGCACCGCGAGGGCCGCGGTGAACGCCATCACGCGCGCGTCGGGCGTGAGATCGAGCGACAGATTGAGATGCCCCTTGGGCAGAAACGCCGGGAGCATGCGCGCCGTGGCGTACGCGAACGGCACGGCGAGCGCGCCGCCCATGAGCGACGCGAGGAACGCTTCGGCGAACATCTGCCGCGCGATTCTCGCGCGGCCGGCGCCGAGTGAGACGCGCATGGCAAGCTCGCGGCGCCGCGCGCTCGCGCGGGCGAGGAGCATGCCGGCCACGTTCGCGCACGCGGCGAGGAAGACGATGGCCGAGAGTCCGAGAAGGAGGAGGAGCGGCGTCCGGAGGTCGCTCAGATTTCCGGTGAATCCGCGCGCGGCGCGCGCGAGCTTGGGCGCAGCCCACGTGCTGCGCACCACCTGCGCGTTCGCCGTGGTGCGCCTGAATTCGCTGAAGCGGGCGGTGGCGGCGGCTTCCGCCTGCGCGAGGCTCACGCCCTGCGCCACGCGCACCATGGTGAGCACGCGCGCGTCGTCCGCGCCCGATGTGATCTGGAGCTGGGGAATCGCGCTGCCGCGCGGGAGAATCGGAATGCGCACTTCGGGATCGAGGCCCTGCTCGAGATCCATGAACGACGGCGGCGAGACACCGGCGATCGTGTACGGATACGCGTTGAGCTGAATCGTTTTTCCGATGACGCTTTTGTCGCCGCCGAAGCGGCGCTGCCAGAACCGGTACGACAGCACGGCTTCCGCGGGCGCACCGCTCCCGACGGAAAACGGCCGGCCGACCGCGGGCACGACGCCGAGCGCGGCGAAGAAGTTGGGCGTGACGGCTTCGCCGATGATGCGTTCCGCGCGCCCGTCGTACGTGAAGCTGAGACCATCGGCGGCCTGCCCGATGATGTCGGTGAACGCGGCATCGCTTTCAAGCTGGTGCACGAATTCGAGCGGCAGGAACAGCACGGGCTCCCGGTCGTCGCGCATGACCGTGAGCGACGCGAGCGATTCGGGCTCCTTCACCGACAGCGGCCGCACGAGCACCGCGTTCACGGCGGTGAACACGGCGCTGTTGGCGCCGATGCCGATGGCGAGGGAGAGCGCGACGGTGAGCGTGAACACGGGCGAGCGCCGCGCGCTGCGGAGCGCGTAGCGAAGGTCGAGGAGGAGATCCTCGATCCATGTGAAGTTCCACGCGCGGCCGGTGTCTTCGGCGAGCCGCGCGGCGGACCCGAACTCGCGGCGCGCCTGTTCCGCCGCATCTCGCGGCGACGCGCCCGCGCGTTCGAGCTCCTGCGCGCGCATGTCCATGTGGAACTGCATTTCGTCCCGCAGCTCGGCGTCGAACGACTGCCGGCGCAAGACGTGGCGCGCGCGGCGCGCGAGCTCGCGGATGTTCATCATGCGGTCCGCATGACCATCTGGATGGCGCGCACAGTGCGGTCGAATCGCTGCGTCTCGCGTTCGAGCTGCTTCCTGCCGTCGGCCGTCATGCGATAGAAGCGCGCCTTGCGATTGTTCTCCGACGTGCCCCACTCGGCGGTGAGCCAGCCCTTGACGAGCATGCGGTTGAGCGCGGGATAGAGGGAGCCTTCTTCGATGGCGAGCACGTCGCGCGAGGCGTCCTTGATGCGTTTCGCGATGGCGTAGCCGTGGAGCGGCCCCGCCGTGAGCGCGCGGAGTACGAGGAGGTAGAGCGTGCCAGGCAGAAAATCGGCGCTCAGATCGTCGTGGACTGTTCCCATGGCCAGACTATACCTAGTCCGGACTAGGGAGTCAAGCAGTGCTGTTTTTTCTCAGCCGGTGGTCGAGCGCCATCTCGAAACTCACGAGCTCGCGGACGAGCGCGTTGTAGCGCGCGTACGCGTCGCCGGGCTCGGCGCCGAGCGCGCCGTAGAGTGCGAGCTCGGGCTCCTCGTCGAGCGGTAATCGCGTTTCGTTCACGAGGCCGGCGCGGCGAAGACGCGGGAGCGCAATCTGGGCCAGATACGACGCCACCGTCTTTCGGCCGGCGGCGAGATCGGCAATGCCTTCGCGAACCAGCGTCTCGCCCGGCAAACCCGCGATGAGATCATCGGGCGTCATTGGCCGCCCGACTCCGACACGAACGCACGAACGGTTTCGCGAAACTGGGCACGATCGACGGCGGGATAGCGCACGAGCTCCGGCTCGATGCTCTCGAAGCATTTCCAGAGCTGCGGGCGAGTCACCAGGCGGTCCCTGAGCAGCGCGCGCACGTCGCGAATGTCGCGCTCATGACCCCTCAGAATCTTCGACAGTGCCTGGCCGTAGGGATCGTAGTGAAAAAACGCGATGTGTCCGTGTTGCGCGATCGGGATGCTTCGTTCGCGCCACCCGGGGACGGGCGGTATGAAATGATCCGGGCTCGCGAGCTCCACGTTGACGTCGAACTCGTCTTTGAGCGCGGCAATTGCCTCGAACAAGCCCGCGGGTTCGGGGTCAGCCTTGATGTCGACATCTATGGTCGCGGATCTCCAGCCGAATAGTACGGCCGTTGCGCCGCCGGTGAGGAACACGGTGCCATCGCCGCGCACGCGTTCCCCCAGCGACGCCATGAAACGTTCGAGCTTGCTGCGGTCGGTCTGGCCTCGCATACGTCAAACGTAATCCTCCCCTCCCTGACCCCTAATCCCCAACGCCTATCCCCTAGCTTTCACACATGCACACCTTGCGGGTCTTCCTGTCGCTCGCGCCATTCGCGCTGTCGTTTCTGCGCGACTTCCACCGGTGGCTCTGGTGGGGGGCGCCGGCGGAGCGGACGCCGGAGGATCACCAGCGGCGCGCGAAGAAACTCGTGGACACGATCGTCACGCTCGGCCCCACGTTCGTGAAGATGGCGCAGGTCTTCGCCGCGCGCGCCGACATCATTCCCGAACCATACCTCTCCGAGCTCGGCCGTCTCGTGGACCAGGTGCCGCCAATGCCGTTCAGCGACGTGGCGCGGACGATTCGCGAGAGTTACGGGAAGGACGTCGACGAGATCTTCGATGATTTCGAGCGCGTGCCGGTCGCGGCGGCGTCATT
>DASRAP010000116.1:0-3351 GCA_035638155.1 Gemmatimonadaceae bacterium | reverse complement strand
TAGGACGCGCCGATTATCGCTGGATGAATCGCACGGACCGCATCGTTCATCCGCTCATCAAGATCGCGGACGAGCACAAGGAAGCGGATTGGGATGTCGCATTGGCGACCGTCGCGTCGGCGCTCCGCAACCGGCGGCTGTTCGTGCTCGCATCGCCGCGCCTGTCGAACGAGTCGCTGTACCTGCTCAAGCGACTCATCGCCAAATGCGGCGGGGCGGGAGCGTTCCGGATGCCGGTGGCCGGCACGGAACAGCCGCTCGCGGGGGTCGAGGATCTCGCGCACCGCACGGACCGCGCGCCGAACGGGACCGGCGCCGAGCTCATGGGGTTCACGCGCTCGGACACGCCGCTTGGTTCAATGAAGGATGGCGACGTGCTGCTGATCGCGGACGAGGAGCTCACGCCCGCCGATCTCGCGCACTTGTCGCGGGCATCGCTCGTGCTCTTCGCCGGCACAGCGCTCACACCCGAAGCCGCGACGTTCGTGAACGTGGCGCTGCCGCTCACGAACTTCGCGGAGGAAGAAGGCACGTTCACCAACCTCCGCGGGCGCGTGCAAAGATTCCTGCAGGCGAAAGCCGGCCCGGCCCTCGCGCGGCCGAGCTGGTTCGTGCTCCTCGACGTGCTCGCTGGTGCCGGCGACAAGGTGGACGGATTCGTCCCTGGTGATGTGTTCAATGCGCTCGCGAAGGACGTCGACGCGTTCGCGGGCATGAGCTACGACTCGCTCGGACTGCGCGGGGCGATGACAGCCGGACACACGGCGGGAGCGCCGGCATGATGTACGCGGGATACTTCCAGACCGCGGCATCGCAGCTGCCGCCGTCGACGGGCGTCTTCGTGGTCGCTACGATCATCAAGATGCTGATCGTGTTCACGATCTACATGGTCGGCGTCGCGCTCCTCACGCTCGCCGAACGCAAGATCTCCGCGTGGATCCAGGACCGCCGCGGCCCCAATCGCGCGGGATACGGCGGCCTTCTGCAGCCGGCGGCCGACGGCGTGAAGAACATCATGAAGGAAGAGACGTATCCGCCGGACGCGCACCCGCAGCTCTTCGTGCTCGCACCGGTGCTCTCCTTCGTGCCCGCGATGCTGACGTGGGCGGTGATTCCGTTTGGCGCACCGCTCCCCACGCCGTGGGGCCTCATCGACATGGTGGTCGCCAACCTGCCCGTTGGCTTCCTGTTCACGCTCGCGATTTCGTCGCTGGGTGTGTACGGCATCGTGCTCGCGGGCTGGGCGTCGAACAGCAAGTACGCGCTGCTCGGCGGGCTGCGTTCGTCGGCGCAGATGCTGAGCTACGAGATCTCGATGGGCATGAGCACCGTTGCGGTACTCATCCTGGCCGGGAACGTCACGCTCGACACGATCATCCAGCAGCAGGCGAGGATGGGGTGGAACGTCCTCCTGCTTTCGGTCTCGTGCCTCGTCTTCATCATCTCGGCCTTCGCGGAAACGAACCGGCTGCCGTTCGACCTTCCGGAGGCGGAATCAGAGCTCGTCGCCGGTTACCACTCGGAATACTCCGCAATGAAGTTCTCGCTGTTCTTCATCGCCGAGTACGCGAACATGGTGACGGCGAGCGCGCTCATCTCCACGCTCTTCTTCGGCGGCTGGGACGTGCCCTTCACGCAATGGGACAACCTCCCGCCGTGGACCGTGCTCAAGACGGTGCTCACGCTCGGCTTCTTCGCCGCGAAGGTGCTGTTCTTCCTCTTCTTCTTCATGTGGATTCGCTGGACGCTGCCGCGCTTCCGTTATGACCAGCTGATGTCGCTCGGGTGGAAGCTGCTGCTGCCGCTCATGCTCGGATACATCGTGCTCATTGCGGGCTCGACGCTTGCACTCGACTACGCGCACATCGCGCGCGGTCCGCTGTACGGCGGAATCCTGTTCGGCATCAACCTGGTGCTCGTCGTGATCCTCGTTCTCGTGCTCGACCGCGGCCGCGTGGTGAGCCCCGCCTACCGGCGACTCGATCCGAAGCGCCTCGCCGCGCTCCAGCACCTGCCCGCGCACGAAAGCGGAGGAGGCGACTGATGGCGATCGGGGTGAAGGTGCTCCAGCGGCCGGTCGAGGAAATCAGCTACGTGCGGGCCACGCTCAAGGGGCTTGGCCACACGTTCAAGCACCTCATCGATCCGCACAAGGTCACGGTGCAGTACCCCGAGGAGAAGTGGCCCATTTCTCCCCGCTGGCGCGGGACGCACCGCATGCTCACCAATGAGGACGGTTCCGCCAAATGCGTGGCGTGCGGCCTCTGCCCGACGGTGTGCCCGGCCAACTGCATCAAGCTCGTGCCCGGCGAAGACGCGAACGGGAACCGCTATCCGCTCGTGTTCGACATCGACGAATTCCGGTGCATCTTCTGCGGCTACTGCCAGGAGGTCTGCCCGGAAGAAGCGATTCACCTCGGGCGGCACTATGAGAATGCGGAGTACAGCCGCGAAGCCTTCGTCTACGATCTCGAGCGGCTCACGTCGCAGACGCATCCGGTGACCGAGATGTGGGATCCCGCCGATCCCAAGGGCGAGTGATGCAAGGCTACGTCCCGCTGTTCTACTCGTTCCACTTCTATCTCTTCGGTTTCATCGCGCTCGTGTCGGCGCTGCTCTTCGTGACGCGGAAGAGCCCCGTCGCCGCCGCGATGTGGCTCGTGAACGTGATGTTCTCGCTCGCGGCGCTCTACGTCCTCATGGACGCGCACTTTGTCGGCGCCATCCAGGTGCTGGTCTACGCCGGTGCCATCATGGTCGTGTTCCTGTTCGTGGTCATGCTGCTCAATCTCGGACACGCGGACGCGATGAACGACCGCCGCGGGCTCGGTGTGCGGCTCACGGCCGGGCTCGTGGCAGTGGCGCTCCTGGCGGAGATCGCCGCGCTCACGCGCCCGAGCTGGATCAAGATTCTCCCGCAGCAGCTGGCGCCGCTGCCGCCCGCAAATGACGCGATCGGCCCGATCGCCGGCCCGCTGTTCGGGGAGTATCTGCTCGCATTCGAGCTGACGTCGGTACTCATCCTCGCCGCCATCGTGGGCGCCGTGGTGCTCGGCCGGAGATCGTCGCAATGATTCCCGAAGCGCTCACGCTTTCCGCGGCCCTGTTCGTGATCGGCGCCCTGGGCGTGCTCACACGCCGCAATGCGCTCATCCTGTTCATGTGCATCGAGCTCATGCTCAATGCCGTGAATCTCTCGTTCGTAGCGTTCTCGCGGCTGTACGGCGCCACCGGGCAGGTCTTCGTCGTCTTCGTCATGACCGTGGCGGCGGCCGAAGCCGCCGTCGGGCTCGCCATTGTGATCGAGATTTTCCGCCACCGGAAGAGTGTGGACCTCGACGACCTGAGGAT
>DASRAP010000115.1:0-5693 GCA_035638155.1 Gemmatimonadaceae bacterium | reverse complement strand
CCTCGATCGTTTCGGGCTCACGGAATTCTTTGCGGTGGTCGTTGTCCGCGAGGACGCGCCGCTCAAACCGAACCCCGCGCCGATCACACGCGCATGCACGGAGCTCGGCGTAACGCGCGCGTGGATGATCGGTGACACCCGCGACGACATCGTGGCCGCTCGCGCAGCAAACGCGCTGCCGATCGGCGTGGTCCCGCCCGGCGATCCCCCGGACGACATTCGCGCGTCGCTCACGCACGCCGGCGCCGCGCGGGTGCTGGCGAGCGCCATGGAGGTGCGCGCATGCCTGTCCTGACCCCGCGCGTGGCGCGCGTCGAGCGAACGACGCGCGAAACCACGCTCACGCTCGACTTCACGCTGGACGGCACGGGCCGTGCCGAGATCGCCACCGGTATCGGCTTTCTCGATCACCTGCTGGCAGCGCTCGCGTTTCACGCACGATTCGATGTCACGCTCGCGTGCCGCGGTGATCTCGTCGTCGATGACCATCATACGGCCGAGGATTGTGCGATCGCGATCGGAACAGCGATTGACCGCGCACTCGGCGACCGCGCGGGCATCACACGCTTTGGTCACGCGTACGCACCGCTCGACGAGGCGCTCGCGCGCGCGGTGGTCGATTGTTCGTCGCGCCCATTTGCGCGGACGGAGCTGGGGCTCCGCCGCGATCAGATCGGCGCGCTCGCGTGCGAGAATGTCGGGCACGTGCTGAACAGTCTCGCGATCAATGCGCGGATCACGCTGCACGTGGATGTCCTCGCCGGTGAGAATGATCATCACCGCGCGGAGGCGGCATTCAAGGCCGTCGCGCTCGCGCTGCGAGCCGCCGTCACGCGAACCGCTGACGCTGGTATCCCGAGCACAAAGGGGGTGCTCGCATGAGCGGACCGTGTGTGGCAGTCATCGAGACTGGCGCCGCGAACCTGGCGTCGGTGCTCGCAGCCTTCCAGCGCCTGGGAACGCCGGCCACGACCACATCCGACCCGGATCGTGTGCGAACGGCAGATCGCGTCGTGCTACCGGGTGTGGGTGCATTCGGCGACGTCATGCGCCGGCTGCGATCACGGGGCCTCGCTGATGCCATCGTGGAACGATGTGATGGAGGGCGCCCGGTCCTTGCCGTCTGCCTCGGACTGCAGTTGCTCGCAGAACGGAGCGACGAAGCGCCTGAAGAACAGGGGCTCGCCGTCTTTGCCGGCACAGTCACGCGCTTTGCACCGCCGCTCAAGGTGCCGCAGCTCGGATGGAATCTCGTATCCGCGGCGACCGCCTCACGCGTCATCGAGAGCGGTCATGCGTACTTTGCCAATTCATACCGGCTCGACGAGGCGCCGTCAGGCTGGACGGCGTCATGGGCCACGCATGGAGCGCCGTTCGTTGCCGCGCTCGAACGCGGGTCCCTCCTGGCGTGCCAGTTTCATCCGGAGTTGTCCGGGAGATGGGGAGCTGCGCTGCTTGCGCGCTGGATCACCAGATGCTGACGCGCCGCGTGATTCCCTGCCTCGACACGCGGGGCGGCCGCGTCGTGAAGGGTGTGCAGTTCCGGAATCTGCGTGATGCCGGATCCCCCGCCGAATGCGCCGCGCGGTATGAAGCCGACGGCGCGGACGAGCTCGTGCTGCTCGACGTATCCGCCACGGTCGAAGGACGCGCGCACGCGCTCGCGACGGTGCGGGAGGTACGGCGATCGATCGCGATTCCGCTCACCGTGGGTGGGGGTGTGCAGAGCGCAGGCGATGCCGCGGCGTTGCTCGACGCCGGCGCAGACAAGGTCGCGATCAACACCGCTGCGGTCCGGCAGCCTTCGATTCTCTCCGAGCTCGCGGCGCGTTTTGGTTCGCAGTGTGTCGTGTTGTCGGTCGATGCGGTGTCGCGCAACGACGACTGGTTCGTCGCGGTCCGCTCGGGGACGTCGCTGGCGCCCCGCACCGTCGTGGAATGGATTCGCGAAGCAGCGGCGCTGGGTGCGGGTGAGATCCTGCTCACCAGCGTCGACCGCGACGGAACGAGAAGCGGCTATGACGTTCCGCTCATCGAGGCCGTGACCGGGAGCGTCGGTGTTCCTGTCGTGGCGTCCGGCGGGGCGGGATCGGCGAATGATCTGGTCACGGCGATTCGCGCCGGCGCCGATGCGGTACTCGCCGCGTCGATCTTCCACGACAACGCGACGACGATCTCCGCCGTCAAGTGCGTCCTGGCGGCCGCAGGTGTAGAGGTGCGACCGTGATCGTTCCCTCCGTCGACGTGAGCGGCGGTACGACCGTCCAGCTCGTGGGTGGGCGCGAGCAGGTGCTGGATGCCGGAGACCCGCGTGCATGGGTCGACGCGTTTTCCATCGCCGGCGAAATCGCGGTCGTGGATATCGACGCTGCGCGCGGCGTGGGCTCGAACCGCGCGCTCATTGCCGAGCTCTGTTCGCGCGCGTCGTGCCGCGTGGGCGGAGGCATTCGCGATATCGAGACCGCGCGCTGGTGGCTCGACGCTGGTGCGGCAAAGATCGTCATCGGCACGGCCGCGCACCCCGGGCTTCTCGCGCAGCTTCCGCCCGACCGCGTCGTCGTCGCTCTCGACGCCGATCGCGGTGAAGTGGTCGTGGAGGGATGGCAACGGGGCACCGGCGCGACGATCGAAGACCGGCTGCGTGAACTGCGCGGCCTGGCATCCGGTTTTCTGGTGACGTTCGTGGAGCGCGAAGGTCGACTGGCCGGAACAGATCTCGAGCGCGCGGCCCGCCTCACAACGATTGCGCACGGCGCACGCGTCACGATCGCAGGCGGCGTCACGACGGCCGATGAGATTGCGAAGCTCGACCGGCTCGGCGCCGACGCGCAGGTCGGCATGGCGCTCTACACTGGGCGTCTCACCCTCGCCGACGCGATCGCCGCCCCGCTCATCAGCGACCGCGCCGACGGACTGTTTCCGACCGTCGTCACCGACGAACGTGGCATCGCGCTCGGACTCGCGTGGTCGAGCCGGCGCAGTATCGCGCAAGGGGTCGAATCGCGCCGCGGCGTCTACGAGTCGCGATCACGGGGGCTGTGGGTGAAGGGAGACTCGTCGGGCGCGGTGCAGGATCTCCTTCGCATTGATCTCGACTGCGATCGCGATGCGCTGCGATTTGTCGTCCGGCAACACGGCGCCGGCTTCTGTCACCGCGGAACGGAAACGTGCTGGGGCACGGGCTCTGCTCTCGGAACGCTCGAGCGAACATTGCGAGCTCGCGCCGCCGAACCGGTTCCCGGATCATATTCGTCGCGGCTGCTCGGCGATGCAAATCTTCTCGCGGCGAAGTTGACCGAAGAAGCGAAAGAGCTCGGCGAGACGGACGCGGATGTCGTCCACGAAGCCGCCGATCTTCTGTACTTCGCGATGGCACGCATGGCCCGCGCCGGCGTGTCACTCGCGGATGTCGAGCGCGAGCTGGCGCGGCGTTCGCAGAAGGTGACCAGACGCCCCGGTGATGCGAAGCCCGCGGCGAGAGCAGGATCATGAGCGGCGTCCGGTCGCTGCTCCGCGCCGTGCCGCCGTCCGCCACGGCATTCTGGCGGCGCCGCGCAACGAGCCAGCAAGTGACTCGCGATGCGGAGGCCATCGTTGACACGGTGCGCACGGGCGGCGAGAGCGCGCTGCGCGAATATGCGCTGCGCTTTGACGGCATTGAGGGCCATGAGCCATGGATGTTCGATCAGGCTGCCCTGCGGCGGGCAGTGGCCTCGCTCGACCGGGATGTGCGAGCGTTGCTCGAGAGAACCGCCGAGCGCATAGCGACGTTCGCCGGCGCGCAGCGCGCGGCGCTTTCGAACATTGACCTGAGCGTCACCGGCGGGCGCGCGGGACACACGGTGGTCCCCATGCATCGTGCCGGGTGTTACGCCCCTGGGGGTCGCTATCCCCTTCCCTCGTCGGTGCTGATGACTGCCGTGACCGCACGCGTCGCCGGTGTACGGGAAGTGTACGTGGCCACGCCCAGGCCTGGCTCGCTGATGCTGGCCGCGGCAGGTATCGCGAACGCTGATGCCGTGTTCGGTGTCGGCGGGGCGCACGCAATCGCCGCGCTTGCGTACGGAGTCGCTGTGCCCGCATGCGACATTGTTGTGGGCCCCGGGAATGCGTATGTCACGGCCGCGAAGCGGTACGTCGCTGGAGCGGTCGCGATCGACATGCTGGCCGGCCCGTCAGAGCTCGTGATCGTCGCGGACGGGACGGCGCACCCGGACCTTATTGCGGCAGATCTCATCGCGCAGGCCGAGCACGATCCCGATGCGCGAGTTGCACTCGTGACAAGTGACCCGCGAGTCGCGGCCGAAGCCGGCGAGCAACTCGATGCGCAGCTTGCTGGCTTCCCGAACCCGGCTGCGCGCGAATCACTCGCGCACGCAATCGCGATCGTGTGCAGCGGCCGAGCCGAAATGCTGGACGTGTGCGACCGTCTGGCGCCTGAACACCTGCAGCTTTCGGTGCACAACGCGGGGGAGTTCGCGAGCCAGGTGCGGAACGCCGGTGCTGTTTTTATCGGCGAGCAGTCTGCCGAAGTGTTCGGCGACTACGGCATCGGCGGGAATCACGTGCTGCCGACCGGCGGCACAGCCCGGTACGCCAGCGGTCTCTCGGCCCTCACGTTTCTCAGAGTGAGAACCTGGCTCGAATTGTCGTCCGCCGGGAGCGTCGTTCAGGATGTCGCGCATCTGGCTCGGCTGGAGCGCCTGGAGGGACACGCGCGCGCGGCAGAGCGGCGGTCGGCCGCCACATGAGTCTGGTTGTGCCTCGGGAACGTCCTATCAGGCCAGCGACGCTCCGCCGGAAGGAGTGACCTGAAAGCTCCTCGGCACAGCAGACACAAATGCTTCCGCGTGCAGGGCCTGAACGAGCGCGATCGCACACCCTCCGAACCCGGCGCCCGTCATGCGCGCGCCGAAGCAACCCGGCTGTTTGACTGCGAGCGCCACCGCGGCATCAAGCTCGGGGCTGCTCACTTCGTACAGATCGCGCAGACTCTCGTGCGACTCGTTGAGCAACTGCCCGGCGCGCACGAGATCGCCGCGGCTCAGCACGTGGATCATGTCCAGGACGCGCTGGTTCTCGGCCACTACATGCGAGGCGCGGTGCCATTCAACCGCGCCCAGCGTATGCATGGCCGCACTGAGCTCACCTGGCGTAACGTCGCGCAGCGCGCCGATCCGCGGATACGTCTTTTGCAACTGGCGCACCGCGCGCTCGCACGCTTCACGCCGCTCATTGTATTCACTCGTCGCGAGCCGCCGGCGCACGCCGGTGTCAATGACGACGATCGCCGCGCCCTCGGGGATCTGCACGTACGCCACCTGGAGCGAGCGGCAATCGATCATCGTCACACTGCCCGCTTCCGAGCACGCAGACGCCATCTGATCCATCACGCCCGACGCCACACCCACGAACTGGTTTTCCGCGTGGCGCGAGATCTTCGCCGCCTGCACCGGATCCCATGGGATGCCGGAAACGGCCGCGAGCGCCCGGTACACCCCGATTTCGAGCGCGGCCGACGAGGAGAGCCCCGCGCCCGTCGGCACCGTGCTGTTGATCGAGAGGTCCGCGCCGCGCACGTCCATCCCGGCCTTCTGCATCGACCACGCCACGCCCGCGACGTAGGAGTACCACTCGTGGCCCCGGTACTGCTCGATTCGCGCGAGGTCGATTTCCTTCGACGCGTTGTCGAG
>DASRAP010000114.1:0-31158 GCA_035638155.1 Gemmatimonadaceae bacterium | reverse complement strand
TCGGCGATCGTGATTTCGAGTGGATCTCGTCCGACCGCGCGCGTGTGCGTGCGCTCGAGAATTCGCTGGCGAAGAGACACGGCCTCAACCCGGGTGACGTGCTCGTCGATTTTCCAGCCAAGACGCAGATGCTCGGTCTCGAGCTTCCCCTCCGCCTGCGCGACGGGTCAGTGGTGACGCTGACGCAGGAAGGGATTCCCGGTGCCGTGAATCTCCCGCGTCTCGCCGATGAGTTCTACACGTCGGCCCGCTGGCTGAGGATCTTTGCCCGCGAACGCGTGCCGATCAGCCTGAACGAGATACGCTGAACGCTGAACGCTGAGCGCTGAACGCTAAACGCTCAACGCTAAGCGCAAAGCGTTAAGCGTTAAGCGTTAAGCGCTTTTCCCCGCCCGCGGGCCTCTGCTAACGCACGAGCAAGGCCGCGATAGTATGCGGCGCCGTCCGTGTCGCCCTCGGCTTCGAGCGCCATCGCACACCGCTCGAGCGCGTAGAGAATGTTGCCGAGGTACAGCTCAGCAAGGGACGCAACGGTCTCGGTATCAGCGGAATCAGTCACCCGTTCCCCCGTTGCCCTTCGCCCGTTGCCCTTACTCCACCGACTCCACGCGAATCACGATGGCCGTGATATTGTCGAGTCCGCCGCGGCCGTTCGCATCCGCAATCAGCGCATCGACAATGCGTACAGGAGCCGAGCGCGCGAGCAACAGCTGTTGCAGCCGGCGATCATCGACCATGCCCGTGAGGCCGTCGCTCGCCACGAGCCACACGTCGCCGAGACGGACTTCGCCCGCATAGACGTCGGGCTGCACTTCCTCGCCCGCGCCCACGCAGCGCGTGATCACGTTGCTGTACGGGTGGTAGCGCGCCTGCTCGGGCGTGAGAAAGCCGGCGTCGACCTGCTCCTGCACGTATGAATGGTCCTTCGTGACCTGCGTGAGCATGCCGTCGCGCAGGAGATACACGCGCGAGTCGCCGACCTGTCCAATCAGGTAATGGCCGTGGGAGAGAAGGAGCACGGAGACGGTCGTCCCCATGCCCTGTTTGTCCGTCTCCGACAACATGCGGTCGTGAATCGCGCGATTCGCGGCGCGGAGCGATTCCTTGACCCGGTCGGCGGCACCTGCGTCGCGCACATCGCGCATCCCCGCGAGCTCGCGCGCCACGATCTGCACGGCCATTTCGCTCGCGACTTCGCCGGCGGCGTGGCCGCCCATGCCGTCCGCGACGATGAAGATGCCGAACGTCTCGTCGCCATCCGCGTGGAAATTGTCTTCGTTTCCACTGCGGACCATTCCGACGTCAGTTGCTGCAGCGACGGCGAGTTGCATGCTCACCCTCCCTTCAGGGTGAGGTATCCGATAACGGCTGCGCCAATCAGAATCAGGACGCCCCAGAACCACGCCGGCGTCGACTTCTTCGCCGCGAGGGGCACGAGCTCCGGCTCCGGCGGCGCCGCGACCGGCGCGGGGCGGGCGGGCGGCGCCTGCGGTTTCGCCGCGGTCGCCTTCTTCAGCTCATCGAGAGAGATCGCGCGCGTGCTCTTTCCCGAATCGACCGGCGCGGCCGACGGGCGGAAGGCGACTTTCACGTCGCCGAATCGCAGATCGGGCGCGCCGGCGAGCAACTGCTCACCGTACACGCGGTGTCCGCCCACGTACACACCGTTGGTCGAGTTCACGTCGACGATATACCAGCCATTCTCGCGTTTTTGCAATTTTGCGTGCGAATCGGAAACGGATTCGTTTGAAATGACGAGATCGTTGTGCGGCCCCCGGCCAATATTGGTGAGCGCACTGTGCACGTCCACGCGGCGCCCCTTGTCGGGACCCTCGTTGAGCACCTCGAGGGTCGCGAGCGCGGGGCGCGAGGAGGCAGGGGCGGACGGCGGCGCCGGGGTCGACGGAGGCGGCGGAATAACGGGCGTTCCCGCCGCCACGGGCGCGGCCAGCGGCGCGGGAGCGGCAGGAGCAGGTGGGACGAGGGGAGGCGAAGCCGGCGCGGCGGTGACGGGCTCAGGAAGCCGCGTCGGCGGCAGTGGCGTGGGAGGCGCCGCGAAGGCGGCGGGCGACGGCGGAGTGGCCACAGGGCTCGCAGCTGCCGGTGCGGGCTTCGCGACGTCGGCGTAGAACCGGAACTCCTCGTTTCCCACGCGGACCACGTCCCCGCGTGCGAGCGTTTGCTCTTTCGCAACGCGCTCCCCGTTCACCCACACGCCGTTTGTGCTGAGGTCAGTGAGCACGTAGCCCTGACCGGCGGGCGCAATCTGCACGTGACGGCGCGAGACCTCGTTTGCGGCGACCACGATCTCCGCCGACGGGTCGCGGCCGATGACCAGGCCGCGATTCGGAACTTCGTATTCTCGTCCGTCGAGCTGCGAGACCAGACGCCCACCGGTCGCGGTCGTGGGCTTCCCAGGGGTGCTGGCGCGTGCCTTGATGGCTTGCGCGAGCTGGTCGGCGCTCAGCATCTGCGTGCTGCCCTGCTGCTTCGTATCGCCGAACCGCAGATCGTGGCCGCCAAGCTCCACGTGGTCGCCGTGCATGAGGGGCGACGGCTCCGCGCCGAGCGGAACCTTGTTCACCATCACCTCGGAATCGGCGGCGGCCTTCATGATCACCACCGACTGATCCGCGTTGACCGTGACGACGGCCGTCGCGTTCGGGGGGCCGCTCGGCAGAACCACATCTGCGCCTGTGCCCGCCGGTCCCACGCGCTGAGAACCCGCTTTCAGCGCAAATTGGCGGTCGCCGAGTTGGAAGTAGGCCATTTATTCGACGGCAGGGGCGAACGAGGCCCCCGCGCAGGCGTCAGTGAAGGTCTGAAAAACTACCCGCCGCGTCGGGACCGCTGCAAGGTCGAAACGCCCCTATTTCGGCTCGGGCCACCGGGCCGCTGCTGGTTAATGTTCTCAGGTGGTAGCAAAGCTTTCGGTACGCGGCGCGCGGCAGCACAATCTGCGGAACATCGACGTCGACATTCCGCTTCGCGCCATCACCGTCATCACCGGTCCCTCCGGGTCAGGTAAATCCTCCCTCGCGTTCGACACGATCTACGCCGAGGGCCAGCGGCGTTACGTCGAGTCGCTGTCGGCGTACGCCCGGCAATTCCTGGAGCGGATGCCCCGCCCTGACGTGGACCGGATCGAGGGGCTCGCGCCGGCGGTGGCGATCGAGCAGAAGAACTCCACCCGCACCTCGCGGTCGACGGTTGGCACCGCGACCGAGGTCTACGATTATCTGCGCCTCCTCTGGGCGCGTGTCGGCCGTGTCATCTGCCCCAAGTGTGGGCGCGAGCTCAAGCCGGATTCGCCCGGTTCCGTCGCAGACGCGGTGATCGCGTCTCACGCGGGCGAGGCGTGCTCCGTGGCGTTTCCGCTGCGGCGCAGCGAAGCGCTCACGCACGATGTCGCCGTGGAGAATCTCAGATCACAGGGATTTCTCCGGGTGATCGTGGATGGGAAGACGATTCACCTGGATGACATCGCGGAGTCGAAGGTGGATCTCGTTCGCGCGAAAAGCGTGCTGGTCGTCGTCGACCGGCTGACGCCGAGCGAGGAGGTGCGCGGGAGACTCGTCGATGCCGTGGCTACGGCGTTTCGGGAGAGCGGCGGTGACGCGGCGGTCGTCTTCGCGGCGAGCGCCCCTCGTTCTCCCGCTCTCACCGTCTCCCGTCTGTTGTTCACTGACCGTCTCGAGTGCCCGAACGACGGCACTCGCCTGCCGTCTCCGACGCCGCAGCTGTTTTCGTTCAACAGTCCGCGCGGCGCCTGCGAGACGTGCAACGGATTCGGCGCGGAGCTCAAGTACGATCTCAAACTCATCGTTCCGGACCAAGAGCGCTCGCTCCGCGACGGCGCGATCGATCCGTGGACCAAGCCCCGTTACGACAACAAACGGCGCGCGCTCGCGGAATTCGCGAAACGCGAGGGCATCTCGTACACGGCGCCGTGGTCGAAGCTCACCGACGCGCAGAAGAAGCTGCTGCTGCACGCCCGGACGCGCGGATACAAGGGCATCATTCCGTTTCTCGTCGACCTCGAAGTCAAGCGCTACAAGCAGTACATCCGCGTCTTTCTGCGGCAGTACCAGACGGCGCAGCCGTGCAGCGCGTGCGGCGGAGCGCGCCTCAAACCCGAGGCACTGCAGGTGAAGGTGGGGGGGAAGTCCATCGCGGACGTCTCCGCCCTCTCCGTGCGCGACCTGCGCGCCTGGTGCGAATCGCTCGAGCTCACGCCGTTCGAGAGCGCCATCGCCGATCACATTCTGCTCGAGGCGCGCGACCGCATCCGTTTTCTGGACGACGTCGGACTGTCGTATCTGACAATGGACCGTGCCACGCGCACACTTTCCGGCGGCGAAGCGCAGCGTATCACGCTCGCCAACGCACTCGGCGCCCGGCTCGTGGACACGCTGTACGTGCTCGACGAGCCGACCATCGGGCTGCATCCGCGCGACGTGGAGCGGCTGCTCGCGCTGCTCCGCTCGCTGCAGAAAAACGGGAACACGGTGCTCATGGTCGAGCACGATCTCGCCGCCATCCGCGCGGCCGATCACATGCTCGAGCTCGGTCCCGCGAGCGGAGAGCAGGGCGGAAGGCTCGTGTTCTCCGGCGACGCCTCCCGGGTCGCGGAGAGCCCGCTCACCGGACAGTATGTCACCGGTGCGCGCACGGTCGCGGGGCCGCGAACGCCGCGCAAGCTCGGTCCCGCCTGGCTCGAGCTCAAGGGCGCGCGCGCCCACACGCTCAGGGGCGTGGACATCAGGATTCCCCTTGGCACGTTCACGTGCGTGACCGGCGTTTCGGGGAGCGGCAAGAGCACGCTCGTGCACGATGTCCTGTATCGCGCGCTGGAACGCACGCTCACTGGCGAGCACGGCGCACGCGAACACCTCGGCGAGATCGTCGGCGAATACACCTCGCTCACGGGAACCGAATCACTCTCGGCCGCGGTGCTGATCGATCAGGAGCCGATCGGACGGTCGCCGCGATCGAATCCGGTGACGTATGTGAAAGCGTTCGACGAGATCCGGCGCATCTTTGCGTCGGTGCCGCTCGCGAAACAGCGCGGCTATACGCAGTCGACGTTTTCGTTCAACGTGCCCGGCGGGCGCTGCGAAAACTGCGAGGGCGCCGGGTACACGCAGGTCGAGATGCAGTTTCTCGCGGACGTCTTCGTGCCGTGCGACATCTGCGGCACGTCGCGCTACAAACCCGAAGTGCTCGAGGTGAAGTACCAGGGCAAGAGCATCGTCGACGTGCTGGCACTCACGATCGACGAGGCAATCCGGTTTTTTCCTCGCGAGGAAAAACTCGGGCAAACGCTCTGGCAGGTGCAGCAGGTCGGGCTCGGCTATCTCCGCCTCGGCCAGCCCGCGACGACCCTCTCGGGCGGTGAAGCGCAGCGGCTCAAGATTGCGCGCGAGCTCACGATGACGTCGAAACACGCAGGCAAGCGGCTCTACGTGCTCGACGAACCGACCACGGGGCTGCATCTCGAAGACGTTCGCCGTTTGATCACGGTATTCGACCGACTGATTTCCCACGGGCACACGCTCGTGGTAATCGAGCACAACCTCGATGTCATCCGGCTCGCGGACTGGATTATTGATCTCGGCCCCGAGGGCGGCGAGGAAGGCGGCCGCGTCGTTGCCATGGGCCGGCCTGCTGATATTGCTCGCGTTTCCGAGAGCTATACTGGGCAAGCTCTGTAAAACGGAACGCGGAGGCGCGGAAATCGCGGAGGAGCGCGGAGTGATTTTGTTGGGGGTGCGCAAGGCGGCGTGCCAGTGGCAAGAACAACCCCAATAAGTTCTCCGCGCGCCCCCGCGTCCTCCGCGGCTCCGCGTTGCGTTTGACGGAGTCGGCCTGCAGTGGCGACTGCCCATCCGTGCCCCAGCCCGCTATTTTCAGGGTTCTATTCCCGCGTAGCTCAGCTGGTAGAGCAGGCGACTGTTAATCGCCGGGTCGGGGGTTCGAGTCCCTCCGCGGGAGCTGCAAGGGCAACGGGCAAAGGGCAAAGGGCAAAGGGCAACGGGCAACGGGCTACGGGGTCGCTTGGCGCTTGGCGCTTTGCGCTTCGCCCGTTGCCCTTTCTCGCCCGTTGCCCGTTCGCCCGTTCGCCCGTTCGCCCGTTCGCCCGTTGCCCGTTGCCCGTTGCCCGTTCGCCCTACCTAGGCAGCACGACCGAGAACGTCGTCCCCCGCTCTTCCGACGACGTTACGTCAATCGTGCCGCCGTGCGCGCGGATGATTTCGCGCACGATGTAGAGTCCCAGTCCGAGTCCGCTCGACTGACCGCGCCCGTGCCTCGTGCTGCGGAACGGATCGAACAGATTCGGGAGAATTGCGGCAGGGACCGCGCCCTCGTTTCGGACCTCCAGGCGCACGTGATCGGGCGCCGATCCGTCGAGATGCACGTGAATTGCAGCGCCGGGCGTTCCATGCTGCCCGGCATTTCCGATGACGTTTGAGAACACCTGCAGCAGGCGGTCTGCGTCCCAGTTGCCGCTCAGATCACCGGACGGCGTGCACTGAATCGTCCACCCGGGATGCGCGAGCTCGAGCTCCGACGACGCCTGCGCGTACAGCTCACCGAGATTGGTCGCGCGCGGCTCGACGCGCATGCCCCCGCCGGATCTCGCGCGTGTGAAATCGAGCAGCTGATTGATCATCGCCGTCATGCGCTGGCCGCTTGCGAGGATCCTGCTCGCGGGTTTGCGCTCGCCGTTCAGGGCGGCGTCGCTCGGCGCGGATCCTTCGCGCTGCATGAGCAGCAGCTGCGCGGACGTCAGCATCGCGTCGAGCGGGTTCCGCAGGTCGTGCGCAAGCACGCCCGCGAACAGCTCGTTCGACCGGATCGTGTCCTCGAGTTTTGCGACGGCGTCGAATCGCGCCATCACCGACGCGAGATGATTGGCGATCGAGCGCGCGGTCTCGAGCTCGCGCTCGGTGAACGTGTGCGCGCGCTCGAAATAGAACATGAACTTCCCGAGCAGCTTTCGTTCCGCGAAGAGCGGAATGAACGCCAGCGCGCCGATCTTCTCACGCTCGAACAGCGGCGCGTAGGCGGCGAGCGCCGGATCACGCCGCGCGTCGGGGACGAGCACCGGCTCGGGCGCCGTCGCCGTGCGCGGCCAGGGTGAGTGTCCCTCGACCGCGCTCCGGTATGAGTCGCTGAGATTCCGCCACGCGCGGAATTTCATGATCTCGTCGTGGTCGTACGTCAGGATTGCGGCGCGATCCGCGCTCAGCGCCGTCTCGATCGCGGACAGCGCGGCCTCGTACACGGATTCGATCCTGTCCGCGGCAACCACGGCCTGCGCAAACCGATAGAGCTGCTCGGCACGCACACGCGCGTCGTGCGTCTCGTTGTGGAGGCGAAGTCGCTCAACCGCCTGGCCCGCGTACCGGGCAATGAGCAGGAGAAAATCCCGCTCCTCCTCGCTGCTTTCGCCCGGCTGCTCGATCGTGAGGCCCAAGGCCCCGACGACCGTTCCCTGCGTCACGAGCGGAAGCGCCGAGATGCGGTACGAGCGCCCAGGCGTCGCGAACAGCGCAAGATGCGCGTAACGCTCGACGAGCTGGCCCTGGGACGGGATCCACACAGGCTCCCCGGTTCGAATGGCGTCGAGTGCGGGAAACGTTGGCCGCGTGCTCAAAGGGACGTTGTCGAACCAGTGTCTGGCCGTTTCGGTGTACCCTACCGCGCGGACGAGCGACACCGATTCGTGCGCGCGGTCCACGATCCAGAGCGCCACGCTCGACGCGCCGAGGGCCTCGCCCACATGATCGACAACGGCCTCGTAGACCTGCTCAGCAGATACGGCGTCGGCGATGGCCCCCGTTATGCGCAACAGCGTTTCAGCGCGCGCCGGGGACACCGGGGCGTACTGCGGCATCGCAGCAAGTGAAATCCGGCCGGCCCGCGTCCCAGAGATGGTCTCGCCCATCCTCCAACGCTCCTGCTTACGGTTACAGCGCCCGCGACCCGTACACCGAACCCTCCAGATGGTTCAACATACGCCGGCCGCCGCTCTCCGTCCCCTCCCCTCTTCCACGGAGCCGCGACCAGCACAAATTGCGACATATGAGATATCCACATGCCCCCACACTTGCCCGCTCTGTTGCGGCCCTCGCGCTCGCGGCGTGCGTGCTGAACGCGAATGCGACGGCCCAGCAGATCCCGCGAATTCAGTTCACGAAGTTTTCGCTCCCGAACGGGCTCGAAGTGATCGTGCACGAGGACCATTCCACACCGATCGTCGCGGTCGACACGTGGTACCATGTCGGCTCCGCGAGCGAAAAGCCCGGCCGGACCGGATTCGCGCACCTCTTCGAACACGTGATGTTCATGGGCTCGAAGAACGTGCCGCAGGGGACCTTCGACAAACTTCTCGAGAGCTCCGGTGCGGACAACAACGGATCGACGACCGAGGATCGCACGAACTATTACGAGACCGGCCCGTCGAATATGCTGCCGCTGGCGCTCTGGCTGGACGCGGACCGCATGGGCTGGCTCCTGCCGACGATGGACCAGGCGAAGCTCGACGCGCAACGCGGCGTCGTGAAGGAAGAACGCAACCAGCGCGTGGACAACGTGCCGTACGGAAAGGCGAGCGAGACGATCTCCGCCGCGTTGTACCCAAAGACGCATCCGTACTCGTGGCCAGTGGTCGGCTCGATGGCCGATCTCTCTGCCGCGTCGCTCACCGACGTGCAGGAATTCTTCAAGCTCTACTACGCGCCAAACAACGCGACACTCGTCGTCGCGGGCGACGTGAAAACCGATTCGGTGAAGGCGCTCGTCACGAAGTATTTCGGCGACGTTCCCCGCAATCCGAACATCGCCCCGCATCCGGCACCGCAGCTCGTGTCACGCGCAACGGACACGGTGCTCGTGCTCGAGGATCGCGTGCAACTTCCGCGCATCTACTACGTCTGGCCGACGGTCCAAGGCTTTCATGCCGACGAAGCGCCGCTCGACCACTTCGCCGCCATCCTCGGCGGCGGGCGAACGTCGCGGCTGTACCGGAAGCTCGTGTACGAAATGCAGATCGCGAGTGATGTCCTGGCGACGCATCCGACCGGCAATCTCTCCGGAACGTTCGAGATCGTCGCCACCCCGGCCCCGGGCCACACGCCGGCTGAGGTCGCGAAGGTGATCGACGACGAGCTCAAGAACGTGCTCGCGGCCGGTGTGACCGATGCCGAGCTCGCACGCGCACGCAATTCGCGCCGTGCGAGTTTCCTGAATGGACTCTCGTCGATCCTCGGCAAAGCGGAGCAGCTGCAGCTCTACAACGATCAGGTGAAGAATCCCGATTACGTGCAACAGGATGCCGCGCGGTATGAGAAGGTGACGCGCGCGGACATCCAGCGCGTCGCAAACCAGTATCTCTCGAAGGGCAAGGTCGTACTCACCGTCGTACCGCAGGGGAAGAAAGACCTGGCCCTGACTGGAGGTGGCAAATGACCCGGACATTCATGAAAAACGCAACGCGGAGCCGCGGAGTTCCCATGACGTGGCTTGCGGTGATGCTTGCAGCGAGCACCGGGCAAGCGCAGACGTTTGATAGGACAAAGCCTCCGGTACTCGGCCCGCCGCCGAGTCTGACTGTGCCGCCGACCACGGAACGCACGCTACCGAACGGTCTGCGTCTCATTGTCATCGAACAGCACGAGCTTCCACTCGTCGACATTCAGCTCGTCGTGAAAACCGGCGGCGAGGCCGACCCGAAAAACAAGACCGGTACGGCGTCGCTCACCGCGACACTACTCACCGAAGGCACCGCCACGCGTACGTCGCAGGCGATCGCGGAACAGCAGGCGTTCCTCGGCGTGAGCGTGTTTGCGAGCTCGGGGTGGGACCGTGCGAGCGTGAGCCTGCACGCGCCCGTGGCCGTGCTCGACAGCGCCCTCGCGCTCTTCGCCGATGTCGCGCTGCATCCTGCGTTTCCGCAGACAGAGTTCGACCGCCAGCGCAAATTGCGGATGACGCAGCTCCTGCAGCTCAAGGATCGCGGGCCGTCGATGGCGGATCGCGCGTTCGTCGCGATCCTCTACGGCGATGATCATCCATACGGACGGCCGCTCGCGGGCATCGAGACGACCGTCGAAAGTCTGACGCGCGACGATCTCGCGAGCTTCTACAAGACGTATTACCGGCCCAACAATTCGTTCATCGTGGTCGCCGGCGATGTCACGGTCGCCGACATCGAGCGCCGGGTCAACGCCGCGTTCGGCGGCTGGGAAAAAGCAGCCGTGCCCGCCGTGCAATTCCCCGCTCCGCCCGTGCGCAGTGACCGGCGCATTTATGTGGTCGACAAGCCTGGCGCGCCGCAGTCGTCGTTCCGGATCGGGTCAGTGGGCGTCGCGCGCTCGACAGGCGATTACTACCCGCTGCGCGTCATGAACACGATCCTCGGCGAGCCGTTCACGAGCCGGCTCAATCAGAACCTTCGCGAGAACAAGAATTTCACGTACGGCGCGGGATCGTCTTTCTCGATGCGCCGCGAACCCGGGCCTTTCATGGCGAGCGCCGAAATTCGTGACACGGTCACGGGGGCGGCGCTGGTGGAGTTCATGAAGGAGCTCGAGAACATCAGAAAGCCGGTCCCCGCAGATGAGCTCGCGAAGGCCAAGAAGTATCTGCAGCTCGGACTGCCCGCGGATTTCGAGACCACCGGGCAGATCGCCGGCCAGATGGCGACGTACGCGCTGTTCGGACTGCCCCTCAACGAACCGTCGCAAGCGGTGGCGAAGATCGGCGCGGTCTCCACGGCAGATGTGACGCGAGTGGCAAACAAGTATCTCGATCCGTCGAAGATGGCGATCGTGATCGCCGGCGACGCCAAGCGCATCGTGCCGCTGCTCAAGGCTACGGGCATCGGGCCGGTCGAGATGCGCGACTCGTACGGCAAGCCGGTGATTGTGCCGTAAGGCGTACCTCCGCGTTGCGTTCACAGGCTCGTCGAGCGCAGGAATCGGCTGGGCAGCTATTATTCTGCTCTCAAAATCACCTCCACCGTACCCGGTAACCTGTGAGCAATCCGCTTGTCGTTCTGATGATGGGCAGTGACTCCGACTGGCAGTACATGTCGGCCGCGTGTGACCAACTCACCGAATTCGGCATTCCGTACGAAGCGCGCGTGCTGTCGGCGCACCGGACGCCCGATGAAACCGTGGAATTCGCCGAACAGCTCGAGGGGCGCGGCGTGCAATGCGTGATCGCCGCCGCCGGCGGCGCGGCGCATCTCGCCGGCGTCGTTGCCGCGAAAACGCTGCTCCCGGTGCTCGGCGTTCCGATTCCGTCGACATCGTTGCAGGGCCTGGATTCGCTCCTTTCGATCGTTCAGATGCCGGGCGGCATTCCCGTGGGCACCCTCGCCATCGGCAAGCCCGGCGCCATCAACGCCGCAATCCTCGCGGCGGAGATGATTGCGCTCTCCAAGCCCGAGGTGAAGCAGAAGCTTCGGGATTTCCGGGCCAGGAAGAAAGAAGCCGTCCTCAAGCAGGTCCTCCCGCCAGCGAAATGACCGCGCTTTTTGGAACGACAACGCGAAGACGCGAAGAACGCGAAGGTCGCGAAGGGACGTTTTTGGAGGTGCGTAGCGCTGGCTGCGCTGCATCGGACGACTCCAGAGAAGTTCTTCGCGTCCTTCGCGCCCTCCGCGCCTTCGCGTTGTAGTTCATAAGGCGTGGGCCGTGATTCTGCCGCTGGTCGGTCAGGACGAGCTACGGGCCCGCATCGGGGCCGCAATCGCAGGCGGCCGGTTGCCGGCTTCCCTGCTCCTCCAGGGGCCTCCAGGAGGCGGCAAGGAGCGTTTGGCCCTCTGGATCGCCCAGAGGCTCCTCTGTGCCTCTCCGAGGGCCGATAACGAGCCCTGCGGTGCCTGCCAGGCGTGTTCGTACGTCCTTCGCGGCGTGCACCCGGACCTGCTCTGGTGCTTCCCGCGCCCGCGGCTCAAGGATTCGGACCCCGACACCGGCCAGGTCATGAACGATCTCGCCGAGGCGATCGAGAAACGCGTCAACGCGCCGGGTGCATGGGAGGCGCCGGATCCGACCGACGCCATGTACGTGGCCACGGTTCGCGCACTCGTCCAGCGCGCGGGGCTCACGCCGGCACTCGGCGCGCGGAAGGTCATCATCATGGCAGACGCGCACAAGCTGGCGCCACAGGAGAGCAGCGAAGAAGCGTCGAACGCGTTTCTCAAACTGCTCGAGGAGCCCCTCGCCGACACCACCATCGTGCTGACATCGAGCATGCCGTCGGCGCTGCTGCCGACGATCAGGTCCAGGGTCGCGTCGCTGCGCGTTCCGCCGCTCACGGAAGGCGCGGCGCGGGAGCTCAGCGGACTCGCGAAGCGTGGAGACAAGGAGACGAGCGCGGCAAAAAACGTCGCGGCGGCGCTGCTCGACGCGGCGGGCCAGAACGCAGCCGCGCGGTACCGTGCGGCGTTCGGTCAGGGGAGCGCGGGCGCACGCGGCTCGTTCTCCGACGCGCTCGACGAGCTCACCGCCCTCCTGCACGAGCGCGCCCGGGCATCGGCGTCGCGCGGCGACGCGCGTGGCGCGAACGGCGCCGCCCGCGGGATCGCGCACGTGGAAGACGCCAAGCGTCACACGCGGCAGAACGTGAACCCGCAGCTCATTACGGCCACGCTGCTCGAACAGCTCGCGCCGCTCCTGCAATGACGGAGTTCTCGCATCTCGACGCCGAAGGCAAGGCGCGCATGGTCGACGTGAGCAACAAGCCCGCGACCGCGCGGGAAGCTCGTGCCGCCGGGGAAATCGTGATGTCCCTCGACACGCTCAAAGCGATCGAGTCACAGCTGATCGCGAAGGGTGACGTGCTCACCGTCGCACAGCTCGCCGGCGTGATGGCGGCCAAGCGTACCGCTGAGCTCATTCCTCTCTGTCATCCGCTTCCGCTCACCGATGTGCGCGTGCTCCTGAGGCCGGACCCGAACATTCCCGGCGTGGCGTGCGAGGCCACCGTGCGCACGGTCGCGAACACGGGCGTCGAGATGGAAGCGCTCACCGCCGTGAGCGTGGCGCTCCTCACCGTCTACGACATGGCGAAGGCTGCCGAAAAAGGCATGGTGATCCGCAATGTCCGCCTCCTGCACAAATCGGGCGGCAAGAGCGGGACCTGGGAAAGGGCGTAGTCCGTCAAACGCAACGCGACTAGCGAGCGATCCGGAGCTTCTGCCCGACCGTGATCACATCACCCTTGATGTGATTGTTCTTCTTGATCGCTGCGACGGTGGTGTGATTCCGCTCGGCGATCTTCCCGAGCGTGTCGCCTTTCCGCACCTCGTACACACCGCCGACGGCCGTGCCGTAGCGCTCGATGCCGGGATCGGGTACGTCGCGCGCGGCGCCGAGCGTTTCGCGCGTCGGAATCAGCACCTGCGAGCCGGTCGTGAGCGGCGTGCCGCTCGTCGCCTTCACCTTCGGGTTGTACTTGCGCCAGTTCGCGAGCGAGATGCCGGCCTTCTGCGCAATTGAGGCCGGCGTTTCGCCTTTCTTCACCGTGTGAAACGACGCGCCGCGGCGGTCAGCGCTATCGAGCGCCGCGAGGCCGCCATCAAACGTCGCCCCGCAGCCGACCGGCACGCGCATCCACACTGACCCGTCTGGCGGCGTCATGCCGCGGAGAATCTGTCCGTTGAGATCGAGAATGTCCTTCGCACCCGTGTTGCACGCCTTTGCGACTGCGGAGACGCCGGTAAGGCGCGGGACGAACACAGAGTCGAACGCGATCGGCGCCAGCGTGTCGATTCTGATGCCGTACGCGCGGGGATCGCGCGCAATGATCGCGGCCGCGATCAGCTGCGGTACGTAATTCTTCGTCTCGGCGCGAAGCAGATTCGTCGAGGCCAGCGAGAAGAACTGATCGTCCGGCTCCTTGGCCTTTAGGTCGACCGCGAGACGCGACAGCCCGCGCGAGACGCGCCCCTCGCCTCCGTTGTAAGCAGCGGCGGCGAGATAGATCGAGCCGAACTTGCCCCTGAGATCGTTCAGATAATGAATCGCGGCGTCGGTGGCACGCATAGGATCGCGGCGCTCGTCCACCCACCAGTCCACGCGCAGGCCGTAGTCCTTCGCGGTTGTCGTCATGAACTGCCACATCCCGACGGCCGCCGCACTCGAATAGTCGTGCGGATTGTAGCCGCTCTCAATGAGAGCGAGATACGTCATGTCTTCCGGGATGCCTGCGGCTCGCAGCTTCCCCCGGATGTATGGATCGTAGCGCGTGCCCGCGGTGAGCCGCTCACCAATGCGCTCACGTGCGTCGCCTGAGAAGAGCTTCAAGTAATACTGAACGCGATCGTGACTCGCGTACTGATCGAGCGAGAGCATTGGAAACTCGATCGTGTCCGCCGGAACCGTGTCCGGCGCCATGAGCGCGACCGCGCGGTCAGGGACGTGGTACACGTCGGGAGTGGACGTTCGCTGAGGCGGCGGAACGAGCAACGATTCCGGCGCGATGGCGTTCCGGGCCGGCGGGACCGGGACCTGCGGCGGCGAGAATTGCACCGTCGCGGGAATGGGCCGCACGGTATCGGTCGCAGTGGCCTGCGGTACCGGCGACGGTGCGTGCGCTGGTGCGCTACTGATGTTGTGGGGCGCGCATGCGGCGAGCAGCAGCCCGGCGAGAAGAGTTGTGCGCCGTACGACCATAAGAGCGCGCCGCGTTAGAGTTTGGCGAACTTACTGTCAGACAACCGACGCGCCAGAGGGGTTTGCCGCAAAACACCGCACCCGCCATGTGACAGTCGGGCCCTGCGTTGTAACTGCCGCTCCTCTACTTGAGACTATCTACTCGTGTGGGACGAGGGCGTTCCAGAAACGACAGAGAGAGAGCGAGAGAACGAGAGGCCGAGAGAACGGGACGGCGAGAGAACGAGAGGGCGAGAGGGCGAGAGGGCCCACCCCTCTAGCCCTCTAGCCCTCTAGCCCTCTAGCCCTTCAGTGACCCGGGTGGGACTCGAACCCACGACCTACGGCTTAAAAGGCCGCTGCTCTACCGACTGAGCTACCGGGTCTGAAGCGAAGGGGGGAAAATAAAACACAAACGGGCCCCGGCGAACTGCCGGGACCCGTTTGTGTTTTTCGAACTACCCGCGATGTTCTGCGATTAGTTGCGGATGTTGAACGCGAGCGCTGCGGAGCTGATCATCGCCACGTTGCCCGATGCACCGAAGCCGAGGCCCACGATGCTCGAGGCATATGACGCACCAGCCGCCGGCGGCGTCGGTCCAAAGAGAGTCGGACCGATGGCCGAACCCGTGATCGTCGCGGAGTAGGTGAACGTTCTCACCGCACCGTTGTCGTTCAGGGTCGCAGCCGACGCAGAACCGATGAAGATGAACTGCGTGCCGCTCTGATCAACAGCGTAGAAGTCCACGCGCGTGAACGGCTGGTTGAAGATCGCCGTCGCGCCCGTTGCTGTGATCGAGATCGTGGTCGACGTCGGGGCTGCCGCCGTACCGGCCGACACACCCGCCGTGATGCCAGTGACACCAGCCGGTGCCGTCGGAGCGCCGTACGCCGTCCAGCTCGCCGGAATCGTAATGGCGGTCGGAGTCGTTACGGTGGGCACCGCGGCCGCTGACGTCGCCTGGACGTTGGCCTGGTTACGCGACGTCGTCGAGACGCCGCTCTGGTTCGTGAGACCGGCCGCCATGTTCGCCTGGATCGCAAGCGGCAGGGTGACCGTGTTCGTCACGGCGAAGTTCGTGTTCACGAGCGTCGTCGGATTGAACGCGCTGACAACCGTCGGCGCCTGACCAACAAGGGCAGGAGTAAGTGCCGCCGGCGCACCAGCGTACGCCACCGAGAACCAGTAGTTCTGAATGTCGACGTCTTCCGAGATGAACGAGGAAGCCGAATAGCCCGCCGCGGCAACCGTCGCCGGGGCGCTCGTGTTCGAGATGATCGGCGCCGACATGTCGTACACAATCGCGCGCTGCGGAACGACCGTCGTGTTACCGGCGGCGTCCTTGGCCGTGCCGTTGAACACGTAGTAGCCGTGGTCAACGTCAGAGGCGCCAGCAGTACCAGCCACCGCCGTGAGGGCGGCACCGGTGCCCGCAGTCGTCATGAGCGGCGGAGCGCCACCCATTGCGGCCTGCGTCGCGCACTTCGTCGCAGCGGTCGAGCCGAGCAAGCAGGTCGGATCCGCGACGATGTTACGGCGCTGCACGGAGCCAAGGAGCGGCGTGCCCGGGTTCATGCCCGAGTTACCGACGAGGCCCGTGTCGTTCAGTGCAATCACGAACTCACCGCCGATCGTGGCGGCGCTGAGACGCGCGTTCGCCGCGAGGCTGGTCGCGTCGTACGTCGCCACCGGCGGCGCACGGTCCAGACCCATCGTGGTCGCGCACGCACCCGGATTCGCAGTGCGGTTGAGGAATGCATCGACCGCGAACTGCACCAAGCAGTAGTTCGCGTTCGTCAGCGTCGCGGCCAGGCTCGGAGCCGGGCTCGTCGGCGAGCTACGATCCACATCAGCCAGCGCGAGCGCCAGCGTGGTGTTGACCTTCGCCTTGAACGCCAGACCGCCGAATCCAGCGTCGGCAGCCGTCGACGTATTCGCAATCATGTTGTTCGACGTCGCCGCGCCGGCAACCGGCTGCAGCGCGTCGAAGACCACCGCGTCGTTGATCCAGCCGTTCGCACGGCCGTTCGGGTTCGCGTTCACGACGATCGTTCCCTGCGGCGCGCGGTTATCGAGCCGCACCGCCGTCGCCGTGCCAAGAGCCGGCACAACGGGAGTGAACGGGTTGTTCAGAATGTTGTTTGCGCCGAAGACGCCGCCGAGCGGGTAGTTGATGAACGGCTGGCCGTTGACTTCGGCCGTCGCACCCGGGATTTCGCCCGCGCCGTTGTTCACCGCGCAACCCGGAGTCATTTCATAGCTGTTCACAGAACCGGCCGATGCAGCCGTCTGGTTCGTGTACGCGAGCGTACCGGTCATGACGCCGCTCGCCGACACAGTCGCCGCAACTGCACGGTTACCGAGTGCCAGATCGCAGCCCTGGCCGAACGTCAGGGTCGTCGCGACCGCGTTCGCAGTCACGTTCGTACCCGGCGACACGTAGTTCACCGGCGAAGCCTGAAGCGAAAGGCCGACACCACCACTCCACGCGAGACCGTTCGCGGCAAACTGACGGACCGCAGCACCGGCCGCGTTGTTGCCGGTCGAGATGTTGTTGGTGATCGTGACGTGGAAGCCGTTCGGATTGTTGAACGTGAACGAGCGGAGCGCGAGCGCCGACTGGGGTGCGCTGGCGCAGCTGTCCACGGTGCCGCTGATGCAAACGCGGATGACGTGCGCGCCATTACCGAAGAACGGCCGCGCGGGTCCCACGTTTGCGGGCGGCGTGAGGTCGTACTCGGCAGTGTTGATGGGCTGCGAAACGGTGTTGTTGAGCACGGTCTGCGCCGCGAGGTCTTCGCTGTTCGCAAGCGTGTTCGCCGTCACCGTCTGCGTGTAGCTCTTGAGCACCGTCGTGCCGGCCGCATCCAGAACCTGGAAGACGACCTGCTGCGTGCCCGAGCCCGCGGGACGATTCACCGTCGCCTGAACCGTGATCTGGCCAACGACGTTGTTCGCCACGACGGACTGGTTGAGTCCGCACACCGCGCCGAACACCGCGAGGTTGATCGGATCGCAGTCACGCGTAACTGCCGCGATCGCAACGGTCGCCGCAACCTGCGGCGCAACGGTCAGCTGAGCGCAGCCCTTGACGTCCGTATCGGCCGTCGAGGTCGCGCAGATCGAGGTCACGCCACCGCCAACCGCGGCGGTCGCCGTCGCGACGCCCGTGTTCGACACGGCCGCCACGTTCGTGTTGGACGATGACCACGTCACCGTGCGAGCGAGTCCGGCATCCGCGTCAACCGCGGCGCCGAACGTGAACGATCCGCTGGGAGCGATCGTCGCCGAAGCCGGCGAGACCACCACGCTACGCACAACCGGCGTAGGGGTGACCGGGGTCGTTTCCTTGACGGTCACGTCGTCGCCGCAAGCGGCGGCGCCGACCGCGAGGATCAACCCTAATGTGAGCTTACGAGGTACCGAGTTCATTCACCCTCCTGAGGGTGTGAGTGGGGACAACAACTGTGTGAGACGTGATGTGTTGCGACTGCGGTCCTGCTCATTGCCGGTGTCGGTTGCAGTGCAATCGGGGTCTCCAGCTTCGATCACATCCGCTTCCGCTACCCACCAAACGACTCCGCGCGAGACGGCCGCGAATCTCGGAAATGCCGCCCCCCACAGGGCTGCCTCGCCGATTCCGCAACAACCTCACGCACGCCGCCCGAATCTCTCGATCCGTTATGGCGTGCACGAACTTAGCCCGTCCAGCGGCCTCCGGTCAAGAAGGAAATCGAAGAGAATCCGCCGACTGAACGACGTCGACCGCGAGGGAATCGCGCCCGACTGACTCGGGTGGAAGACGATGGACCCCTGGGCGAGCAACGTCGCTGCCCTCTTCGCCGTCACAGTTTTCGCGATTCGGCGCGTGTTCGGGCCTGAGAAAAGTGACCCGGTGATGCACCGTCGCCCCCTGTCGCCCGATCGCGCCCAGATGCTCGGGCGTGGCGTAGCCGGCGTTGTGCTCCCAGCCAAATCCCGGGTACCGCAGCGAGAGCCGCACCATCAGCCGGTCGCGGATCACCTTCGCAATGATCGACGCGCAGCCTATGCAATAACATTTTCGGTCGCCGTCGACGATGGCTTGATGGGGAAATCCCAGCGACGGAATGCGCCGGCCATCCACCAGCACCGCCTGCGGGGCGACCGCAAGCCGCGCGACCGCCCGCTGCATGGCCCGCACCGAGGCGTAATAGATGTTGTCGCGCTCGATCTCCCGGACCGAGGCCGCGCCCACGCCAACCGCGAGCGCCCGGCTCAGGATCACGGGGTACAGGCGTTCCCGCGCCTCCGGTGTGAGCAGCTTGGAATCGGCGACGCCGGGAATCGCGCGCCCGTCGATCGGCATGATGATGGCACACGCGACGACGGGGCCCGCCAGGGGGCCCCGTCCGACTTCATCGATTCCAGCGGTAAGACGCCCCTCTTCGCGCAGCGCGCGCTCGATCGGATTCGTCCGTCGCCGCGGCGGCACCGCCTGCCCCTCTACTCCGGCCGGGCAGGAGCGGTGGTTTTGCGTTCCCGGATGCGCGACGCCTTGGCGCCGACCACATCGCGGAGATAGAACAGCTTGGCCCGGCGAACACGTCCCCGGCGGAGCACGGAAATGTCGGCGAGCATCGGGCTGTGCACGGGGAACACGCGCTCCACACCGACGCCGTTCGAGATCTTGCGCACGGTGAACGTTTCGCTCACCCCACGGCCGCGGCGGGCGATGCAGACGCCTTCAAAGGCCTGCAAACGTTCCTTGTCGCCTTCCTTCACGCGCACGTTGACGCGCAGCGTGTCGCCTGCCCGAAACGGCGGCAGGTTCGCGCGCATCCACTCTTTCTGGGTTTCCGAGAACTGGTGCATTGGACGGTCTTGGGGAGCCGAGAAAGCTAGACGCGGCGAGCGCCAAAGGCAATCCGGATACCGCCAACCGGACTAGTCGCTCCGAGGTATCCGCCAGCGAGCGATCTCCGCATGATTGCCCGAAAGCAGCACGTCCGGCACGCGATGCCCCCGGTACTCCTCCGGCCGCGTGTAACTCGGCGCACTCACGCCCCGGCCGTCCCAGAATGAGTCGGTCTTGTAGCTCTCATCATCCGACATCGCGCCCGGAAGAAGCCGCACCGTCGCATCGATGATTGCGAGTGCGCCGGGCTCGCCACCGCTGAGCACGAAACGGCCGAGCGAGCGCTCCTCCGTCGCGAGAAAATCCGCGACGCGCTGATCGACATCCTTGTAGTGCCCGCAGAGCAGCGTGAGCTCTTCACCCGCGGCGTAGCGCACCGCGTCCGCCTGCGTGAACTGCGCGCCGCGTGCTGAGAGCAGCACGATGGGAGCGTGCGCCGCGAGCGCGTCGACGGCTTCGAAGAACGGCTCCGGCTTCATGACCATGCCCGGGCCGCCACCGTAGGGATAGTCGTCGACCGTCCGGTGCCGGTCGTGCGTGTACTCGCGAAGATCCGCAACGCGATACGCCACGCTTCCCGCCGCCGCCGCGCGCGACGGAATGGAAAGTCCGAGGGGCGCCGTGAAAAACTCCGGAAAGATCGTGACGACGTTGATGCGCAGCATCAGAGCTCGAGCAACCCTTCGGGCGGATCGATGGTGATCGTGCGCGACTCGACGTCGACGTTCACGACGATCGCGGGAACGTACGGCACGCTCACGATGCCCCGCGGAGTGGTGACCTGCAGAAGCTGTCCGTGCGGCAGTTGGAGTACATCGGAAACCACTCCGATTGCGCCGTTTCCCTCCAGCCCTCCGGCCCTCCGGCCCTCCAGCCCTCGTACCACCATCCCAATCAGCTCCCGCACCCGAAGCTCCCCCTCCTCGAGCGGCGCGAGCTCACTGAGCGGCACGCTGAGCTCCCGCCCGCGCCACGCTTCGGCGGCGGTACGATCGGGGACCGACGCGAGCGTGACGAGCATCGCCTCCTTGAATGGACGCGCGCGCACGACACGCACTTCGTCGTGATCGGCAAAAAGGCGGCGCCCGGGTGCGAACATCGCGCCCGGGTCATCGCACATGATTTCGACTACGAGTTCGCCGTGCAGGCCGTGCGGCTTGCGGACGCGGCCCACGGGCGCGCGTTCTTCCGCGGCGGACACGTCAGCTCGCGGGCGTTTCTCCGACCGGAACGGCCGACGCCTGCAGCTTCTTCGCGACGCGCGCCTCGTGGCGCGACTTGAGCACCCCGGCGCGGCGAAGGAGAGAGCGGACAGTATCGCTCGCGTTCGCGCCGTTGTCGAGCCAGTAATGCGCGCGCTCGGTCTTCAGCGCGATCGCATCCTTGCCCTGCAGCGGCTGATACTGGCCGAGGATTTCGATGAACTTGCCGTCGCGCGGCGAACGAGAATCAGCGACGACGATACGGTAGATGGGCGTTTTCTTGCGCCCGATACGACGAAGGCGAATGCGGACAGACACAGTGTTGTGGATCGAATGGAAATCCGGCTCTCGCCACTCGCGGCATTTCCGCGCGGCGCCGGACAAGAAAAGTACCCAGTGGAGAGGGGATAGGGGATAGGGGAGAGGAAACAACAGGGAAAAGGGCAAAGGAAGAGGGACAAGAGAATAAGGACGAGGGGGCGAGGGAACGAGGGAAACAGCCGCGCCCCTCATTCCTCGTCCTTTTCCCTCTTCCCTCTCGTTCCCTTTTCCCTTTTCACTTTCCCCTTTTCCCTATGCCGTTCCGCCCTCCCCCTCCTCCCTCGTCCTTTCCTCTTTTCCCCGTTGTTTCCTTTTCCCTTTCCCTTTTCCCTATCCTCTCTGGTTAGTGCCGTCTCCGCGTCTGCGCCACTGCTGCTTTCTTCATCATCTTCCGCATCTCACGGAACTGATCCAGCAGCCGGTTCACTTCCGACACTGGCCGCCCGCTGCCCTTTGCGACGCGGAGGCGGCGGGAGCCGTTCAGTAGCTCGGGGTTCTTTCGCTCGGCCGAGGTCATCGAGAGCACGATCGCCTCGACGTGCCCCATGCGTTTGGGATCTGCCTTGGCTTGCTTGAGCACCTTCGCGTTCACGCCCGGCAGCATTCCAATCAGGCCTTCCAGCGGACCAAGACGCTGCACCTGCTTGAGCGCTGACAGGAAGTCTGTGAGGTCCATGCCTTCCTTCCGGACCTTCTTTTCCATGCGCTTCGCTTCGTCGGCGTCGAAGGCGGCCTGGGCTTTCTCGACCAGCGTGAGCACGTCGCCCTGCTGAAGAATTCGGCCGGCCATGCGTTCCGGATGGAATTCCTCGAGCGCGTCTGTCTTTTCCCCGACGCCGATGTACTTGATGGGCTTCTTTGTGACGCCGTAGATCGAAAGCGCCGCGCCGCCGCGGGCGTCGCCGTCGAGCTTGGTGAGAATCACGCCCGTGATGCCGATGGCGTTGTCGAACCCCTGCGCGATCTTCACGGCTTCCTGTCCGGTCATGCCGTCGACCACGAGGAGCACCTCGTCCGGGTGCACCGCCTCCTTCACGTGCACGAGCTCGCGCATCATCTCGTCATCGACCTGCAGGCGCCCGGCGGTGTCCACGATCGCCACGCGATCGCGGCCGCGCCGCGCTTCCTCGAGGCCCGCACGCGCGATCTTCGCGACGTCGGTCGTCGAGCGGTCGGCGTAGACCGGAACGCCAAGATCCTTGCCGAGCGTTTCGAGCTGATCGATGGCGGCGGGGCGGTAGACGTCGGCGGCGATGAGCCGCGTGGCGCGCCCCTCACCCACTAACTTCCGCGCGAGCTTCGCCGCCGTCGTCGTTTTGCCTGAGCCCTGCAAACCCACCAGCATCACGACAGTGGGCGGCACCGAGCTCAGCTTGAGCGGCTCGCGCCGCTCGCCGAGCATTGCCGTCAGTTCTTCGTGAACGACCTTGACCAACTGCTGCGCCGGAGAGACCGTTCGAAGCGTCGTGATACCGACGGCTTTTTTCTCGACACGCTCGAGGAACTCGCGGGTCAGCTGGAAATTGACATCCGCCTCGAGCAGGACGCGCCGAATTTCGCGCAGTCCTTCCTTGACGTCGGCTTCGGTGAGCACGCCGCGCCCACGCAGCCGCGCAAAGGTTGCTTCGAGTTTTTCCGCGAGTTCATTGAACATGTTTGCAAAATAGCGAGATGCCGCGCCGAGCCCCTGCCAATCGCGCTGCATCCGGCCCTGCGTCCAGCCCTGCGCCCACGCCCGTGGCGCCAGGTGCGCCGCCTGACTCGAGACCGCTCCTCGCGCTGAGCTCAACGCTCCTCGTGCCCGGGCAGACGCTCGCGGTGCAGATGGGCGCCGCGCGCAACGTCGCGCTCGCGCGCGCGCTCGAAGTTCCCGGCGCCGAAGTGATCGTGGCCGTCGCCCGCCCCGTCGCCGAGAGCGATCCGCCCGTGGCGCGCGAAAAGGGCGAGGCGTCGCTCGCCCATCTCACGGGACGAGTCGGCGTGCTCTGCCGGGCCATCGAACGCATCGAGCCCGCTCCGGAGACGGCACAACTCACGCTCCACGCACTGCGGCGCGTCCGGATTGGCGCGATCGACGAGCAGCACGCGTTTCCGACGGCGGCGATGAGCGCGGCCGATGAAACCGACGGCGAGGATTTCGTCGCGCGCGAGCTCGCGGCGCGTGTTCTCGCCGGCGTCGACGAGCTCGCCGAAGCCGGTGTGACGCTCGACGCCGCGGTCGTGCCGGTGCTCAGAGCCGCGAGCGATGCGCCCGCGCGCCTCGCCGATCTCGCGGCGGCGTACCTCGGCTTCCGCGTCGAAGACCGGGACGAAGTGATTCAGCGTTTGAGCGTCGTCGAGCGGCTGCGGTTCGTGACGAGTCGCGTCGAAAAGGAAGTCGCGCGCGCGCAGGTCGCCGCCGATGTCGCGCGTAACGCACGGACGCGCGTCGAACGACACCAGCGGGAGTTTTTTCTCCGCCAGCAACTGCGCGCCATCCAGTCCGAGCTCGGCGAAGGCGATCCGGCGGAGCGCGACGCCGACGAGCTCGCGCAGCGCATCAGCGACGCCCAGCTTCCCGAGCTCGTGCTCCGGGAAGCGAAACGCGAGGCGGAGCGGCTCCGCGCGCTGTCGGCGGCGTCGACCGAGCACCAGATGCTGCGCACCTATCTCGACTGGGTGCTGGCGATGCCGTGGACCAGGACGTCCGGGGCGTCGCACATCGAGCTTCCGCACGTGGAGTCATCGCTCGATGAGCGGCACTGGGGACTCCGCGAAGCGAAGGAACGCATCCTCGAGCACCTCGCGGTGTGCGAGCTGCGCGGCGGCGAGCCGTCGGGGCCCATTCTCTGCTTCGTCGGACCTCCGGGCACGGGCAAGACGTCGCTCGGCGAAGTCATCGCGCAGGCGATGGGACGCCCGTTCGAGCGTTTCTCCGTCGGCGGCATGCGCGACGAGGCCGAAATTCGCGGGCACCGCCGCACGTACGTTGGCGCAATGCCGGGACGCATCGCGCAGTCGCTCAAGCGCGCGGGCGTACGCGACCCGGTGCTGATGGTCGACGAGATCGACAAGATGAGCACCGGCCTGAGTCCCACCGGCGATCCGACGGCCGCGATGCTCGAAGTGCTCGATCCCGCGCACAACCATACGTTCGCCGACCACTACCTCAACTTGCCGCTCGATCTCTCGGGCGTGCTCTTCCTCTGCACCGCAAACAATCTCTTCGACATCCCGGGCCCCCTCCGCGACCGGCTCGAAGTCATTCGCATCGCCGGCTACACGGCCGAAGAGAAAGTCGAGATCGCGTGGCGGTACTCGCTGCCGAAGCTTTTTCAGCAGCACGGCATCACCGACCACGATCTTCAGTTCACCGACGAAGTGCTCGCCCTGCTCGGCAGCCGCTACGCGCGTGAAGCGGGGCTCCGCAATTTCGAGCGGCACTTGGCGAGCCTCATGCGAAAGCGCGCGCGCCGCAAAGCCGCCGGCGAGCTCGGGGCGTGGGTCATGGATACTGCGCGTCTCGAAGAGCTCCTGGGCCCTCCCCCGCACGCCGCGCCCGACGCAGACATCGACCCCGCAATCGGGACCGTGACCGGTCTCGCGTGGACGAGCGAAGGGGGCGAGCTGATGACCATTGAGGCGCTGCTCATTCCAGGGCGCGGCCAGCTCATGGTGACCGGGCAGCTCGGGGACGTGATGCGCGAATCGGTCGACGCGGCGCTTTCATATGTACGCTCGCGCGCGCGTGACATCGGCATCGCGGATTCGGAGTTCGTGCAATCCGATCTCCACGTGCATTTCCCCGCGGGCGCGGTTCCCAAGGACGGGCCGAGCGCCGGCGTTGCCGTCACGCTCGCGATTGCGTCAGCCTTCAGCCGGCGCCCGGTGCGGCGCGATATCGCCGTGACCGGCGAAGTCACGCTGCGCGGGCGGATTCTCCAGGTGGGCGGCGCGAAGGAAAAAGTACTCGCGGCATATCGCGGCGGATTGCGCGAAGTGCTCCTGCCTTCGCTCAACGCCACGCAGGATCTGCGCGACCTCCCCGCCGAAGTGCTGCGCCGCGTCGTGTTCCGGGGCGTTGGCACCATGGATGAAGTGCTGGCGCGCGCATTGCTGCCCTCTGCTGACGAACACGCGGTCGTCGTCGATGACGACGCGTCGATAGTGCGCGAAGGGCTCGGAGTACTCGAGCGGGACTGATTGGCGGTGGGCGCTTGACGCTTGGCGCTTGACGCTTGGCGCTTGGCGCTTAGCGCTTGGCGCTTAGCGCTTAGCGTAAAGCGTAAAGCGTAAAGCGTTCACCGCTCAGAAAACAAATCTGTAAACAATATGCCCAGCCCCAGAAGATCCGCCGACGCCCTTGCCGTCGAAGTGGCCGGGGATGATGACAGGATCTCCGCCCTTGATGCGCACAGTCACCACGTAGTCGGTGCTGGTTTCGCCGCACTCGGACCAGTAATTCACGCGCACGGTGTACTCGCCATGCGGCGGCACGATGCGCTTCGGCCAGACAATGTTTTCCGCGCGCGGACCGTCGGTCGAGCACGCCGCGTTCGAGTCGATGTCGAGGACTCCGCCGGACGTTCCCGGAGGCGGTGAGCCGGCCGGTGACGTGGGCGTCGTTCCCGATCCCACGTTCGGGCCGGGGCCTTGCGGGCCGAACTCGAGCGGCCCGCGCGCGTTGTAATAGATCTCGTTATTGCGCGGGTCGACCACGTAGAGATCGACGTCCGCCTTCGAATTCCACGTCACGTTGACCTGCACCGGCCCCGTGGCGTTGCCCAGGAATGCGGTGTTCGCGGACGCGAACACGCCCGCTCCGCCGCCGTTGCCCGACGCGAATTCCATCCAGAATGCCGGCGCGGCAACGTCCTGCGCGTACACGATGAGCACGTCGGCCGACATCGTAGGTCCGCCGAGCGCGAGATCGAAATATCCCGGCACACCGTCGACCGCGACGATCACGTGCGAGAACTCCGTCGGCGCGGTGAACGTCACGCGCGCGGCGCCGCCCTTGAGCACGATCGCGGGCACGTTTGCCGTGAGCGCCGGGCCGCCGTCGTCCGCACCCGCGGGACGTTCGCCAGTCACGAAGTCGGCGCGAACGCCGCTCATCGTCTCGACGGTCGAGATATACGCGCGAATATCGATCGGCGCGGATGCGGTTGTGCGGCTCCAGTCGATACACGCGGCGACCACGGCGACGAAGATCAGCGCCACCACCAGCCGACTCACGCGAAGCGATGTACTCACCGATGAATGCACGATCCGCCTCCAGCTCCTCACGTATGCGAAACTACCAGACTACTGCGAAAGACGAATCCGCGCGGCATCGACCACGTTCAGGCCGGCGCCGGCGGGCACGTCCGTATACAGGACGACTGGACGCCCATCCACGGTCACAGCCCGAACCTCGACCGTGCGGCCGCCACCCTCAAAACGGTGGACGGCGCCCGCGACATCCGTCTTGCGCTTCAATCCACGGTATCGCTTCGGGAGGGCCGTGTCGAGCGCATCCGTAAACTCTGCGGCGTCAACGGGCGTATCCCACACCGTCGCCCACACCACCCCGTCGCCACCCCCCGGAAGGGTCATGAAGACGTAGCGATCCCCATCCCAGCCGGCCGCGGCGCGCACCGCGAGCGCCTGGTCGCGGGTATGCTCGAACACAAACAAACGTGTTTCAAATTCGCCCAAATCGTTTTCGTAGACGGATCGCGCCCCATTCTGGAGCGGGGGCAACGTGACGTCGGTGGGGTGGTCGCGCGTGCCGAAATACTTCTCCGGATGCATGACCTGCTCGGTCGATTCCGGAAGGGAGTCAAACGGCCAGCCAGTCGGCACGCGCTGCTTGAACTGGCGGATGTGTTCGGCGCCGCTCAGGTAGGGAAACAGCAGCGTCTCGCGCAGCAGCGTCGGGGCCGCGTCGAGGATCGGCATGTTGCTCTGGTTGTCCCGGATCATGTTGCGCACGGCGTCCCATCCGCCGGGGATCGCGTTCGCCGGATTCGCCGCGCCGGTGAGCACCACGAGCTGCTCCCACACGGCCTGCCCCTCCGCGACCGCCTGCCCTGCCGTACGGCGGTCGTTGCTCTTCTTGATGCGCTCGAGCGAATCGAGGGGGAAGTACTGGTCCTGCAGCGCGTGCACCAGCTCGTGGGACACCGTCGTCCCCACAAGCTCGGGCGCCGCATCCTTCATGACGTAGAGAATCTTGGTTTTCGGGTCGTAGTAGCCGAGCACCTGCTCGTCGAGCAGACGCAGCATGTAGCGGCGGAGGTCCATGGTGTCGGGCACCATGCCGAACCGCTTGTAACTGCCTTCGAGTCCGTCGAGCTCGAGCGCCGGCGTCTGATCCTGAAACGCGCGCTCGAGAAACCCGTGCAACTCTTCGCGCGTTCGCTCCTCCAGCTTCGGGATCGACTTGTACTTGTGTCCCGTGGACTGCTCGATGGCCGGAATGGAGCGGCGGACAGTGCTCGCATACAGACCGGAGTACTGAACCTTGTCTCCCCCGCCGCACGCGGCGGCAGCGACGAATACCGGCAGAACCAGGAGGAGCCTGCGAGTGGCGTGCATGTTCACGTGATTCTGATGGTTCCGAGGTACCACGTCATGAGTCGGTCGCCGTAGAGCAGCGTGACGACCGCGGCCGGTCCCAGAAATACCCCGAAGGGCACCAGGGGCATCTCGAACGTTCGCCCAGCGCGCCGCGCCCTGTACCAGGCAATGGGCCCGACCACGAGCGCGAACGTGATCGCTCCAATCAACGCGGCGACGAACACGTTGAGGAGCGCGCGCTCGGGTCCGAGCGCCGCACCGCACACGGCCATGAGCGTCGCGTCGCCGAACCCCATCGCCTCTTTCTTGAACGCGACCTCGCCGAGCCAGCCCGCAATCGCGATGGCGCCTGCGCCAACACACGCGCCGAGAAACGCCTGCCACGGCGTCGCGAACGGTGTGGTCTCGTGCTGAACGGACGCGTACACCGACACCGCGAACACGAAAAGAATGCCGAAGACGGTGAAGCCGTCGGGAATCACGTACGCCTTCGCATCAGTGACGGAAATGCCCAGCATCACGGTCGAGAACACTGCAAGCGCGAGCGCCGTGAGCGTGAGCCCGTTTGCCCAGAACACGACGCCCCAGAGGAGCGCGGTGGTGAGCTCGACGAGCGGATACTGAATGGAGATGCGCTCGCCGCACGACGAGCACTTTCCGCGCAGCCCGAGCCAGCTCACCACGGGAATGTTCTCGTACCACGCAATCTGGTGTCCGCACTTCGGGCACTGCGAGCGTGATGGCTTGAGGATCGATTGCTCCGCCGGCCACCGGACAATACACACGTTCAGAAACGATCCGATGAGCGAGCCAAGGAGTCCGGCGGCAATCGCGAGCATGACTGGCGGCATCAGGCGGCTCCCAGCGCGTGCAGCAGAATGCCCGCGGCCACCGCGACGTTGAGTGACTCGACGCCGTTGATCGGGATGGCCACACGCTGCGCCGCGAGCGCCGCGAGCGCGGTGGTGACGCCGGCCCCTTCGTTGCCGAGCGCGACAGCGACGCGGACAGGCTTCGCCAGCTCGTTCACGGGCGTCCCGTCAGCGGCCGCAACCCAAAGCGCGCGATCGGATGCATGCAGAAACGCGGTGAGCTCTTCGAGTGTCGCGTCGAACGCGGGATGCGTGAAGTGCGCGCCCATCGCGGCGCGCACCACCTTTGCGTTCCAGAGATCGACCGTGCCAGGAAGTGCGACGGTAGCGCACGCTCCGAGCGCGGCCGCGGTCCGGATGATCGTGCCGACGTTTCCGGGATCCTGGATCCCGTCGAGCACCAGCAGGGGCGCCCGAGAGTCGCCGAGCAGTGCAAACGAGCGCGCGGGCACGTTGGCGACGGCGAGCACGCCCTGCGGCGACTCGGTCCCGGCCGCGCTCGCAAAGTCGCGGGCGGAGACGTCCTCCACGGGCACGCCCCGGCGGCCGAGCGCATCGCGCAGCGACGCCCCCCGCGGCGCCTCCAAGAGCTGCGGGGCCACGAGCGCGCCGGTGATTTCCAGCGGCGACTCCACGAGCACTTCGGTGGCGCGTACCCCTTCCACGACAAATTGCGCGCGTCGTTCGCGCGCCTTGCGACGACCGAGATCCCGCGCTAGCGATAACAGTTTCACGGGTGGAAGACGACGTGGCGGAGCGGGCGAAACCGGACGGGGCGGGACACTACGTAAATGTAGGGGGCACGACGAGCCGCGAGATCGCCCTGACGATCGCAGGATCGGACTCGGGTGGCGGCGCCGGCCTTCAGGCCGACCTCAAGACGTTTCAGCGTTTCGGGGTCTTCGGCACGACGGTGGTCACGGCAATTACGGCGCAGAACACCGTCAACGTGACCACGTGGGAAGCGGTGCGCCCGGAGCTCGTGCGAGCGCAGATCGACGCGCTCGTGGCCGACCTTCGACCTGCGGCGCTCAAGAGCGGCATGCTTGGGACGACCGCGATCGTCGAAACGGTCGCGCGAGCGCTCGCCGAGCATGGTTTACGTCCGTATACACTCGATCCCGTCATGGTCGCGACGTCGGGCGATCCGCTGGTCGCGCCGGACACGATCGACGCGATCAGGAAGCTTCTCGTGCCGGTGGCCGCGCTCGTCACGCCCAACCTCGACGAAGCCGGAATTCTCGTCGGGAGACCCGTGCGCGATGTCCCCGCGATGGAGTCCGCCGCTCGGGAAATCGTCGAGCGCCTCGGCGCGGGCGCGGCGCTCGTGAAGGGAGGACATCTGGGGGCGGATGGCCGGGCAGCTGGAGAGCTCACTGATGTGCTCTTTCTCGACGGGCGAATCCACCGCTTTTCGCACGCGTTCCTCGACTCACGCAGCACGCACGGCACAGGCTGCACGGTCTCGAGCGCCATCACCGCGCAGCTCGCGCTCGGCGTCCCGATGCTGAGTGCTGTGGAAGTTGCCCTGGACTACGTCCACGAGGCGATTCGGACGGCGCCAGGACTGGGGGCGGGGCATGGGCCGCTCAACCATAACGGCCGAATAGGCGAGAGAGCGAGAGAACGGGAGAACGGGTGAACGGGTGAACGGGTGAACGGGTGAACGGGCGAACGGGCGAACGGGCGAACGGGCGAACGGGCGAACGGGCGAACGGGTTATCCAGCTAACGCTGCCTCAGCGTACGAAAAATCGCGCCGGCAAACACCGGCTCGTAGGGCGAGACCGCGATGCCGCGGCTGTCCACGATCATCCGGCGCCCGGAGTGGACTTCTTCCGCTTCCTTTCGGTCGGCTTGGGCTACCGCGTCGAGCGCCGTCGCTCCCGGTTCGCACTCCAGCGCCTTCCCGTTGACGAAAACTCGGACTCCAGCCATTGGTTCGACTGTTGCGTGGTATTCGGCGACGCTTACACGATCGTGACAGAGAGTACGCTTCACTTCGGGCTTATGTAACGACACAATCAGTGCATCGTGACAAGCACAATACCGAACGGGACATCACTCGGCGAGCGCGTGCTCGTCGTCGACGACGAGCCCGACATCGTCGCCTTGGTCGCCTACCACCTCGCCAAGGGGGGCTACCGCGTGTCGACGGCGGTTTCGGGACCGGATGCGCTCGAGGCCGCCCGGCGAGAGCATCCGTCGCTCATCATTCTCGACCTGATGCTTCCCGGTTTTTCGGGGTTCGACGTGCTCGAGCAGCTTCGCGGAACGCCGGCCACACGCGAGATTGCCGTACTCATGCTGACGGCGCGAAAGGACGAACCGGACCGAATCCGCGGTCTGTCGCTCGGCGCCGACGACTACCTCACCAAGCCATTTTCTCCTCCCGAGCTCGTTCTGCGGGTTGGCGCGATTCTCCGGCGCGTGCGCTCGACGGCGCAGGTGGCGGGAGACGTGCTGCAGGCCGGCCCCGTGCAGATCGACCGCGCGGCGCACCGCGTGAGCGTGGAGGGGAAAGACGTCGAGCTCACGCCCACGGAGTTCAAGCTCCTGCTCACACTCGCCGAGCGTCGCGGGCGCGTGCAGGCGCGCGGACATCTGCTGGAAACGGTATGGGAAGCGGCGCCGGACATCCAGACACGGACCGT
>DASRAP010000113.1:0-8038 GCA_035638155.1 Gemmatimonadaceae bacterium | reverse complement strand
GCCCGCGCACGGGCTGGCTGCCCAGCGTTGCAAAGAATTCCGGCGACACGCGGACCGCGCGCACGCGGTCCGCCTCTCCGGCCGTCGTGACTGTGACCAGCGACTGCGTGTACGCGGCCAGCGAGGACAACGACTGTACGTTCTTCTGATAGTCGATGAAGTCCGGGTCCGACGATAGCCACGTTGGCGGTTCGTGGTTGAACGACACGACGCGGTCAGGATTCGGGTACGGCAGCGGCCGCAGCAGGATGCCGTTGACGACCGAAAAGATCGCCGCATTGGCGCCAACGCCGAGCGCGATGGTCCCGATGACCGTGAGAGCGAAGACGGGACGCCGCGCGAGGGAGCGAAGACCGAAGCGTACGTCCTGGGCAATGGTGTTCATGCGGGATTCTCTGCGGGCGGGAATGGGTGGCGAGACAGGAGGCCTGCTCAGCTCGCGCAAGTGCTCTGCGGGGGCGTGCCGGAGCGCGTCCATCAACACGCGCGCCCAGATGGCGACGCGGCCGGCGCCCGTGCGTGCTTCGGCGAGACGAGCCGCGTGGAACGCGCGCATCTCATCGCCGTATCGTTCGCGAAATGATCGCGGATAGAGCCCAAGGAGCGCGCCGTACACGCGCGCCGGCGTCCGCGTCATCGCCGTGGTACTCCGACGCCGTTCAATTGCGCAAAGCGCACCAGGCTTTGCATCGCGGCGAGCTCGCTCGCGAGCGCGCGCCGTCCCGCGGGCAGGAGCTTGTAATAGATGCGCCTGTCGCCGTCGGCATCGGCGGTGACGGGCGCGATGAACCCGGCCTCCTCGAGATCGCGGATGTGGCGGTAGAGGTTCCCGGCCTCGAGCGATACGCGGCCGCGCGTATGCTCCATGATGTCCTGCCTGATACCGTAACCATGCCGCTCGCCGGCGGTCAGCATGGTCAGAATCAGAGCCTCAATCTGTTTCACAGGCGCCTATGCTCATTTTGAGCATAGTAGACAACGCGAGCCCGCAAACCGTTGTGTGGTTGGCGGCGCGGGCCCTCAGGCGGCGGGAAGCCGCTCAGGATTCGAAATGGAGGTCCGTCCTCCGGCGGAGCGGCGTCATTCGGCGCGCCCGTTTCACCGCCTGGACTGCCGTCATCCCCGTGCGTTCGATCGTGTGACGAGCCGCGCGCCGCGCCTCGTGGGCTGCGGCCTTGATCCGCGCGCGCTGCACGGCGAGCCGGTCGCCCTTCTGCACGAAAGTTTCGTGATCTCCGGTCTTGGGATCATAGAAACCGATGTACCCGCCGGGATTCACGCCGAATGACCGCAGGGCCTTGCCGCCGTGCAGCGTGCCAAGGAAATCGTTGCGGCCGCCGGTCTCTTCGCCGCTGGTGAAGTAAAGCGGCAGCACGAAGTTTGATACCGCCACCCCGTCGATCATGTAGGACTCGGCCTGCACGGCATCCGACGCCTCGTACCAGTGAAAGACTTCGCGGTCCTCCGTCGGGTGCGGCCCCTGCACGAGCAGATTCGCTTCCGGATCCAGAATCGCCTCGAGCACTTCGTGCGAGAGCGTCACGGTCCAGCTCTCCTTGAGTTGCCGGATGATGTCGAGGAAAATGAATCCGTACGGAATGCCGCGATTGTTCGCGTCGTGATAACCGAGCGCGTCGTCGACATCAGCCTTGGGCCAGATGTAGATGACCGCGTCGCCGCGCATGTCGGGAGGCTGCTGCTTCGAGGGACTCTTCTCTGAGCGTCCTTCAAGCCGGAGCCGCGCGCCGAGGCTCCAGTACGGCTCGAAATCTCCGGTGATCTGGCGGTTGATGGCGCGGACCACGGTCTGGATTTCATCGTCGTGAATCCGGCCGTTGCTGTGGTTGATGAGTGAGATGATCATGGCGTGCGTCTGCGTGGGTTGGGGCGCGGCAAGCGTAGCACCGCCGTGAACGGCGCGCAAAGAAATGGCTCGGCGTGTAACGGTTAGTTTTGAACGTGCGATGACTGCCGCCCCTTCGAAAAACAACGATCGCTACGCGAATCTCGTCGTTCGGCCGGCGCAGCGCGCCGACGCGGACCAGTGGGCCGAAATGCGGCACGCACTCTGGCCGCACGGGACCGTGGCACACCACCGCGCCGAGATCGACAAGTATTTCGACGGCACGCTGCACATGGTGCCAATGGTGCTCATCGCGACGAGTGCGGCGGGGAAGCCGATCGGATTCGCCGAGCTCTCGATTCGCCCCTACGCGGAGGGCTGCGACACCGATCGTGTCGCGTTTCTCGAAGGTTGGTATGTGGTTGATGATGCGCGGCGTCGCGGCGTCGGAGGCGCGCTGGTTTCAGCGGCCGAAGCGTGGGGTCGCGAGCAGGGCTGCACGGAGTTCGCATCCGACGCGCTCGCCGACAACGAGCTCAGCCAGCGCGCACATCTGGCGCTCGGGTTCGAGGAAACCGAGGTCATTCGCTGCTTCAAGAAGGTGCTCGCCTGATGCCACAAACTCTGCAGGGCTTTGCACTGATGTTTTTCGGCGCCGGAATTGGCGGCATGCTCCGGCATGCCGTGAACAGGATTCCATCGGTGATCACGGCGGGATTTCCCTGGGGCACGTTCGCCATCAACGTGGCGGGCTCACTCGTCATGGGCCTCGCCGCCGGCTGGTTCGCGTTCAAGGGCGAGAGCAGTCAGTCGTGGCGGCTGTTTCTCACGAATGGCATCCTCGGCGGCTTCACGACCTTCTCCGCATTCTCACTCGACGCGGCGCTCCTCTGGGAACGCGGCAACACGACGGGATTCGTGTCGTACGTGCTGGGCTCAGTGCTCGCCTCGCTTGCCGCGGTGTTCGGCGGACTGGCGCTGATGCGTCGCTGACTGCCGCGCATGCACTCGCGTTTCTGTGACGGTTCTGCCAGGGCACCCGTGAGTGCTGTCACGACGTGCAGACGACGGTGCCATATCGTTGTTGTACATGTCACCACCGCTTCCCACCGATTTCGAAGTCGATCTGACCGATCATACCGGTACGCGCCGCTCCGTCGCGGCGACTGTTTACTACACTGACGGCCTTCGCGGCCTGTATCCGTTTCACGATCATTCGCGAAAACTCATCGCCACCGTGCGCATTCCGCTTCGCGTAGGCGATCCCGACGTCATCAAGTTCGTTGCGAGCGCGCTCGAGCGCGCGACGGGAATGCGGGCGGTCGTGCGCGTGCCCGCTTCGTGGCCGTAGCGTCAGGTCTCAGATCGTACCCCTGCTTACGCAACTGTTCCGCGCGTGCGCGGCTGTCACGAAGCTGACACTTCCACGGTACCGCTTGCAGCAACTTCCCGGGCGTCGGCAACGGAATTCACTTCCGGCTTCCGGGTTTGCCGGCCGCCGTTCAGGATCATCAGCACGGGGGCGCCGAACATCGCCTCGAGATGATCGCGAAGGAACGGGAGCAGCTCGCAGTCGGTGACCGACCACGGCACGCCCACGCGAAAATGCAGCGTGCGCGGATGGTTCGCGAAGGTGTATTCCGCCCGGAGTGTCGCGGCGCGCGCCGGCACGGCGCGTCCCATGATCCAGTCGCCGCGCGGCGCTTGCGCGCTCGGCGGCAGCTTGACGTCGATGTGCGTGAACAGCTGCGTCATCTGATGACTCGCGGTCGCTGGTTACAGCGAGAATACCCGCGCCGCGCGGCCGAGTTCGTGACCGGCGAATTACGCATATCGCCTGCAGTATCTTGCGGCCAGACTTCTCCTACCCCAACACGACATGCGCCGCACCATCGCCGCAGTTTTGCTCGCCGCATTCGCCCCGATCGCGGGCGCGCAGGCGATTTCCAGGTCAACCGAGACCGCGGCGACCCGGCTCATCGCTGCCGCGCTCGCCGACACGATGGCGTATCACCGCCTCGCGGAAATGACCGACACCTACGGCAACCGACTGAGCGGTTCGGCAAACCTCGAGCGCGCGATCGACTGGGTGCTCACGGCAATGAAGGCCGACGGCTTTGCGAACGTGCGCGGTGAACCGGTCCTGGTTCCCCACTGGGTGCGTGGCGAAGAGTCTGCCGTGCTCAACACGCCGCGGCGCACCGCGCTCCACATGCTCGGGCTCGGTGGCAGCGTCGGAACGCCGGCGACAGGCATTACCGCGCCGGTGCTCGTGGTGAAAAGCTTCGACGATCTCGCCGCGCACGCATCCCAGGTGAAGGGCAAGATCGTCGTGTATGACTCTCCGTTCCCGATGGACAGTGCGCCGATGGCGGGCTACGGGGCGGCGGTCGCGTACCGCAGCGGCGCGTCGCAGGCCGCGAAGCTCGGCGCGGTTGCTGCGCTCACGCGATCGATCGCGTCGTTTTCGATCCGCTCGCCCCACACCGGCGCGACGCGGTACGACACGACGGTCGCGAAGATTCCGATGGCGGCCATCAGCGTGGAAGACGCGGAGATGCTGCACCGCATGCAGGACCGGGGACAGCACCCGGAAATCACGCTCAAAATGAGCGCGCGCACGGAGCCCGACGCACCGTCGCGCAACGTGGTCGCCGAGATCGTGGGTTCGGAGCATCCCGAAGAAGTGATCGTGATGGGCGGCCACATCGATTCCTGGGATGTGGGACAGGGCGCCATGGACGACGGCGGCGGCTGTCTCGCGGCGTGGGAGGCGCTCCGGCTCATCAAGTCGCTCGGACTCGTCCCGAAGCGAACGATTCGCGTTGTTCTGTGGACTAATGAAGAGAACGGCGGGCGCGGGGGGCGCGGGTATCACGACGCGCATCTCGCGGAGCTCGGCAAGCACGTGGCGGCGATCGAGAGCGACGGCGGCGTGTTCTCGCCGGTGGGATTCAATTTTCAGGGCAGCGACGCGGGGCTCGCGGTGGCGAAACAGATCGGCGCGCTGCTCGCGCCCGTGAAGGCCACGAAGATGGTCAAGACCGCGGACGGGGATGCGGATGTGACGCCGCTCATTCGCGAAGGCGTGCCGGGATTCGGGCTCGATGTGGATGACACGAAGTACTTCTGGTTCCACCACAGCGAAGGCGACATGATGACGATGATCGACAGGAACGAGCTGCGCCGCTGCATTGCGGCGATGGCGGTGCTGGCGTATTCGCTCGCGGATTTGCCGAGTCCGCTGCCGAGGAAATGATGCGCGCCCGCACGGTGTGCGCGGCGTTCGTGTTGGCGAGCGCGTCCGCAGCCGCGTCCGCGCACGCGCAACGTGGATACGCGTGCAACTTCAGCTGGGATAACGCGGGCTATTTCATTTCGCCGTACTTCGCGGGGAACCCGGTGTACGACGGCCGCGTCACGTTCACGCGGATCAAGTACCGCGGGAACTGGGCGTGCGGAGGCGAAGGTCCCGGGTGGTCACACGACTATCCGACGATGGAAGGGCATTTCACGCGGATGCTGGACGCGCTCACGACGATGCACGCGTTCGTCGAAAAAGGAAACGTCGAGGGGGGCGCGATTTTTTCGTGGGCAGACCCTGAGGTGTTCAAGTATCCGGTCGCGTACATGTCGGAGCCGGCCGGCTGGGACCTCAACGATCACGAGCTTACGGGATTCCGGAATTACATCCGGAAGGGCGGCTTCGTGATCTTCGACGACATGGGCTCGCGCAACGTGAATCACCTGTCGAACCTCGTGTACCAGTGGCACCGGGCGTTTCCGCAGGCAAAGCTCGTGGAGCTCAAACCCGACAACGCGATCTTCAACGCGTTCTACAAGGTGAACCTGGCCATCGTGCCCGGTTACTACTCGCGCGACTGCGGCAATTGTCCCGCGCGCTACTACGGGTTTTACGAGGACAACGACGAGTCAAAGCGTCTCGTTGCGGTGATCAACGACCACCAGGATTTCGGCGAGTACATCCAGTTTTCGGAGCAGGGATTCCAGATTCTGCCGACGAATGAGGCGTACAAGCTGATGATCAACTATTTCGTGTACGCGTTGACGCACTGACAGAGGACGGGAGAACGGGAGAACGGGAGAAGTCCTAACGGGTAACGACAGCCTTTTCGATCCTCGTGAAGCGTGGCGACGGCACGGACAGGAAAAGTGTATCGCCACCGCCAAACGCGTTAAGGACTCGCCCTGCAGGGAGCTGAACGCGCTCGACAACCCGCCCCTCGCGTGACACGATATCAAATACCGTCCCATCGGGGTGCAACAGGGACGTCGCAGGTACGATCCATAATCGGCCTCGCGGGTCCACGCGGATTGGTGAACCCGGCTTTACCGCGGGCACATAATCTGGCAGGTCAGAAGCGGACACCACTTGGAGCCGAAGGCCTGCCAAAGTCCTGGCGCGTGCCGCCGACGTAACTCGAGATACGGTTTGACCCCAAACGGAATCCACCATCCGCTGGACGGAGTCAACTATGCGCTTCTTGTCGCCATCCGTTAGCCGCAGCCAGTCAAATGCCATCGGCGGACTGCTGACCTTCTTCCCATCCGGCGAGAACCAGTCGATGTGATAATCGCGGCCCCGAGCCACCGCGACGGTCCCGTCTGGATACAGAGCCCACTCGTCTATCACCGGTAGTGGATTGAGGAAGCTCGTGAGCCGAAGCTGCCCAGATTCGCTCCGAGCCCTCCGGCGGTCAGACGGAACTCGTACCATCGCAACTGTGTCCAGCCGCCGTTTCTCAAGATCCGCGCGCAGGATCGGTGCTGAGTCGGGAAGCGTCACGGTCGTGTCTCTCGCCGCGACATTGTCGAGCTGAATGGTGTTCGGTGGCCCGACCGCTCCCCGATAGAAGAGCCTTCCGGATGAATCGAAACCGGGTGCGCCATTTCCGGCGCCCGAGTAGAACTGCATGTCGGCAGGCCTGAGCGGGGCAATCACTCTGCCGAAACGACCGTCAGGACCGACAATCACAAGCGCGCGAGCCACACGGTCGACCAGCGCAGCTGAGTCTCGTCCAAACGGCAGAAGCCCACCCGCGTGCCCCGCGCTGCCAGTATCCCCAAGAGTTGTGAACGTCTTGAGCGAGGCATCGAAGAGCAGGATTGCATTCGCTGCGGTGTCGGTCACGAGAACCCGCCCGTCCCGCCTCGCGTGCATCGCATAGACTGTCCGGAGCGCCGTCGATTCGCTGCTGGCCACGACTTGGACGCCGTACAGTGGAATCGCTGCTTGCAGTTCGACGGTAGACCCGGGGGTCAGCAGCGCGCTTCCGGCCGCCGCCGCGAGTGCCGCAAGTATTCTCCGAACTACCATGGATCAAGCCCGCCGGGCACGATTCCGAAGCGAACGACTGAGCCCTCGAGGCCTCCAGCCTGATCTGGATTGACGCAAGGGCGCGGATTGCGCTGGGTCACGTTCCAGAAGTCGTGTATGCGCGCTACCCGTGTGGGTTGTCGAGCAATGCACGCAGTCTCGCCGCGAGCGCGGGATGAAGGCGCGCCATCCATGACGCATCCACGAGGCCAACGTCGATCAAATCGCGGATGTGAACGCGGTCCTTGTCGCGGAACGACGTCAGCTTCATGCGCACAAGGGCATCGAGTGTAAGGAGCGAGAAGCTCGCCATGCGCTCGACTTCAGTAATGTCCGGCGCCGGCAGCACGTATTCTGGCCGGACACGTTCGCCCGCGAAGACGATATGGACCGCGTCCCGCGCCTTCGCTTCCGGGCCGTCGAGGAAGAGATCAAGCCCCGCAACATGGCGATACACGAAGCCGGCCGTCTCGAGCGCGGCTCGCGCCCGGGCGAGATCACTGCGCTGCATCAGGAGGTCGACGTCCTGCGTGTTTCGCACCGCGGTTTCATCGACGCGAGATACCCAGGCCGCCACCGCGTTCCCTCCAGCGACGCCGTACGGTACGCTCGCGTCGTTGAGCGCACGCGCCGCGCGCGCGAGACGGTCGCGTACACGTTCAACGGCGCCGCTCATGCGGTCCCAGGAAACATCGCCGTACGGCTTCGCGGGCATCGCCTTCCAATGTAGCACGAGCCAGAGACCGGAGGCCTCGCGGACGCGATTCGTTCGTCATGGCGCGAGCATGTGTCTCGTCGTCATCACGACGTCAGCGTCGGTGAGCGGCTGATGCACGGGGCGACGGGGCGACGGGGCG
>DASRAP010000112.1:0-2771 GCA_035638155.1 Gemmatimonadaceae bacterium | reverse complement strand
CTCCTGGATTGCCGGCGTCGCCGCCGCTGGCAGCTGGCCGTGGCCATCGAGCCACGCACCAACGTTGCCGTACGCGAGCTTGGCGTGGTTCTCGACCAGTCCGACGTACACCGTGCTGCGCGGCACGGTGCCGTCCTTCGCGACGTCGAATTCGATAATGATCGACGCGCGATCCGCGTCCTGCCCGAGTGACGTGAGGTCGGTGGACAGCTTCTCGGGCAACATGGGGAACGTGGCGACGCCGGTGTACACCGACGTCGCGTTGAGCCCGGCGAATCGGTCGGTCGCCGAATCCTTTCGCACAACGGCGTCGACATCCGCAATCGCCACACGCACGCGAATCACGCCATCCGGAAGACGCTCAGCGACCTCCAGTTGGTCGAGATCGCGCGACGAGTCGTTGTCGATGGAGGACCACGGAAGCGCACGAAGATCCTGCGCGGACGAGCCCGCAGGAGCGGCGGCGGAGACTTCAGTGAGCACGTCGCGCGGTGGATCGGGCACAAACCCGTGCTCGATCATCGCGCGACGTGCCGCTTCCCTCAATTCCACGTGACTTGGCATCGCGTGGAAGCTAGCGACGCTACTTCACGGGGCCGATGGTGTTGGTCGTGACGACGAGAACCTCGACCATCCGCGACGTCAATTCGCCTGCGGCAAAACGGAAGATGTCCAGCGACGTGAGATCGGCCGCGGGAATGCCTTCGATGCCTGAAGCGCCGTTGTCTCCGAACGTGGTCATGCCGGGCGCCGCGTTGAGCGGCGCAGCGGTCCGGCGCTCGCCGGTGACCGGATCGGTGCCGACGCCCCCGCGAAACACACCCGACGCATAGGACTCACGGGGAAGAGCGCGAACGTTGACGCCTTCGAATCGCTCGTCGATACGAACCGGAACGGTCGTGCCACCGCCGCGCCCGCCGCCGGCGCCACTCCGCCCGCCCTGTCCGGGTGCGCGCGCAGGAATGCCCGTGCGTTCTGCGGTCTGGCGGCGCCGTTCGTCCGCGGTCCGCTTGTCGCCGTCGACCCGGATCATCGCCGAGCCTGATCCGGCGAGCGCTCGCACAAAGTTGTTGTTCGCGTCGAGCACGATGACCACATAGTTGGACGTATCCGAGCCCTTCGCGACCTGCGGCAGGTGCGTCGCGACCATCGCCGCAATCGAATCGCGCGTCGGATAGTCCTGCGGACCGCGCGCGTGCGCGATGGTGCCGAGCGAGTCCGGCCGCGGCACTGTGGCTGCAGCGGTCATGGCGATCAACGCGGCGCCAACCAGCGGCGCAGCGGCGAGTCGTGGATGGCGCCGTTTGGGCATCGTCATGGCGGTGAGTCTCCTTTCGAGTAGGGATCGAGGTCCCGCGAGGGACGCGGACAGAATGAGGGCCGACGACGTGCGCTCGCCGACGGTGAGAAGCGTGGTGCCGTAGTCGCGCGCATCGCGCACGCCGCGCACGCCGCGCAGCACGCGCGCGTCGCAATCGACTTCCATGGCAAGGCGGAGCCGGCGCACGATCCACCACGCCGCTGGGTTCCAGGGAACCACGACGAGAATGGCGCCGGCCGCGGCGAGCAGCAGCGGATCTCGCGCGCGCACGTGCTCGGTTTCGTGCTTCAAAATGAAATGTTGCGCGCGTGGGTCGGCGCTAAACACCCACTCGGGGATCACGACCCGCGGGCGGACAAATCCCGCCACGGCCGGGCCTGCCGTATCGGCGACGAGCACCCGTGTGCCGAGAAGCGTGGTGTCGCGCCACCCCTTTCGTTCACTGCGGAGCGTGAGCATGGCGCGGAGGAAGGCACCTGCGACAAGGAGTGAGAGCACGGCCCACGCGCGTCCTGCCCACGTGTCGGCGGACGCATGCACGATTGCCGCCTGCCGAACCGCGCGCGTGACCGGCGACGGCACGGCGGCGATCACGACCAGGCGATCAATCTTCAGCGCCGCCGGACTCGTGCGCACGACTCGCGGTGCCACGTGCGCACGACGGGTGGCGAACAGCGCCGGCACGGTCACGATCGATAGGAGCGCCGCGATCCATATGAAGCGCCGGCGTGCACCGATGAACGCGGCGGCGCGCTCGAGCGCGAGCGCCCACCCGGCGGCCAACGCCGAAAAGACCGCCGTCCACGCCATCCAGACGATCATTTGGAGTCTCCCTGCGCGGCGATGCGCGCATCGAGCAGCGCACGGAGCTGCCTGAGCTTGCGGCGGTCCAGCCGGCGATCGCTCACGAGCTGGGTGAGCAGGAGCTCCGGAGAGCCGCCGAACATCGTGTCGACGATCCGCGTCAGCGCGCTGCGTCCCGCGGCGTCCGGTTCGACCGCCGGACGATACCGGTGCGCCTTCCCTTCGGCGACATGCGTGACATAGCCCTTCTCTTCGAGCGTGCGCAGCACACTCAGGACCGTGGTGTACGCGAAGTCGTCGTTGAGCGCGTCGCGCACCTCGGCGACGGTACCGGACCCCCGCTCCCACAGAACAGCCATGACATCGAGCTCACGAGCGGTAAAAGAGATCTTCACGTGGCATCTGCTACTAGAAGTTTAGTAGAACCTACGATGGCCGGGTGTATTTGTCAACTATGTTTCTAGTTGGTACGACTGCCTTGACCCCGGATGGGTTGCGGCCCATGGTATCTGTCCCGTCGCCCGGTCCAGCCATGAGCACGCGCGCCAACCACATCCTCCAACGCCTGTTTGTTCGCGAGCTCAGGTCGTTTTCGGACGAGATCTCGCTCTTTCCCGACGACCCCTCCATCTGGCGCACGCTGCCC
>DASRAP010000111.1:0-4096 GCA_035638155.1 Gemmatimonadaceae bacterium | reverse complement strand
CAAGACGGTGGACGGCACAACACCGCCGGGCATCTATCATCTCACGGCGAGCGAGCGGCTGATGCTCGATTCGGCGACGATCCGATTGAGCGCGAACAATGCGTATTCGGATATCCGCAAGACGACGCTGTTCGACGTCACCGGTGAGCATTCGGCGACCGACACGAAGACGGGAACGTGGTCGTTCGCGGACGGCACGGTTTCTTTCTCGTACAACAACGATCTTGGCATTCCGTCGACGGCGACGGCGACGTGGAGCAGCGGCACCATGACCAAGACGGAAAACGGCGTCGTGCTCGTCTTCAAGAAGAAGTAGCGCGCGTTCCTTTGTGCCTCGCCGCGGCGACGAATGCCAGCGGCGCTCCCATCAGCACAGCTCCTCCGATAGCCGCGCCCCACAATCCGTGGCGCGCGGTCGTGGCAATGGGCATGAGTCCGTTCGCGGCGTAGAGCACGAGTGGCAGCCGCGAGGGCGCGACGCGCGTTCGCCAGACGTCGGGCGGCACGATGGCGAGCATGAGCCGCGCAATCAGCGTTGCGGTGACGAACCAGCCGACCCAGTTCGAGAGCGGCATGCCGTAAAACACCGGCGATGAGAGAAAGGCGGGGAACAGGGCGGGAGAGTGGGCGAGGTCCCACGTCCAGTGCGCGGGCGACACGTTGGTCATGTGCACTTCAAGTGCGACGTCCCACGCGGTCATGAGAAGACCGGCGAGCAAGGGCCAAAGGGTCAAAGGGCCGAAGGGCCAAAGGGTGGTTCCCTTCGGCCCTTCGGCCCTTCGGCCCTTCGGCCCTATGACGGCGCACATCGCCAGGCTCGCATAGAGCATGTACGCCCATGACAGCGGAATCGGATACGGCACGTCGCCGTTGACGCGCGGGCCCAGCATGGCCGTGTAGTGATACGGTCCGAACGGCACGCCGAAGTTCGTGCCAATGAGCTCGCTGGCCAGCGCCGCGCCGGCCGCAGCTGCGAACAATGCCAGCGCGCGCCGCGTGCCGATCCGCGGGGATGCATGCGCGATTGCCGCGAGGAGTCCGAGTACGACGTAGATCTGTCCCGTGTACTTCCAGCTCAGATCGTACACGCGCGGCGTGTACGGTCCCTGCATCCACACGGGAAACTTGCCGGCGAGGATCGTCACCATCGCGAGCGTCGCGAAGGCGATGAGTGCGACGTGCGCCGTCAGAAGAATCGTCGCCGCGCGATCCGCGCCGCCCCGTGGGTGCGCGCGCGCCGGCGGTGGCGTTGTCACAGCCTTTTCACTGTGTCTTCACTGCGTTTCACTGCCTGGTCACGCTGTGCGGAAACGCCAGGCGCGGAGCAGGAGCGTGGCCTTTCGCCACCGGGGTACCACGGCGCGCGTCCGGATCGTGTCGTACGCCTGCCGCTCGATGGCGCCGAGGATCGCCGCGTACCCGCGCGCGCACGCCGTGGCGCATTGTCGCGCGTCGCGCGCGAGAAGCGTGAGGCCCGGCTCCGCGTTGTCGTACAGCGCGCGGGCGCGTTCAATCTCGAACCGCATGAGCGCGCGCCAGCGGGATGAGCGCGCCAGATTCGCGTTCGTCAGAACGTCCTCGGGCGCGAATCCGAAATCCGCGAGATCGACGAGGGGCAGGTAACAGTGTCCCCGGCGCGCGTCCTCACCCACGTCGCGCAGGATGTTGGTGAGTTGCATGGCCACGCCAAGCGTCCGGCCGTGCCCGACGGCGCGGGGAAGGCACGCCGCATCTTCGACGCCGAACACGTGCGTGCACATCTCACCCACGCTGCTTGCCACGCGCGTGCAGTACGCGCGGAGATCGTTCCAGGACTCGTATCGCGCGGGCGTGCGGTCGAGGCTCACGCCGTCCAGCAGCTCGAACAGCGGTGCCGCCGGCACGGCAAAGTGCCCGGCGGCCCACGCGAGCTCGCGGAACACCGGACCGCGCGGCTCGCCCGCGAGCGCCGCGTCGAGCTCGGCGCGAATTGCCTTGAGCGCCGCGTCGACGTTCGCCGGGTTGCCGCGATCGACGATGTCGTCGGCGGTCCGGCAGAACGCATAAAATGCGAATGCACCGCGGCGCTTGTCGCGCGGAAGAAATCCTGCAGCGAGCGAAAACGTTCGCGTGTTTTGCCGTGCGACAGCGGCGCAATGCTCCGCGTCAGTCATTCCGATGGTCCAATCAGGTTCGCCACGATCTTACCCGAACTGATCACTCCCGGTACGCCTGCGCCGGGGTGTGTCCCCGCCCCACAAAAATACAGGTTCGCCACATCTTCGCTGCGGTTGTGCGGCCGGAACCAGGCCGACTGGCGGAACGTCGGCTGGAAAGAGAACCCGTTGCCGAGATACGCGCCAAGCGTGTCCCGAAAGTACCGGGGATCAACGGAACTTTCAGCAGTGATCCTGCCCTTGAGCTCCGGAAGCAGGGTCGCGTCGAGGCGGTCGACGATGGCGTCGCGGAGCCACGGCCCGGCCTCCTGCCAGTCGATATCCGCGCCGAGGTGCGACACCGGAACGAGTGCGTAGAATGCGTCGCAGCCTGGCGGTGCGAGCGACGAATCCGTCGCTGTCGGGCGATGCAGGTAAAGTGAAAAATCCCCGGACAACGGGCCGCCGCCGAAGATATCGCGCAGAAGCTCGCGATAACTCTGCCCCATCAGGATCTCGTGATGTGCGACGCCGGGGTACGTGCCTTTCGTGCCGAAGTACAGCACGAAGAGCGACATGGATTGGCGCATGTGCCGGACGCGCGCGTCGGTCCAGCGGCGGCGCACAGTCTTCGGCAGGAGCGAGAGGTGCGTCTGCGCGACGTCGGCATTGCACACCACTGCGTCGGCGGCGTGCGAGCGCCCCGTCGCGAGTCGCACACCCGTTGCACGCCGGCTGCGGGTGTCGGTCAGGATCTCGGTCACGCATGCCTCGTATTCCATTCGGCCGCCGATGCGCTCGAACGTCGTGACAAGCGCGCGAACGAGCGCGCCCGTGCCGCCGCGCGCGAACCAGACGCCCCACTCCTGCTCGAGCCTGTGGATGAGCGCGTAGACCGAGGTCGTGGTGAACGGATTGCCGCCCACGAGGAGCGGGTGAAACGAGAACACGCGCTGAAGACGTTCATCGCGAAAATGGCGAATGGCGAGATCGGCAACGGACCTGTCGGCGCGAAGGAGTGCGAGCGCCGGCGCCGCGCGGAGCATGGTGAGGGGCGAATGAAACGGCGTGTCGATCAGCGCCATGCCGGCGCGAAAGATCCTCGTGGCTGCGCGGCTGAACGCATCGTAGCCGGCCACGTCCCCGGGCGAGAACCGCTCGACCTCCGCGCGCAGTGCCTCGGCGTCGGTGAAATAATGAAACACCGACTCGTCGGGAAAGCGGATGTTGTATGCCGGATCGAGCCTGACGAGCTCGACGAGCTCTTCCCGGCGTTCGCCGCCGGCGGCAAACAGCTCGTCGATGAGGTGCGGCGCGGTGAGGATCGTGGGCCCAGCGTCGAACGTGAACCCGTCCTTGGCGAACGTGCTCGCGCGTCCTCCGGGAACGGAGCGTTGCTCAAAGACGGTGACGCGATGGCCCAGCGCGCGAAGCCGGATTGCGGCCGCGAGTCCGCCGAGGCCGGAGCCGATTACAGCAATTCTCACAGGGCTAGTGGGCCAGTGGGCTAGAGGGCTAGAGGGCACGGCAACGGCGTCTGGGTTCGGCGTTCAGTCCCTCCAGCCCTCCGGCCCGCTAGCCCTCCAGCCCTCGCATGCGAGCGGTGGGAGTCGAACCCACACGGGTTTCCCCACAGGATCCTAAGTCCTGCGCGTCTGCCAGTTTCGCCACGCCCGCTTCAGTGCGGAATCTAGGGGAACAGGGAGATTACGGGAACAGATGACTGCGGGAACGGAGAACGGGAACAGAGATGACTGCGGGAACAGAGAGAACGGGAACGGAGAGACTGCGGGACCACGCGTGGTTCAGTGGTCCCGTAGTTCAGTGGTCCCGTAGTTAAGTGGTCCCGTGGTTCAGTGCTCCCGTAGTTCAGTGCTCCCGTAGTTCAGTGCTCCCGTAGTTCAGTGCTCCCGTAGTTCAGTGCTCCCGTAGTTCAGTGCTCCCGTAGTTCAGTGCTCCCG
>DASRAP010000110.1:0-17343 GCA_035638155.1 Gemmatimonadaceae bacterium | reverse complement strand
GCGAGGTCCGAGAAGTCGTAGATCGTCACTTCCTTCATGAAGTTGCGCCGCGTGTCGAGCTGCGAGATCCACATGTACGGTCCGCCGCGCGCCACGGCATTCAGCACCTGCGGCTTGAGCGCCAGCGTCGGCTTCTTCTGCGAGATGCTGCCTTGCAATGCGCTCAGGCGAAAGTTCGCCCGCGGCAAGACCTGGTCGTTGAACGCCAGCATCAGGAGGGACAGCACGAGTCCGGCTCCGATCACGGGCGTCATGAGCTGCCGGGTCCCGACACCGCACGACATGAGTGCCGTGACTTCGCTGTCGCCGCCAATCCGGCTGAATGCGTAGAGCGTCGCGATCAGGACAGCCATGGGCAGTGTCATCGCGAACACGAACGGGATCGAGAGGGCGAAAAACTTCGCGATGACGCCCCAGGGCAAACCCTTGCCCACCAGCTCGCCGAACTTCTTGGAGACGTAGTTCAGGAGCAGGAGCGACGTCAGGGTCGTCACCGCGAAGAGCAGCGGTCCTGCGTGCTCTCGGAGGACGTATCGGGTGACGAGTCTCAAGCGTGTCTGAACGGAGGGACGACGGGAGGAACCTGGAGAGTGACGACCGGCGATCCCGCGCGGTAGAACCGTTTGTGGGCAACGGCCCAACTCGTAAATTCCACCGTTCGCAGTTCCTTCGGCAAGGTGTTTGCGGTGCGTACACCGCCGCCCAGCCGGCGGACGTTCCCGCACTGATACCCGCGTAGCCGCTCAGGGTGTTCCGGAATTGCATTGGCGCGCTCGCCGCGCTCGGGATCGTCGTGGCTCCGATCGTCGCCGCCGGCCAGGGCGGGGGCGACACGCTTGCCTATCCGGGTATCCGGTTCTCGCCCGCCGTGGTGCGCGCGGAGCTCAAGTTGTCCCGGATCCCCTGGAATCCGCCGCCCCCGTTCAACCGCTTTGGACTCGCGCTCATGCGCGGCGACTCGTCCCGGACCATTGCGGCCGGTGAGGTACGCGCTCTGACCGAACGGCTCGCCGAGCGGCGGAGCGAGCTCTGGATCGAAACGATGACCCGCGCGCGGGAAGCGGGCGTCGGTGTCGTCACCGCACCCGTTGCGGCACCGGTCGGACCGCTCGCGCCGCGCGACTCCGGATTCGCCGCCATCTTCGGCAACCTGCTCGCCGACGACTCCCCCATCGGCGTGCAGCTCGGTGCGCGCTTCGAGTCGAAGGTGGATCGCACGCGCAACGAGCGCTGCACCGCAAACCAGCTCTTTTCTCTCGCGTCGCAGTGCGCCGCCGGATTTCAGCCTGCGTTCAATCTGGATTTCGACATGCGGGCCGGCGGCAGCATCGCCGACCGGTTCTTCATCAACGTCGACTACGACTCCAAGCGCGAGTTCCGGTCCTCCGACAACATCAGCCTGTTTTATCGGGGAAAATCGGACGAGCTGATCGAGCGTCTCGAGGTCGGCAACGTCACGCTGCAGCTGCCGCCGTCGACGTTCATCACGAGCGGGATCCCCGCGGGGAACTACGGCATTCAGGCCATCGGCCAGATCGGGCCGATGAAATTCCGCGGCATCGTCGCGCAGCAGCAGGGCAACATCCCCAAGAGCTACGATGTCGTCGTCGGCGATCGCACGGTGAAATCCGACAACCGCGAGCTCGAGGATTATCAGGTCGAGCCACGCCGGTTTTTCTTCACGATCGATCCGCGGTCGTTTCCGGGCTATCCGAACATCGATCTCCTGAACGGCGTGCAGATGCGCTCGATCGCCGAAGCGCTGCCGGAAACGCTCCGGCCGCGGCGGCTCTTCGTGTACCGGCTCGTGCTCGGTGGCCAGCCGCCGAATCCCAACGGTCCGCGCTTTCAGGTCATGGGCGACCCGAAGCCGTCGAGCCAGGTCTACGAGTTGCTTCAGGAGAACAAGGATTACTACACGGATCCGTCGCAGCTCTGGATTGCGCTCAAGCGCTCGTTGAATCTCCAGAACGAGCGCCTCGTCGTTGCGTACACGCTGCGCATCGGCGGGCGCGACACGGTGATCGCCGAGCTCGGCGGGACACCGGACGTGGCGTACGATCCGACGCACCCGCAGCTCGCGCATCTCCTCTGGGATCCCCAAGTGCGGCCCACGGATTCGGCGTTCGTGCGCGAAATCCGGTCCATCTACAAAGTCGCGGGCCAGGACCTCAGGCGCTCGTCGGTGACGATGCGCATCCTCACAGGTGGCGGCGTCGGGCAGGAAAAGCCGCTCGCCGGCGTGTTCGATACGTACCTCCAGATGTTCGGGCTCGCGCAATCGGGGAACGCGGCGCTGTTCGACCTGGACAACCGGCTCTGGCCGCGTCCCAGCGATCCGAACACCGCGGTCGGCATCGGCTCGGCGACCGCGAAGATCATCGACGACTACTACGTGGTGATGCCGTCGGTACGCCCGTTCGCGGCGAACGGTCTCGTGCAGCCCGGGAATCCGCTCAGCGACACCATTTACGTCACGCCCAGCGAAGACCTTTACTCGCAGCAGCATCCGCAGTCGCACTATCGCCTGCAACTGCATTACGACATCGACGCCGGCAGCACGATCGGCACCGTCACGCTCGGCGCACAGCAGCTGCGGCGCAACTCGGAGCTCGTGCAGGTGGATGGCGTGACGATCGCGCGCGAAAAGGACTACACGATCGACTACGAGCTCGGCATGATCACGTTCACGCGCCCCGACACGCTGTTCATCAGGCCGCGGCGCGTGTCGGTGCGGTACGAAGAGAATCCGGATTTCGCCGCCGCTCCGACATCGATCCTCGCGTTCTCCGGGCAGATCCCGATGGAGCGCGGCGAGCTCGGACTCACGATGATCTCGCAGAGCCAGAGCACCGCGTTTACGCGGCCCCCGCTGGGCTACGAGCCGCAATCCTCGTTCATTGCGGGACTGACCGGGCGCTTCGATTTCGACGCCGCCGCGCTCTCGCGACTGATTGAAAAGTGGCCGACGGTGCACAGCACGACGGTGTCACGCATCGGCATTGCGGGAGAGTTCGCGACGAGCCGGCCGCAGCCGAACAAGGCGGGGCAGGCGTTCGTCCAGACGTTCGAAGGCGAAGGCGGCATCCAGGTGCCGCTTCAGGAAGCGGCGTGGCACTACTCGAGCCAGCCCGCGCTTGGTCTGCGGTTGCCCCAGCGCCTGGGCGCCGAGACGTTCGATCTCGTGCGCGCGTCGACGATGGCGTGGCAGGGCACCGGCCTTTCCCGGGCGCACATTCCGGTGCAGTTCACGCTGCCGCAGATCGATCCGCAGGTGTCGCTCTCAGGCTCGGGGGTGAACGCGCCCGAGCCCATGTTGTGGCTCACGCTCTATCCGCTCTCGGTCGGCGGCCTGCTCAACAGCACGAACGACCGGTTTCTGTGGACCGTCGAGCAGCAGTTCACGCGCCCAGGGCGCAGGTGGCGCTCGCTCGTCGCACCGCTCGGCGCGTCGGGCCAGGACCTGTCGCGCGTCGAGTACATCGAGTTCTGGACGCTGGTGGATACGTCCACGGCAAAGCGCGCGACCAATCCCGCGATCGTGCTCGACATCGGTGACCTGTCGGAAAACTCCGTCGCGTTCGGTCCCACCTTGCTCACGCTGACGCAGAACGCCAGCGGCGGGGTCGACTCCACGTACAGCGGCAAGGCCCTCATGGGCTTCGACATGCTCGACACCGAGCGCGACTCGCTCTCCCGCGGATTCAACCAGGCCACGAACGACAAGGGCCTCCCCGGCGACGTCGTGTCGCTGCTCACCGTCGTGCGTGACCAGGACTTCACGACCATCGCGAATTTTCCGACGTGTTCGCGCGGCGCGTACCAGGTGCTGCTCCTCGGCGACGCGCGGAACAATTGTACCGTGAAAAACGGGCGGCTCGACGAAGAAGACATCGATCTTGACAACACCCTCAACCTCACGGCAAACCAACGTGAGCAGGAACGGCTCCGGCGGTACATCATCGATCTCTCGAACACGGCCAGCTACAACCGGCTTGGCAAGTGCAGCGTTGCGGCGTTCGACACGGCGGCGGGGGGCACCGTTAGCGCGACGGATCTCTGCTGGGTGCGCGTGCGCGTGCCGTTCAGCGCACCGGATGATTCGCTGAACGGCGGCCCCAACATCCGGCGCATCCGCGCCGTGCGGCTGACGCTGGTCTCCGGAGAAGGCACTGCCGACACGGCCTTCACGACGCTGCCGATCGCGCTGTTCAAGTTCCAGGGCTCGCCGCTCATCAAGCGCTCCGATCGCACGGTGAGCGGGATCGCGGGGGATGCGACGACCCAGGGATTCGTGATTGCGTCCGTGATCGGCACGCAGGACCGCGATTCACTGCGTCTCAACTACGAACCGCCGCCGGGCGTGACCGACGCGGCAGAAAAGCAGCAGACCGGACTCGAAAGCGTGCGCACGCAGATCAACGAGAAGTCGTTGCGGCTCCAGGTGCTGAACCTGCAGCCGTTCGAGCGCGCGGAAGCGTATGAGCGCTTCCCGGAAGGCGCGCGGAATTTCATGAACTACAAGGAGCTGCGCGTCTGGGCGCGCGGGCGCGGGGCCGGCTGGGGACTGAACGGCGATCTCCAGTTCTACGTCAAGATCGGGCGCGACGCGAACAACTTCTATCTGTATCGCACCGACATCAATTCGGGACAAACGCGTGACGCGTGGAGTCCCGAGGTCCGCGTCGATTTCACGATCCTCGAGCAGCTCAGAACGCAGCTCCAGAGCAGCTTGTTCCGCGAAGGCGCCGACTCGATCGCGTGCACGGGCGTGGACTCGATTCTCATCGCGCGCTCCGGCGTACCCGTGGGACAGCCCATCAACCGGCACGCAGTCTGCGCCGGTGGCTACATCGTGTATTCGGCGGATCCGGCCGTGAATCCGCCGAGTCTTGCGCAGGTGCAGGAGCTCGCCGTCGGCATGGTGCGCGTGGCGAACGGCACGGGCATGTCGCCCATTCTCCCCGCCGACACGCTCGAGCTCTGGGTGGATGAAGTCCGGCTCACCAACGTCGAGAACACGCCGGGCTACGCGGGGCAACTGAGCGTGAACGTGGCCGCGGGTGATGTCGCATCGTTTGTTGCCACCGCGTCACGAACGGATCCGCATTTCCGGCAGCTCGGCGAACAGCCGACGTTTCTCGGCAACGACGGCGTCAGTTTTGCGACGAGCATCAAGCTCGACAAGCTGATGCCGGGCGCGGCGGGCTTTTCCATCCCGCTGACCATTTCTCACGCGCATTCATCGTCGAATCCGCTCTTTCTCTCGCAATCGGACATCGTTGCAGGGACGCTCACCGGCCTTCGCACGCCCGAAACCGACGTCACGCGCTACGACATGACGATGCGCCGCGCTGTCCTGATGCGTTCGGGATGGGGACTGCTCGTAAACAACACGCAGTTCCGCGCGAGCTATTCGCACGCCGATTCGCGGTCGGAGTTCACCGACGGGTCGTCGAAGAACTGGGCGCTCGGAATGGATTACAGCCTGCAGTCCGCGCTCGCGCGCTACGCGCCACTTCCCTCCTGGCTTGGGGGCAGCAAGGCAAAGCTCCGCTGGAATCCGACGCAGTTCCGGGTGTCCGCCGACCTTGGGCACAACGCCGACAATCGTCTCGCGTTCAGCAAGCCGGTTGTGCTGGAGAGCGATCCCGGGCGGCGGGTGACCGGTCTCAGCAATCTCCTCAGAACGTCCGCGCTCGCGGAGTTCCGGCCGCTGCAGCCGCTCACGGTGACCTGGAACTACGGCAACGTGCGCGACCTCCGCGACTACGGCGATACGTCCGCGACCGCGATCATCGCGTCGCACGAGCGCGAAAAACTCTGGGGCGTGGACCTGGGTCTCGAGCGCGAGCGGCAGATGAACTCGTCAGTGCGGTTCGAGCCCGCCGTAGCGTCGTATTTCCATCCATCGGTCAGTTTCATCACCGGGTTCACCATGCAGCGCGACCCGCAGTCGCGGCAGCTCGTCCGAACCGAAGACTCGACGGGCGCGTTCCGGCTGCCGCGGCGTCTCTCGAACATCCGGTCGCTGACCGCGGGATCAGTCTTCGATCCGGGGCGCGCACTCAAGCGCTGGTTCGGCGCGCAGGGCAAACGCGCGGCGATCGCCGACCGGTTCCAGCAGCTCGACATCTCCTGGTCGCACACGCTGACATCGTCATTCGACGGCGCGCCATTCACGCCGGGATTCGGCTATCAGTTCGCCGCCGGCGGACTGGACGCGTTCCTCGAGCACGAGAACCAGCGCGCCACGATCGCGGCGGAGACCCAGACGCTCGTGTTCAGCACCGGATTCAAGCTGCGCAACGATCTGAATCTCACGACGCGCATGCAAACCGCGAGCACGGACAACTACACGCGCCGCCTCGACAACACGCAGGCCGTCATCCAGGGCCGCCAGCAGACGCTCCCGAACATCGGCGTCCGCTGGAGTGATTCCCTTCCGTGGCTCAAGCGGTGGCAGCCGTTCGGCGAAGGCACATTCAAGCCCTTCGGATGGATGCACGTCGTCAGCACCGTGGGATTCAACGGCGCCTTCGACAAGACGCGGAACGCGACGTTCGCGCCGGGGGAAACCGCCGACGCGACGGGCGATCGCCGCGTGGGCCTCACGCGGCACTACGGGCCATTCTCGGCCGCCGTGAATTACGTGGACGTCGGTGGTCTCAACACCACGTTCCGGTACGATCTCATCAAACGGACGGACAGCGTGCCGGGCAGCCTCACGGCAACGACGCAGCGCGAAATCGCCGGTGACATCAGCCGTGCCTTTTCCCTGCCGCGGAGGTGGAATCTGCCGGGGCGGCTCCGCACGCGTTTCGGCTGGGCCCGGACCTCGCAGGCAACGTTCGTGACCGTTTCGAGCGCGGACAAACCAAGCCGCCTTGCCGACAACGGCAGCACGCGTCTCAACCTGCTCGCGGACACCGACGTCATGCCGCGCGTGAAGTTTTCGCTGCAGGGAACGCGCGTGGTTACGTTCGATAACAACTACAACCGGCGATTGAGCCAGATGATGCTCTCTGCCGTGTTCAACCTGCAGTACGACATCGGCAACATCGGAAACATGCGATGAACAAGCTCGTGCGCAGTACGGTGGTGCTCGCCGCGTTGGCTGTGGCGTGCGGCAAGGATGTTCCGCAGGTCACGTTCGACGGCGCGCGCGCCATCGAATACGCGCGCATCCAGGTCGACGCGGGGCCGCGCATTCCGAACAGCGAGGCGGCCCGCCTCGTCGGTGACCGCATCGTGCAGGAGCTGCGGAAGAACGCGGACACCGTATTCGAGCAGCGCTGGACGCATGTCACGCAAAAGGACTCGGCCGGCAAGGTCGACTCCCTGCACATGCGCAACATCTTCGCCCAGTTCAATCCGCTCGCGAAGACGCGCATTCTGTACGTCTCGCACTGGGACTCGCGCCCACACGCCGATAATTCGTTCGCGGTCGATGACAAGAAGAAGCCGGTCCCCGGTGCAGACGATGGCGCGGCGAGCACAGCGCTGCTCCTCGTGCTTGCCGAGGCGCTCAAGGCGCACGCGACGACGGTCGGCGTCGATCTCCTCTTCACCGACGGCGAGGATTACGGCGAGTTCGAAGGCGAGATGAAGGATGTGCTCATCGGCGCGCGGTATTTCGCGGAGCACCCGCTCCCGGACGCGAGCTACCGGCCCACCTTCGGCGTGCTCTGGGACATGGTCGCGAATCCCGGCGTCCGCGTCATGCGGGAGGCGTACGCCGAGCAGCATGCACGCGACGTGAACGACCGCGTGTGGTCCATGGCCGCCCGGCTCGGTTACAGCAGCGTGTTTTCACCGGACATCCAGGACGTGACCGACGACCACCGTCCGCTGCTCGACAAGGGCTTCAAGGTCATCGACGTCATCGACCTCAACGGCTACCGGCAGTACCACCACACGACGCAGGACACCATGGACAAGATCAGCGCGGAGTCGCTGACGATCATGGGAAGGGTGGCGCTGGCGCTGATTCGCGCGGAAGAGAAGCGGTAACAGCCAAAACGGTGGAAAGGGGATGGGGAAAAGGGAAAAGGCGGCATAAAACCGGGGAGGAGGAAGAGGACCAAGAGTTCCTCTTTTCTCCTCCTCCTGCTTTACCCTGTGGTGTCCTTGGCTTTTTCCCTTTGCTCTCCCTTCTTTGCAGTTAAACGGTGATAGTCGCATCATTTTGGTGACGGTACTTGTCGGGCGCGGTGGTATGGTGGCGCATGCCGACCCAATCTGAACGCACCGCCCTGATCTTCCTCTCTTCCGTCGTGCTGGCTGGCGGCGTCGTGCGGCTGGTTGGCGCGACGCGCGGCCACGATGCGCCGCCACCTGCCGCGGCTGCGGCGCTCATTTCGCAGCGCCGCCGAGCCGATTCGCTTGCCGGCGTCAGGAAGGCCGACCGGCAGCCCACCAATCCCCGTGACCCTTTGCCCGTTGCCCGAATCCCCGACGCCGCCCCCGGCGCCCGCGCTCCAATTGACCTCGACCGCGCGAGCGAACGCGAAATCGAGACGCTGCCACGCATCGGTCCGGCGCTCGCCGCGCGCATCGTCGCGGAACGCAACGCGCACGGGCCCTTCGAGTCGCTCCAGCAGCTGGACAAGCGGGTTCGCGGCGTCGGCCCGTCGATGGCGAAGCTGATCGCGCCGCTTGTGACGTTTTCGGGCCGTTGACGTCACGAAAAAGGCCTCGCGCATACCAGTGAAACGGCGGGTGACCGCCGTCCTTGACACCCCGGTCGCGGGGGGCAAGGTTGACGCACTCCCGTACCCCCGGCCTCCCCACCAATGGCTTCAGCGGCTGCGTCCAGCAGCGAACGGATCGGCGACCTCCTCGTTCGCGAGGGGATGATCTCCAAGGAGCAGCTCGATAAGGCGCTCCAGGAGCAAAAGCAGAACGGTACGCGCGTTGGCTACAACCTGATCAAGCTCGGGTTCGTCCAGGAGCTCGAGCTCACGAAGATGCTGGCCAAGCAGTACAAGATGGCCGCCGTCGACCTGTCACGGTTCGAAGTCGATCCGAAAATCGTGAAGCTCGTGCCGACGGACATTGCCGTGAAGAATCTGGTGCTGCCGCTCAAGCGCGACGGGCGCACGCTTACGGTCGCGATGGCCGATCCGACGAACTATGCGGTCATCGACGACCTCAAGTTCATCACGCGCTTCGACGTCGTCCCGGTCATCGCGGGCGAGTTCACGCTGCGCACGCTGGTCGAAAAGCATTACGAGGCCGCCGACCAGGAAATGAAGACGATGCTCGACGACATCGCCGAGATGGTCGGCGACGAAGACGTCGAGGTCGTCGAGGAACGGGAAGAGGAAGTCTCCGCGGCGGCGCTCAGCGCCGCGGTCGAAGACGCGCCCGTGGTGAAGATGATCAACGCCATCCTCATGGATGCCGTGAATCGCGGCGCGTCGGACATTCACTTCGAATGCTTCGAGCACGAGCTGCGCGTGCGCTACCGGGTCGACGGCGCGCTGCTGGAAGTCATGAAGCCGCCCAAGAAAATGCAGGCGGCGCTCGTGTCGCGTTTCAAGATCATGGCCGCGCTCAACATCGCCGAGCGTCGCGTGCCGCAGGACGGCCGCATCAAGCTCAAGATGACCAAGAAGGTCATCGATTACCGCGTGTCGACGCTGCCCACGCTGTTCGGCGAAAAAGTCGTGCTCCGTATTCTCGACAAGGGCAACCTCACGCTCGACCTCGAGAAGTTCGGCATCGAGCCGCGCGCCGAGCGCGAGCTCATGGAGGCGATTCAGAACCCGTACGGCATGGTGCTCGTCACCGGCCCCACGGGATCGGGCAAGACCACGACGCTCTACTCCGCGCTCTCGAAGATCAACACGATCGACACGAACATCATGACCGCGGAAGATCCCGTCGAGTACAACCTCTTCGGGATCAATCAGGTGCTGGTGCGCAACGAGATCGGCATGACGTTCGCGGCCGCGCTGAAAGCGTTTCTCCGCCAGGACCCGAACATCATCATGCTCGGCGAGATCCGCGATCTCGAAACGGGCTCGATCGCGATCAAGGCCGCGCTCACCGGCCACCTGGTGCTCTCGACCCTGCACACGAACTCGGCGCCGGAAACGGTGACGCGTCTCATGGACATGGGCCTCGAGCCGTTCAACGTCGCGTCGGCGCTCAACCTCGTGCTTGCGCAGCGGCTCGTGCGCCGCATCTGCAACGACTGCAAGGAGAAGTACACGCCGACGAAGGAAGAGCTGTCGTCCATGAAAGTCACGAAGGACACGACCATTCGCGAGCTCAAGATCACGCAGGAAGCGCTCGACGGCGCGAAGGAACGCGCGACGGAGATGGCGAGGCCCCACCTCTCGACGTTCACGCTCGACACGAAAATCAGCGAGATGCCGTTCTATCGCGGCAAAGGCTGCGACAAGTGCAACGGCGGCCTCAAGGGCCGGCAAGGTCTGTACGAGGTGATGTTCATGACGCAGCACCTTCGCCGCCTGATCATGCAGAACGTCGGCGCCGCCGAAATCCGCGACGGCGCGGTGGATGAAGGCATGCTCACGCTGCGCATGGACGGCTGGCTGAAGATCATGAAGGGCGTGGTTCCCATGGAGCAGGTGCTTCGCGAAACCAGCGCCTGATCCCTTCTCTCGTTCTCCCCTTCTCCCGCTCTCTCGCTCTCTGATTCATGGGCACTTCCGCCTCCCCGACGTCCCCTGTCAATCTCCGCGCGCTTCTCGAAGAAATGATCGAGCGCGACGCGTCCGACCTGCACATCACCGCGGGTGAACGCGCGAAAGTTCGCGTCGACGGCGAGATCACGAACTCGAAGGTCGAGTACGTCCTCTCCCCGAAGGACACGCTGCAGCTGGCGTATTCGGTCCTGACGGAGAATCAGAAGAAGCGGTTCGAAATGGAGGACGAGCTCGACTTCTCGTTCGGCATCGCGAACCTCGCGCGTTTCCGCGGCAACTGCTTCAAGCAGCGCGGCTGCGTCTCGATGGTGATCCGGCAGATCCCGTTCAACATCAAGACGTTCGAGCAGCTCGGCTTGCCGGCGGTGATCGCGAAGATGGCCGAAAAGCCGCGGGGACTCGTGCTGGTCACGGGCCCCACGGGGTCCGGCAAATCGACGACCCTCGCCGCCATGATCGACAAGATCAACAAGGAGCGGCACGGCCACATCATCACCGTCGAAGACCCGATCGAATTCATCCACCGGCACCAGAACTGCATCGTCAACCAGCGCGAAGTCGGCACGGACACGAAATCGTTCGGCGCGGCGCTCAAGTACGCGCTGCGTGAAGACCCCGACACCATTCTTGTCGGCGAAATGCGCGACCTGGAGACGATCCAGGCCGCGCTGACCATCGCCGAGACGGGCCACCTGGCGTTCGCGACCTTGCACACGAACTCCGCCGCGGAAGCCATCAACCGCATGATCGACGTTTTCCCGGCACACCAACAGTCACAGGTCCGCGCGCAGCTCGCGTTCGTGCTCGAGGGGATCGTGACGCAAACGCTGCTCCCGCGTCGTTCCGGAAAGGGGCGGGCGATGGCGGCGGAGATCCTCGTGGTCACGCCGAGCATTCGCGCGCTCATTCGTGACGACAAAGTGCACCAGATTTATTCCATGATGCAGGCCGGCAAGAAGTTCGGTTCGCAGACGCTGAACGACGCGCTCTACCAGCTCTACATGGCGCGCGATGTCGTGGAAGAGGAGTGCCTCCGCGTGAGCAGCGATCCGAACGAGTTCCTGCGCATGATCGGCAAGGCCCCGCTCACCGATGATCAGGTGATGGGCGGCAAGGACGCAAAGGCCGGCCGGAAGTAGGCCGGTAAACCGCTGGAGTCAGGAGTCGCAACGCATGCCCTCGTTTACGTACACCGCGCGCGACGCGCGGGGCGATCTGAAGACGGCGACGATCGAAGCGCAGAGTCGCGACGACGTCGTTGCCCAGCTTCGCCGCCTGCGCATGAACGTCGTCAAGATCGAGGACGCGACCAAGACGCCCAAGAAGAAGGGCGGCAAGATCGCGATGCGCGATATCGTGATCTTCACGCGCCAGTTCTCGACGATGATCAACGCCGGCCTCCCGCTCGTGCAGGCGCTGGACATTCTCGCGCGGCAGTCCGAGAACAAGGTGCTGCAGGAAGTCACGCGCCAGGTCGTGTTCGACGTCGAATCCGGCAACACCGTCGCCGACTCGCTCAAGAAACACCCCAACGCGTTCACCGACCTCTACGTGAACATGGTCGCGGCCGGCGAAGCGGGCGGTATTCTCGACACGATTCTCATGCGCCTCGCGACGTTCATGGAAAAGAACGACGCCCTGGTGCGCAAAGTGAAAGGCGCGATGATTTACCCGGCCGTGATCTCGACCGTGGCCGTGGGCGCGATCGTCATCCTGCTGATCTTCGTGATCCCGACGTTCCAGAAGATGTTCGCGGAAGCGCACATCAACCTGCCGCTGCCGACGCAGATCGTCATCGGCGCGTCGGCGTTCCTGCAGCACTTCTGGTACATGATCATCGCCCTGGTGTTTGCCGGGCAGTGGCTGTTCCGCCGCTACGCCGCGACGCCCAACGGCCGCCTGCAGGTCGACAAGGCGATGCTCATGGCGCCGATCCTGGGCGACGTGCTCCGCAAGTCCGCCGTCTCGCGCTTCACGCGCACGCTCGGCACGCTGATCTCGTCGGGCGTCAGCATCCTCGACGGCCTCGAGATCACGGCGAAGACGGCGGGCAACCGCGTCATCTCCGATGCCATCATGGAAAGCCGCGCGTCGATCGCCGGCGGCGATACGATTTCCGCGCCGCTCGCCAAGTCAAACGTGTTCCCGCCCATGGTCATCTCCATGATCGCGGTCGGTGAGCAGACCGGTGGGCTCGACGAAATGCTCACGAAGATCGCCGACTTCTACGACGAAGAGGTCGACGCGGCCGTGGCCGGCCTCCTCTCCCTCATGGAACCGGTCATGATCGTGTTCCTGGGCGGCGTGGTCGGTGGCATGATCGTTGCCATGTACCTCCCGATCTTCGAGATGGTGAACGCCGTGCAGTGATCGCGGTACAACAGGGTCAATGCTCGACGGGTACGGCTGACGGCGTGACGGGGTATGGCTTCGTCACGCCGTCGCGCATTCCCAAAGAGTCGTTTTTCAATCCGGTTGCGGAATCCATTCCACAGGATCAACCCATGCCTTCATCGCTGTCCAACCGCGTCGGTTCCCCGTTCGCGTACTCGGTTGTCCTCGCCCTCGCATGTGTAACCCCGGCCCTGGCTTCGGCCCAGGCTGCGCCCAAGAAGTCCTATGGTGGCGGGCTGGACTTCGGGTACGTCACGGCGTCGGGCAACACCAGCACCACGACCATTTCGCTGGGCGAGACCTTCGGCTGGACGATCACGCCGAAGGCCACGTTCGCGCAGAGAACGCGGTACATCTACGGCAAGTCGCAGCACGTGCTCAACGCCAACCTGCTCGACATCGCCGCAGCGGTCGACTACAAGCTCGTCGATGGTCTGGGCGTCACCGCCGGCGGGGAATTCGACCGCAACACGTTCGCCGGCATTCGGCGGCGTTTCCAGGAAACGTTCGGTGTCGTGTACAAGCTCACCACGGCGAAGCACGACTCGGCGCGCTTCGACGGGGGCATTCTCTGGTCACAGCAGACCAACCTCGAGGACACGAGAGAAAACTTCACCGCGTACCGCGCGGGCATGTTGCTCAAGCACCCCTTCAGCGCGACGGCGTTCGTGCAGCACGCAATGGAAATCATTCCGAACATCAAGAACAGCGATGACTGGCGGTTCAACAGCGAGACCGCGCTCGTGGCCGCGCTCTCGAAGCGCTTCAGCACGAAGGTGAGCTACACGATCCGGTACGACAATCTGCCGGAAACGGGATTTGAGACCACGGACCGGATTCTCACGGTCGGACTGCAGTTTTCGTACTGAAGGGCTGAAGGGCTGAAGGGCTGAAGGGCCGAAGGGCCAAAGGGCCGAAGGCAACTGCCACCGCGTTTTCCCTTCGGCCCTTAGGCCCTTTGGCCCTCGACAGGTCCCCCCGCTCGTTCCCAGGCGTCAATCCCGCCCGCGTCGACGGCGGCAATCCCCAGGTGGTTCAGCATGCTGGCGGCGATGAGCGATCGCGCGCCCGACTGACACGTCACGAGTATCGGAGAGCCGCCTCGAAGCTCCGACGCGCGTGATGCAAGCTCGGTGAACGGCACGTGTTTCGCTCCCGGGATGTAACCCATCGCGCGCTCGCTGGAATTGCGCACGTCGATCACGGGCTCGCCTGATGCCTGGCGCGCAATTGCGTCGCCGGGCTGAAGCCGTGCCAGCGGCTCGGCCAGCAATCCGTTCAGCGCGGCCGCGGGCGCGAATCCCGCAATATCATCGAACCCGATGAGCGACAGATTGCGCGCGATGCGCTGCGCTCCGTCGGCATCGTCGTCGGCGGTGATGAGCACGAGACGCGTGTCGAGCGGCAGCGCGGATCCCGAGTACGTCACGAAACTCCCCGTGAGCGGCACGCTGACCGAGCCCTTCACGTGCCCATGCGCGAACGCGTCGCCGCGCCGCGTGTCCACGGCGAGCGCGCCACCCGCCATCGCCGCCTCCAGTCCCGCCGCATCGAGCCGTGCCGGCGCCTTCACGTCGCCAAGGATCGGCGGACCGTCGCGATTTACGACCTTCATGCGCGCGAAGTACGCCGGCGGCTCCGGCTGTCCTTCGAGCACGCCGCGCACGAACACCTCCTCGCTCGGCGCCGATACCCCCCAGTTCACGAGCTTCTCGTAGCCGACGGTGCTCGACGGCACCGCGCCGAGGGCCTTGCCGCACGCGGACCCGGCGCCGTGCCCCGGCCACACCTGCAGGTGATCCGGCAGGGCGCGAAAGCGCTGCAGGGATTTCCAGAGCGTGCGCGCGCCCTCTTCCATGGTGTTCGCCTGTTTCGCGGCTTTCTCGAGCAGGTCGGGCCGGCCGACGTCGCCCACGAAGACGAAGTCGCCCGTCAGAATGAGCAGCGGCACCGGCGATGCCGGAACGTCCGTGACGACGAACGACAGATGTTCCGGCGTATGGCCGGGCGTGTGCATGACGTCCACGCGCAGGTTGCCCACGAAGAACGTGTCGCCGTCGTGCAGCAGCTTCGCGTTGTCGCTGGTTGCGAACGCGTATTGCCAATCCTTTCCGCCCTCGCCGCTCAGGAGGAGCTGCGCACCGGTGCGCTTCGCGAGCTCGCGCGAACCGGACACGTAGTCCGCGTGGATGTGCGTTTCCGTGACGTAGCGGATCTTCATGCGCTCGGCTTGCGCCGCGGCGATGTACGCGCCGCTGTCGCGATTCGGATCCACGATCAGCGCTTCGCGCGTCGCCTGGCACCCGATGAGATAACTCGCTTGTGCGAGCGGCTTGTCGTAGTAGCGTGTGAAGAGCATGCGGGAATCTACGCGCTCAGCCCGTAGACGAGCGCGGCGAGCACGATCAGCGAAATCCCGACATAGAGACGGTCGCGGGCGCGCGCGAACCCCGCGAACATGACCAGCACCCTCGCGAGCGGAGTGAGGATGAGCACGACGATGGCGAGCTGGACGAGCGCGAGGCCGTCGAGCCGCGCAGCGGCGCGCACGATCGCGCGAATGCTTGTGAGGTCGGGCGGCTCGCCGCTGAACTTCGAAACATTCGGCAGAACGGCGCCGCCGCGCGCGATGTGCACCCCGATCCCGGCCACGCCGAGCACGACGGCCATGATCACGCCCGCGCGCAGCACGCGGCTGACGGCGCGTTCCATCGCGGCATCCGGACGCTCGGGCGAGGGAGTTGCCGGCGCCGGCATCAGATGCGGCCTGTGAGCGATCGGTACAGCATCTGCGCGGCCAGCACGATCATGACGGTGGTAAAAAGCGCACGAAGCGAACGCGTGCGCGCGCCGCTCAACACGGGCGATCCGACGCTCGCACCCGCAAGCACACCGAGCATCACCGGCAGCGCGAGCATGGGGTCGATGTATCCGCGGTGCAGGTACACGCCCGCACTCGCCGCCGCCGTCACGCCGATCATGAAGCTGCTTGTGGTGGTCGACACCTTGAACGGCATCTGCATGGCCCGGTCCATCGCGACGACCTTGACCACACCCGAGCCGATGCCGAGCACGGCGGACACCACACCGGCGATGAACATGAGCGCCATGCCCACCGGCACGCGGCGGACGGAGTAGGGCTGCAGCCCGTGCTCCGAGGGGAACACGCCCGAGAGGCGGAGCCAGCGGGCGGTTTCGTCCGGCGTGGTGACGATGTGCTCGTCGCCGGTGAGCAGGGACTGCGCCGCCGACAGGAGAAGCACGATGGCGAAGATGAACGCAATCACGCGCGGGGCGAGGTACGCCGCTGCAAAAGCGCCGAGCAGCGCGCCGGTGGTTGTCGCGACTTCGAGAAGAATCCCGATGCGGATGTTGGCGAATCCCTTGCGCACGAACGACGCCGATGATGCGCACGACGTGGCGATGACGGCGACCAGCGACGCGCCGACGGCGTAGCTGATGTCGACGCCGAAGACCACGGTCAGCAGCGGCACCAGGACGATGCCGCCTCCGAGTCCGGTGAGCGCGCCGAGAAGTCCCGCTGCGAACGCGCTGAGCGCGATGAGCAGCGGCGTCACGTGCAGATCACTCGATGATCACGTGATGATCACTGGTAGCTGATGAACAGCGGGATCGGCTTGAGTTTCAGGACTTCCGCCGGTGTGAGCATGGGGTGGTCGTTCTTGAAGAACAATTTGAATCCCACCCACTGCACGGGCTGCTTGCGGATGAAGGCGGCGAGCGTGGACTTTTTCTGCTCGGGCGTGCCGAATCCGTCCATGTGCATGATGACCTGCACGCGCGGGTCGAGCTGGATGGCGCTCGAGTGCGTGAGCATCGGGCCGGTGAAGCGATGCACGATCAGGATCTTGGGCGGCAGCTGGTACGTGTCCACCATCTGCGCGAGCGCCTGCACGGCCCCGTTGATCTCCGACGCGTCCGTCGTGCCGATCACCTCGCCGGGACGCTGGTGCGGCTTGACGTCGAACTCGGGATCGATCGCGAGATGCACGTCGGGGCGCATGAGGTACTTGCGCATCGGCTCGAATTCCGTCGCGACGTCGCTCCGTCCGACCTGGATGTCGAGGATGAGCAACCACTGATGGTCGTGCGCCCACCTGTAGACCTGTTCGATCAGCGTGTCCGCCATTCGCTGGCGGTACATGCTGTCCTTGCCGGGGCTCCCCTGCGCGACGGTGGCGATGAGCTCGAGCGCGGGCTGTACGGGAATCGTGGTATCGGCCGCGGCCCATTCGCGCGCTTTTTCCTC
>DASRAP010000109.1:0-4007 GCA_035638155.1 Gemmatimonadaceae bacterium | reverse complement strand
GCCCCGACACGTGCACTTCCGTGTTGTGCGCGAAGCGGAGCCCGTAGATGCCGTCCGTCGACTTGAGCTTGCCGGTCCCGACCACGGCGGCCTTGTCGTAGCTGCCGACCGTCTTGCCGTTGATCGCGCACTCGACCTTGTCGCCCTTCACCGAGATCGCGATTTCCTGCTTCACCGGCTGGTCCTTCCCCGCCGCCTTGTTCACCGCGTCGCTGGTCTCGCCCATGCGACCATTCAGCTGGAACGTGCCCTGCGGCGTCCCCGGCGCGAAGCCGCGCACGATGAACCGGCCGTCGCCATACGCCGCGCAGTACAGATATGACTGCTGGTCCGTGCCGAGGTCGTTGCCGCCGATCATCACGCCGTACGGATGCGGGTGATCGTTGAGGTTCATGTACTTCGGTTCGGCGAACGTCGCCTTGACCGTGTAGTTGCCGCTTGCGGTGTTCTTCGGATTCCAGTACGTGACCGCGGGACCCGTGGTCACGTGCATGCCGTCGCCCATGGTCGCGAACTTCGCGCTGTTCAGCGTCAGGCCGCTGCGCTCTTCACGCGTGTCGACCTTGCCCATCCAGCCCGGAACAGAAATCCCGCCGCCGGCTACCGAGCGCGACGCCTCTGCGTCGCCCTGCGCGACGCCGAGCCCGGGGAGAAGAACAACAGCCGCGAATGCAACTGCAGAACCGTAGATACGGCGCATATGCCTCTCTCTGTGATTGTGAACGTGCTTGAAGATAAGGGCCGAAGGGCCGAAGGGCCAAAGGGCCGGAGGGGGACTACCATTCCCGGATGGGTTCGCGGCGAATTGGCGGTGTGGTATTCGATATGGATGGGCTCATGCTCGACACCGAGTCCATCTACAAGGCGACATGGCAGCAGGCCGCGCGCGAGCTCGGGTTTCCGCTCGACGACGCGTTCTACCTGACGCTCGTGGGCCGCCCGAATATCGACGGAGAACGCGAAATTGCCCGGAAGTTCGGGGAAGCATTTCCACTGGACGAGTTCCAGGCGCGCTGGCCCGTGCTCTGGCGAGGACACGTCGAACAGCACGGAATTCCGCGCAAGCCTGGACTCATCGAGTTGCTCGATTTCCTCGACGAACGAGGCCTGAAGCGTGCGGTGGCTACCTCCAGCGAGCGCGATTACACCGACTTTTCCCTTGGCCACGCCGGGCTGGGCGAGCGGTTCGCCGTGTTCGTGACGGGCGAGGAAGTCAAGCACGGGAAACCGGCCCCCGACATCTACGCCGAGGCCGCGCGGCGGCTCGGCCTTCACCCGGCCGAGTGCGTTGCGCTCGAGGATTCGGACGCCGGCATCCTCGCCGCGAGCCGCGCCGGCATGACCGCCTTGCTGATTCCTGACCTCAAATCCCCCTCCGAAGAGGCAAAAAAGGCCGCAACGAGGGTATTCCCCACCCTGCACGAGGCGCGCGCCTACATCGGCTCACTGATCGCCTCCTGACCGGGCCGTCATCTCGTCTTTTCGTCCCTGCGACTTCGCGTTACGTTCGTTGGGCGAACCGGAGAGGCAGTTCCCAATGAACAGACTGTTATCGCCAGCGGCCGCGGCCGCGGCATTGATTCTGGCAGCCTGCGCACATCACACCTCGGTCGCGGCCGGCACTGGGCTCATTCCCGTCAGGAACGGCCAGACCGAGTTGAGTCCGGCCGCGCGCGGACCCCGTCCCTACACGGACGCGGACGTGCAGTTCATGTCGGGCATGATCCATCACCATGCACAGGCCGTGATCATGGCCGGCTGGGCGAAGTCACACGGCGCGAACCCCGCACTTCAGCGGCTCTGCGAGCGCATCGTGAACGCGCAAAGCGACGAGATCGTCGTGATGCAGGGCTGGCTGCGCGACCGGGGGAAACCGGTGCCGAACGCCACCGATACCAAGATGCACATGACCATGAACGGCATGACGCACGACATGCTCATGCCCGGCATGCTCTCGGACGAAGAGATGGCATCGCTCGACAAGGCGCGTGGCGTCGAGTTCGACCGCCAGTTTCTGGTTGGCATGATCAAGCATCACGAAGGCGCGATCACGATGGTGAACGAGGTGCTCGCCGCGCCCGGCGCTGTGCAGGACGACCTCGTGTTCAAGTTCACCAACGACATCTACGCTGATCAGACGACCGAAATCGCCGTGATGCAGAAGATGCTGGAAACGTTACCTCCGAAGTAGTCGCTTCACGATCGACGCTGCGCGCTTTGCGGTAGTTCTCTGCTCCTTCCCCTCGAGGCTCCAAGTGAGACACTCCCTTCGTTTTCTGATCGCAACCTCGGCCGTCGTCGGCCTCGCGTGCGCAAAATCCTCCTCGTCCGGCAGTTCGACGATGGCGATCGCGCCCAAGTCCGCCGAGCCCGCGCCGAACATGTCGCTCACGGCGCCCACGCCTGATCCGCGTGTGGGCCTGCGAGCCGGCACCATGATGAAGTGGCCCAAGGACACGTCGAAGAACGTCGTCGACCGTCCGGCCGCTGAAGCCGCGTGGAACATGCGGCTCCTCTCGAACACGCCGGCATCGGACAATTTCCGCGGCGTGACGAACTCCGACCTCGCGTTCCGCGGCAAGTACGCGATCCAGGGCAATTACAACGGCTATCAGGTGTGGGACATCTCTAATCCTGAAAAGCCGGTGCTTGCGACCGCGTTCTTCTGCCCGGCGTCGCAGAGCGACGTGTCGGTGCACCGCAACCTCCTCTTCGTCTCGAGCGAGGCGACGAGCGGCCGAACGGACTGCGCAACGGGCGCGCAGGAAGAGGTGAGCGCCGTGCGCATGCGCGGCATTCGCGTGTTCGATGCACCGGACATCACGAAGCCCAAGTATCTCACCAACGTGCAGTCGTGCCGCGGTTCGCACACGCACACGGTCGTCGACGACCCGAAGGATCCGAGCAACGTCTACATCTACATCTCCGGCACGTCGACGGTGCGCCCCGAAGCGGAGCTCAAGGGTTGCCTGAGCGTTCCGAATGATCCGAACACCGCCTGCTTCCGTCTCGAAGTGATTCAGGTACCGGTCGCCAAGCCTGGTGACGCGAAGATCGTGAACACGTCGCGCATCTTCCAGAACCTTCCCGCGAACGCGCCGAACAACGCGCGTCGCGCGCAGGACTCGGTCGAGCAGGCCGCAGCCGCGGCCGCGCGTGGCGGTGCAGGTGGCGGCAGAGGCGGTCGCGGCGGAGCCGGTGGTGCCGCCGGTCGCGGCGGGGCTCCTGGCGGAGGCGGACGCTGCGGCGGCGAAGGACAGCCGCCCGGCCCGAATCAGTGCCACGACATCACAGTGTATCCGGCCATGGGTCTCGCCGGCGGCGCGTGCGCAGGCCTCGGTCTGCTGCTCGACATTCGCGACCCCGCGAATCCGAAGCGTCTTTCGTTCGTCGCCGACTCGAACTTCTCGTTCTGGCATTCGGCGACGTTCAGCAACGACGCGTCGAAGATACTGTTTACGGACGAGTGGGGCGGCGGCGGCGCGCCCAAGTGCCGCGCGAGTGACAAGATGGAATGGGGCGCGGACGCGCTCTTCACGCTCGCGAACAACCAGATGACGTTCAAGAGCTACTACAAGATGCCCGCCGCGCAGACGGCGCAGGAAAATTGCGTCGCGCACAACGGCTCGCTCATTCCGATTCCGGGGCGCGAAGTCATGGTGCAGAGCTGGTATCAGGGCGGCGTGTCGGTGTTCGACTGGACGGACATCAGCCATCCGAAGGAGATCGCGTACTTCGATCGCGGGCCGCTCTCGGGTGACCGGATGGTGAGCGGTGGCTCGTGGTCAGCGTACTGGTACAACGGCGTGATCGTGAGCTCGGAAATTGCGCGCGGGCTCGACATCTTCGAGCTCCTGCCGAGCGGTTTGATCTCGAAGAACGAGCTCGACGCGGCGAAGACCGTGCACTACGAGGAGCTCAACGTGCAGGACCAGCCGAAGATGGTGTGGCCGCCGAGCTTCGCGCTGTCGCGTGCATATCTCGATCAGCTCGCGCGTTCAGGCGGT
>DASRAP010000108.1:0-3900 GCA_035638155.1 Gemmatimonadaceae bacterium | reverse complement strand
CCTGCTGGCGTCGCTCGAGCACCGCGCGCAAGAGACGGAGCGCGTGGACGTCGAGGCGGCGCTGGCGAGCGTGCACACGCGCATGGGCAGAAACGCAGCATCGGCACTCAAGCTCGAACGGCCGAGCCGCGCGTGGTACGCGGAAACGTGGGTGCGCGCCGCGGCGGCGGTCGTCGTCATCGCGGGCGCGACGTGGGCGCTCGCCGGGCGGCAGCAAAAGCCCGAGGTGCAGACAGCATCGGCACAACCTTCGGTGTTTCGCACCGGTGTCGGCCAGCGCGATTCGGTCACGCTCCCCGACGGCAGCAAGGTCACGCTCGGCCCCGGGAGCTCGGTCTCGGTCCCCGCGGAGTACGCGTCGGCTCGCACCGTTACGCTTAACGGTGAGGCGCGCTTCGATGTCGCACACAATGCAGCGCGTCCGTTCGTGGTCCGTCTTCCGGAGGGCTCGGTGACCGACATCGGAACCGTGTTCACGGTGCGGAGCTACGGCGGAGCCGGAGCCGACGTCGCGGTCCAGGCGGGCTCCGTAGCTCTCCGGTCCGGCACGTCGGACAGTGTGGTGCTTCGGGCCGGTGACGCCGGCTCGATGACTGCGGATGGCAAGGTCACGCGCGCCGCCCGGGCCGGTTCGGACGATGACACGGCGTGGCTCAAGGGTCAGCTGGTGTTCAGAGAGGCGCCGATGGTGAGGGTGCGCACAGACCTCAAGCGGTGGTTTGGTGTAGAGATCGTGACGTTGGATTCGACTTTGGCCGCACGACACCTGACGGTTTCTTTCAGTGCAGAATCACGGGCCCAGATGCTCGACATCATCGCCGGCATGCTGGGAGCCACGTACGACACGCACGGCGACACGGTCGTCCTGCGGTCGAAGCGTCCGCAGTAGGACGGGGAGCACGCCCATCCGCCCACGCTCTCGCGCCTTCTCGCTTTCCCGATATCTCGTTCTCGCGCTGCTGTTCCTGACCGCGGGCGCTTCCGCGTTTTCGCAGTCCGCTCCGTCCGGTGCGCGCACGCCGCTCGACCGCAAGGTCGTCGTCGCCATTCACGACATTTCGCTGCGCGACGCGCTGGACCGGCTCTCGGCCGCCGCGCGTGTGCGTTTTGCGTACGTGTCGGAACTGCTCCCGCTCGATCGTTCGGTCCGCAGCACACTCGACACCGCGACGGTCGGCGCCGTGCTCGCCCAGTTGCTGGAGGGCGTGAATGTGACCCCCGTTGCGGCCGGCGCGGATCAGATCGTTTTCGCACCCGTTTCGCCCGCGGCGCACGCCGACGTCACCACGTCGCTCCCGCCGATCGAGCTCACACGCGTTGTCGTTACCGGGACACCGGAAGGCTCGACGACTCGGCCGCTGAGCGTTTCGCTCTCCGTCATCGATCACGACGCCCTGATGCGCGCGTCGTCCACGTCGCTTGCAGGCACGCTCGACGCGGGCATGCCGGGCATCTGGGCATGGGAACCGTCGCCGGCCAGCGGCATCGCGCGCTTCGGCAGCATTCGCGGCGCGAGCTCGCTGGGCGCCACGTATCCCAAGGTCTATATCGACGGCATCGGCGTGGCGAATCCGCTGCTCGCCACGACGATCGATCCCGACAACGTCGAGCGCATTGAAGTCATTCGCGGGCCGCAAGGCGCCGCGCTCTACGGCTCCGACGCCATCAGCGGCGTGATCAACATCGTCACGCGGCACGAGAATCCCGCGGGACCGGTGGCGCGGCTGCGCGTGCGCTCGACGGCCGGCGTGTCGAACAGTGCGTTCGCGCCGCCGGGATTCACGCAGAGTCATTCTCTGTCGGTCGTCGGTGGTACCGCGCTGAGATCAGGGCAGCTCGGTGTGGGCCTGTCCTCGATCGGTGAGTTCTACGACAACGACGGCAACCAGCAGATCACCGCGAGCGGGGGTTTCCGCGAAATCCGGTCACGCGCGACGATCACGGGTGTGGCGCGGCTTTCGACGTCGATTGCGGGCCTGCCGGAGGCGGCAGGCGCGTCGGCCGGCACGACGGTAAACGACGGCACGACGCGTCCGACACGCGTCACCGAAAGTCCGCTCAACGGACCCGAGCAGCTGCATCTCAGCGAGTACACCGTGGGTGTCACCGCTCGCACCACGACGGGATCGCGCTGGACGCATCAACTCGTTGCAGGCGTGGATGGTTACCGCCTCCGCAACTTCGCGGACGAATTCACACCATTTCCATCGAGCACGGATTCGGCGCTGCGCGCGGCGCGCGGCGGCGCCGACCGCACGACGCTGCGCGCGTCGAGCGTCGCACACATCGGCGATGCCGCGCGCACGAGCGCCACCGTGAGCCTGGTGCTCGAACAATCGACGCTGCGCCAGGAATCTCCGATCATTCAGCTGCAGCCCCGGGGGCTCAGAGCCGAGGGCTTGCCGCTGCCGCCACCCACGTCGGTGGCGTGGCTGCACGACGCGGGCGCCATCACGCAGGTCGATCTCGCGGTGCGCAACCACTTCTTCGTGTCGACGGGGCTTCGCCTCGAGCGCAACGACGGCTATCTCGGGACCGCGCGTTATGCCGCGCTCCCGATGATCGGCGCGTCGTACGTGCACGACGTGGGACGCGCGACGCTCAAGTGGCGCGCGGCATTCGGCGAGGGCATTCGTGCGCCGCGCACGGCCGTGCGGGAAACGATGATGGGACGCACCGCCGCCGAGGCCGCGAACACGCTCGGCGCCGAACGTCAGTCCGGAATCGAGGGCGGTTTCGACGTGTTCGTAGGCAGGAGCTTCTCGCTGCAGACCACGGTGTTCAATCAGGTGGCGTCAGGGCTGATTCAGCAGGTGGTCGTGCCGGATTCCAGCGTCGCCCTGCTCGGCCGTGACGCAACGCGGCTCTGGCTGAGCTATCAGAACGTCGGCGCCATCTCGAACCGCGGCGTCGAAATCCAGGCAAAGGGAAAGCGCGGTCCATTCACGGTGACTGCGTCATATTCGGCCGTGTCGAGCCGCGTGCGCACGGTCGGCTTGCATTACACGGGCGATCTTCTGCCGGGCGATCGTGTGCTTGGCGTTCCGTCGCAAACCATCGGGACGCAGGTGGCGTACACGTCGCCGCGCTGGACAGCGCTCGTGGGTGTCGCGCGCGCGATGGACTGGATCGATTACGACCGGCTCTCGCTTGGCGCGGCGTACCGGTTCTTCGACCGGAGTGAGGTACCGCTGTACGGCGCGGATCTGCGCGGCTACTGGCGGCACTACAACGGGAATACGCACGTGCGTGCGTCCGTGTCACGTCAGATCGGTCGCAACGTGACGGGTCTCCTCACCGTCGAGAATCTTCTGGGCGCGCAGCGTGGAGAGCCGGACAACGCCACTGTTGTTCCGGGCCGAACGATCATTGCCGGGTTCAGGGTTTCGCTGTTCTGATCCGCACGACGAGGCTGGCAGTGGCGGTCTGAGCTCGTTTCGCCGATCGTTATGCATGAGAAAAGACCTGATTGCAGCCGTGTTGCTCCTGCCGGCTGCGCTCTTCGCACAGCGCGGCGGCGGTGCGAACAGCCCGTTTCCCGGCGGCGAGAACGCTGACGGCTCGCTCAAGCCGAGCGCGCGGCTCACGCGGTTGTTCACGCAGGACGCGTTCACCGAATACGCGCTCCTCGAGCCCGGCTCGGGCAAGTTCCGTATCCGCTATTTCGTCGATGAAACGCGCGCGGGCTCCACGGAGCTCGTGAACGCGACGCGGGCGGGAAGCGAGGGCACGGACATCGAGGTCTACGATCCGCGCACCGGCAAGCCGATGCCGTTCACGTACGATCCCAATCCCGACGGCGGCCATTCGATCCACGCGAAGTTCGCGGCGCCCGTACCGCAGGGCGGTATTGGCCGCGTGCTCATCTACAAGACCTATGAGGACGAGCGCACATACCAG
>DASRAP010000107.1:0-18915 GCA_035638155.1 Gemmatimonadaceae bacterium | reverse complement strand
TCGCCCTTCCGGGTGACCGCGAGGTCGTACGCGCCTCGCGACAACACGCGGGCGATACTGTCTACCTTGCCCTGGGCGACGTCGACGCGCACGATCATGATGGAGTCCGCGGGTGTGTTGAACCACGGCCCGCGCACGGCGTAATAGAGCCGCCCTTTTTCATCGGCATACGCGGGATTCGCGGAAATCTGCAGACCGTCCGGCACCGTGATGGAACGTGCAATTCTCCCCGCGCCGTCGAGCACGCGAAGTGCGCCGTTCGCGCGATCCGGCAGCAGCGACGAGTCGCCCGCAAACGGAATGAGCGCGCTTCGCCTGTCAGTGCGCCCGTTCGCAGAGTCCAGCGCCACGGTCGACGCTGACAGATTGGCATCGAACAGGCGCACCTGAAGCCCGCGCCCATCGTTCACGAGAAGCCGGCCGCCGGCAACTTCCCGAACTCCGGCAATCGAGCCGAGTGGCTGAGCCGTTCTGGCGGACGGCGACGCAAGCGTGAAGGTTGGGATAACCTGCTCGAGAGCCGTGGAATCAGCGGGCGCCGTGAGCGCCGTCCACGTCTCCGAAATCGCACGGCCCACCGGCATTCGCTGCATCGGCGTGCGCGCGGCCGCCAGGCGAGAACGCCCCTGCGCGATATCGAGCTCGATTCGCTGCGCCGTCTGCTCCATCGACTTGAGCTCCGACTCGGCCGCCTTGAGTGCGTCGCGCGCGTCGCCGGTCGCCCGCGTGGCGCGTTCCGCAATCTCCGTACGCACGCGCATCAGATCGAAACGCAGCACGGACAGCTGACTCGATACCTGCGGCGCGCTCGTGCCCAGCGTCGCCTGATGCGTGTTGTCGACCTGCGCCGATGCGTAGCCCGTTGTTGCGCCGAACACGAGGCCCACCACGAGCACGGCGAGCGTGCCCGTCACGGACGCGACGACAATGCCGAGCCGCCTGGCCCATACCTCGCTCGCTCCGGGCGCAAACCGCGCTTCATGACGGATGGCGCGCGCGAGATATTCACCAAATTCCTTCGTGGGCACGTGAAGATCCGTGGAGTCGCTCATGCGAGTCCTCCTTCTGCTTTCAGTGTGATTTCGAGCTCGCGGCGCAGACGCTCGCGCGCGCGCCGCAGTCGCCCTTCGATGGCGCGCTCGGACACGCCGTACTCTTCGGCGATGTCCGCGACCTTGTGGCGCTCAAAATGAAATGCCTCGATCAGCTCCGATTCGCTTTTCGAGAGTCGTGACATCGCTCGCGTCACCGCCGTGACGACGGTCGCGGACTCGATGGGGTCGTTCCGCTCGACCGCGTTCAGCAGATCGGACGCGCTCACCGAGTCGAGCGGCAACACGGTCGCCCGGCGCAGCTGGTCGATGATGAAATTCCGCGCGGTCATGACGAGCCACGCGAGCGGTTTGTCGGGAATGCCCTTGACGCGCCACGCCCGAACAGCGCGCACCCACGTTTCCTGCGTTACATCTTCCGCGAATTCACGATCGCCGCCGCAGCGGCGCGATGTGTACGCGTAGAGCGGCTCCAGCGTCGCCCAGTACACACGGATGAGATCCGCTTCGGATGCGGCCATGTCTCAATAACGGACAAGGCTGCAAAAACCCACGCACTCATGCCGCCGGAGCCGCGCTCCGGGATTTTCGAAGCATCCAGCCGTAGAGCCAGACGATGGCACCGATGAAGCCGAGCACGCCGAGCCAGGGCGCCGGGCCGAATTCCTCGGGGACGAGCCCGATTGGCGCATCCTTCGAGAGCGCCACGATCAGCCCGGCGTTGATCACGCCCCACAGACTCTCGCCGACGATGAGCCCCGACGCGACGAGCGTGCCGAGTCGTTCCGCGCGCGCGGGATTGGGCATCGTGCGCGCTCGCTTGTCGTACCAGTGTGAAATAATCGCACCAACGACGACCGCGAAGGTCGCGGACATCGGGAGATAGATGCCGATGCCGACGGCGAGCGGCGGAATGCGCAGCTTGCCCATGGCGCCGAGCGCGCTGTCCATGAGAATGAGTCCCACGCCAACCAGCGCGCCGATGCCGAGCATTTTCCAGTTGAGGCTGCCGCCAATGACACCCTGCGCGAGCGCGCTGATGAGCGTCGCCTGCGGCGCCGGAAGTGGATTCTGGGAAACCACGGCCAGGTTCGGCGCACCGGCGAACCCATATGCCTTGGCCAGCAGGTTCAGCACGAACGGGATAACCGCAGCACCGGCCGCCACGCCCACGATGAGTGCGATCTGCTGCCGCATCGGTGAGGCACCCACGAGCTGTCCGGTCTTGAGATCCTGGAGGTTGTCGTTCGAGATCGTTGCACACGCAAACACGATCGCCGTGATGAACAGCGCGAACGCGACAAGCGCGGGGCGCGTCTGCTCCGTGGGCGTCACCGCGAGAATCAGCGCTGACGCCGAAAGCACGATAGAGAGAATGCCCACGCCCGACACGGGACTGTTCGACGCGCCAATGAGTCCGGCCATGAACCCGCAGATTGCGGCGATGAGGAACCCGCCAAGGAGCACGAACGGAATCGCGATCAGCGTGAGCGTCATGGCGTTCGGCGCCAGCACCGTCGACTTCGCGAACGACCACGCGAGCCACCCGGCGAGCGCGAGACACGCCACGGTGAGCCCGATGATCCACGGCGCGGGAATGTCGCGCTCGCGATCGTCGCTGGACGTGTTCTTCGACGCGGAGAGGGTACTGACCAATCCGCCGATCACCGGCTTCGACAGGCGGGCGAGCGTGTAGATGGCCGCCACGGCAATTGCGCCCGCTCCAATGAACCGCACTTCGGTGCGCCACACCGTCGACGTGTGCGCCGCGAGTGTCACGCCCGCCGCCGCTGGCGCCATCGACGTGAGAATCGGAACCGCGATCACCCACGAAATGATGAGACCGGCGAGCATCGCCATGCCCACCGACAATCCGACGAGGTGCCCCGCGCCGAGGAGCGCCAGCGAAAACGCCACGTTGTACCCACTCGATGCCGTGCCCCCGATTGCGAAAAACTTCGTGACCTCAGCGGCGGCGACACGTGTTGCGGTGATGATCGCCAGGCCGGCGGACGCGACGGATCCGAGTACGACGGCGACGAGCCCTTCGCGCGCTTCGCCCGTGTCATCCTTCGTTTCGCCGCGCGTGCCCGAACCGACCCTCAGCACCTCAGCGGCGGCGACGCCCTCGGGATAGGGCAGGTCCGAGTTCGTCACGAGTGCGCGGCGGAGCGGAATCGTGAAGAGCACCCCGAGCACGCCGCCGCTCACGCAAATGAGAAACGACTGCCAGAATGGAAATCCGGTCCACCATCCAACGATCACGAGACCGGGCAAGACGAAAATGATCGCCGAGAGCGTCCCAGCCGCCGACGCCACGGTCTGCACGATGTTGTTCTCGAGGATCGACGAGTCCTTGACCGCGCTCAAGATCGCCATCGAGATCACCGCCGCGGGAATCGACGACGCGAACGTGAGCCCGACCTTGAGTCCGAGATAGACGTTCGCAGCGGTGAAGACGGTCGTGATGAGCGCGCCCAGGACCAGGCCGCGGAGCGTGAGTTCTTTGGGTCTCATGGCGGCCAATGTTAGCGCGGAGCGATTCACACCGCGAGAACCTGAAAAAAACCGGAACCGCTCCGCACGACTCGTGTACGGCTTTGTGTGAGACCCCCACAGTGAGATACGTGAATCCGCTCGGGCGCGGCGCGATTGCCGTTGCCGTTCTGTTGCTATTGCTGGCGACGATTTCCTGGGTCGGAATCCTGAGCGTCGCGGCCTATTTCTTCGTCATACCTGCGTTCCTGATCATCGTCGCGCTGGTCTTCGCAATGGTGACCGCCGGATCACGGCGTTTCGTCCACCGGCTGGACAGTACGCTCAGCGACTTGCCCGAAACCCGTGTTCAAGACCCTCGTCATACTCCCGGTCCGTAAATCCGGGGCAGCGGCCCCGCAGCTCGGCGCATAACTCGCGCCACTGCGCGCTCCATTCCGCCCGCTCCGACCCGAAGCGTCCGCGGCGGAAGTCATCGGCAACCTGGTACGCGTGCTGAGCGAGCTCGCCCGCGCCGTCGTCCCGCAGCCGAAAGCCGAGCGCGAGTGCGTTTGCGTACTCCTCGTTCGCGAGACCCGGGTAGCGCTGCTCGAGGCGCGCGAACAGCGGCGACATCTGCACGGGATTCCGGGTCAGGGCATTGCGGTCCAGCTCCGGGTGCGCACACGCGAGCTCCCGCGCGAAATCGCGCACGCCCGCCGCGCTCGCGAGATCGGCGTACACCCACGCATCCCGTCCCGAGACGAGGCGCGCGGCGATGCGCGCGTAGCCGTGCGGTTCGTACCGGTCCGCCGCATCGAGATCGGCGTCGCGGACGTCGAGCGCCGTGCCGTTCACACGATCGTGCTCGTTCCCGCTCAGCCGCACAATCGCATGCGGCGCGCGGCCGTCCGGGGCGGCGAGGTCACTGACCATCACCGTGTGCATGGTGAAACCGGCGAGCAGGTCGGGCTCGGCGCGTAACGCCCGGCCGAACAGCTCGCGCTGAACATGTTCGTGCTGCAGTGTGCCGTACGAAAACAGCAGCGGCATGCACGGTCCGCACACGCGGAAGTGGTGTGGCCACAGCATGGCACGCCGCGCGAGGATGCACAACGGTACCGTGACGAACAGGACAGATCAAAACGAACAGGAACCGCTCACGCGGCGCGTGTGTAGCTTCGACATGGTCCCTCCGCCTGTGCAAATGCAGAACGAAGTCGTGCTCAGCAATGGCGAGATCGATGTCGCGGTTGCCCGGGGATTCGGTCCTCGGGTGCTCGCGTACGGCTTTCGCGGCAGCGACAACATGTTTGGCAGCGCCTCAGGGGATTTCACGACCACGAAGTACGGCACGTGGCATCCCGTCGGCGGCCACCGGCTGTGGACTGCGCCCGAGTCCGACGAGAGCTACGCGCCGGACAACAACCCGGTGGACTGCGAAGTCCACGGAGCGCGCTCGGTGTCCGCCACGCAAAAGGCCAACGTCGCCGGCATGTGCAAGCAGCTGCACATCACCCTCGATCAGTCGGGCACGGGCGTGACGGTCGTTCACCGTATCACGAACATCGGCAGCGCGCCGGTCGAGCTCGCGCCGTGGGCACTCACGATTCTTCGTGCGGGTGGGGTGGCCATTCTTCCTCAGGAGCCGTATCGGCCGCACACCGAGGAGAAACTGCCCGCGCGTTCGCTATCGCTGTGGGGCTATACGGATCTGAGCGATCCGCGGTGGAGAATCGGCGCGCGCTTCATTCGGCTCACCCCCGATGCGTCCCACGCATCACCGCAAAAGCTGGGGGTTCTCAACAAGCAGCGTTGGTGCGCGTACTACGCGGGCGATGAGCTCTTCATCAAGCTTTTTCCGTACAATGCCCACACCGCGTATCCCGATTACGGGTGCAACAACGAGGTGTTCACCGCGGGGAGCTTCGTCGAGCTCGAATCTCTCGGGCCCATGGTCAGGCTCGGGCGCGGGGACGGTGTGGAGCACGTCGAGCGGTGGCACCTCCACCGCGGCGTCGACCTCGGAACCACGGAGGAATCGATCGAGCGCGTGCTGACACCGCTCGTGATGGCGGCCGAGCGGCGAGTCGACTGATCTGCCGAGGAGCCTGGGGCCTGCTGGATCGCCGGGCGCTCGCGCCAGGTCTCACCGGCAAGTGCATATTCCGCACGGAGCGGGACCAGCCTGGACACCCCCGGACGAGGCGACAAGGAAGACCGCAATGAGCCCACAGACGAACCGGTTGCGCGCTGGCGTTCACATGGAAGGGGGTTGGGGCACGTCAATCGCCATCGCATTCGCGGCCGCCGTTCTGACCGCGACAGCGCTCCCGGGGCAGCAGCAAAAGAACATTCCGATTCGGCAGACAAGAATCCTGGCAAGCACCGATTCCGGTGTGATCTCGAACGTGTACGTCGTGCGCGTCATGCCCGACGGGCGGCCAATGGTCAACGACGCGAACAAGCGCCGGCTGCTGCTCATCGACACGTCGATGAAGACGTTCAAGATCATTGCGGACACGGCGGGCGAAGCGAAGAACAATTTTGGCAACAACCTCGGCGGACTGCTGTTCTATCCGAGCGATTCCGTCGCCTGGGTGGACCGCGCGTCGCAATCGCTCACCATCGTCGACCGCGACGGCAATTTCGGCCGGACGTTCAGTCCCCCCAAAGCCTCCGACATGATCTATTTCCAGTATTCGTCGGCGGCCAATTACGGATTGCCCGGATTCGACGCGAAGGGCCGGCTGTACTACCGCGCGGGACTCCCAAGATCGCCGGCGGTGTTCGATCCAAACACGACGGATTCCGTCTTCATCGGACCCGATTCGGCTCCGCTTGTCCGAGCCGACCTCGAATCACGGCGCGTCGACACCATTGCATACCTGAAAGTGCCGATCGACATGTCGAAGCGCGTGACAAGCGAGGGCGGGTTCAGTGTGTACGGAATGATGAATCCGATGCCGTCGATGGATGACTGGGCATACTTGAGCGACGGCACCGTCGCCATTGTACGCGCGCAGGACTATCACATCGACTGGATCGCGGCCGACGGATCGCGTCATTCCACCCCGAAGATGCCGTTCGATTGGCGGCGCGTGACGCCGGAAGAAAAAATGCGCATGGTCGACTCGCTGCAGCACTATCGCGATTCGCTGAGCGCGGCGTCGCTGGAGCGCGCGCGCGCGGCGAACCCCGGCCTCAGGATTGCCAGCCCTCCGGCGGCGCTGGTCGTGCCCCCGAAGTACCTGCCGGATTACTATCCGCCGCTTCCGGTCGGGAGTCAGGTGCGCGTCGACCTCGATGGCAATCTCTGGATCATGCCCAGCACGTCCATTCAAGCGAAGGACGGACTCTTGTACGACGTCGTGAATAGAAACGGCGAGATCGTTGAACGCGTCCAGTTGCCCGGCGGCCGCAATCTGCACGGATTCGCCCCGGGGGGAATCATTTATCTGAGCATTCCCGGCAACATGAACGCGAAGTTCGGCTGGGCGCGACTGGAGAAAGCGCAGGTTATCCGCCCCTGAAAGGTCCGGTGATTCCGGGCGCGGTCCCGTCGCTGGTGAACTTGTAAACGATCGCCCGGTACCAAGAGGCAACACTCGCTCGAGGAACCCGATGCGCGGCCTTACATCTGTGGCGGCACTGGCAGTTTCCGTTGCGTTACCCCTGCACGTCATGACGGCGCAGACGTGTATCGGCTATCCCTACTTTTCGACCGGCCACGTGCAGCTCGGCGCTCACGCCGAGCTCGGCAACAATGCAACGGCCATCGGAGGTGAGGCCGCGACGGGGCGTGATCGCTCGCTGTTCGGCGGTGTGAACGTCGGATACGAGCGCGAGCATCCCGCCGGCGTCAGCACATCGAGCGATCCCCACGGCATCGTCTTTGGAGGCAGGGTCGGCTATCAGTTTCCATTCGGGAACGGAGGACGTGCGCAGGTCTGCCCCATCTTTGCCGGCGACTGGGGCAAGCTGACCTTCCCTGGCGACGTCAAGCTCAAGCGGTCGCACGTGCGACTCGGCGCGAGCGTCGGATTTGCGCGACACTCGAGCTCGGACTTTCATATCGTGCCGTTCGCCTCGTTCTCGGTCGCGCAATTCAGTCGCGACGTCGTTGCATCGGGAACGGAGACCACGCTTGCCACCGACACGTACTTCCCGCTCACCGCGGGCGTCGGGCTGCATTTCAGCAAGTCGTTCATGCTGATCGCCGACGCGACCATTCCGATCGACCTGGGCGGATACGATCCGTTTTTCGGACTGAGGGCCGTAATCCCGCTCGGTGGGAGCAAATAGGCCGGGTTGGTAACACCACCGCTCGGGCGGTGACGATACCAATCACTGCGCCGGTTCACGGCGATCCATGATTTTCGATATTGACGTGCATGCCCCGTATGCACGTTTGTCTCGCCGTCACCGTCGCCGTGATTCTCTCGGCGTGCACCGAAGCGTCCAGTTATCCGGCCGCCGTTCACGCCGAGAGCGCAGCAGGCGCGCGCCAGAATCACCCGCCATCGGTCTCGATCGGCTCGCCCGCCAACAATGCCGTGTTCGCCGCCGGCGCAGCGATTGCATTCAGCGGCAGTGCGCGCGACCAGGAGGATGGCGTGCTCGGCGGTATGTCGCTGATCTGGAAGTCGAATCTGAATGGCCAGATCGGGACGGGCACATCGTTCGCGCGGACCGATCTCGCGGCCGGGATGCACACGATCACGCTTACCGCAACGGACTCTCGTGGCGCCTCGACGTCGAAGTCCCTGCAAATCACGGTCAACGCTCCGCCGCCGCCTCCCCCTCCGCCCCCTCCGCCCCCACCGCCACCGCCGGGCGACGCCGGGTGTTCGAACCGCCAGCCCGAGTGGATCTGGTGCGATGATTTCGAAATCGACCGGCTGAGCGCGTACTTCGAGTACAACGACAATTACGGAGACTTTGTTCGTACCTCAGGCACCGGCGTCGCTGGAACCACGGGTATGCGTGCTGTGTGGCAGCCGGGTGAAGTGAGCGCGGGCAACCTCAAGCTCGCTTTCGGCCGGACACCGTGGTCGTACTTCCGTCCCGTCGACTCAGGCACCGTGAACTACCGCGAGATTTACTGGCGCATGTATGTCCGCAATCAGGCGGGATGGATCGGCGGCGGCGCCGACAAGCTCTCGCGCGCAATCGTGTTCGCGAACTCAAATTGGGCCGAGGCCGCCGTCGCACCGGTGTGGAGCATGGACGCGTTTCTTGGTGTCGATCCGGCGTCGGGGACAGACGTCACCGGCACGCTCATGACGACGTCGTACAATGATTTCGCGCACTTTCGCTACCTCGGCGGTGCGCAGGGGTCGACACCACTGTTCGACGCGTCGCATGTTGGCCAGTGGTACTGCGTCGAGGCGCATATGAAGCTCAACGATCCCGGCGCTTCAAACGGCGTGCACGAGATGTGGATCAACGGGAACCTCGAAGCGCAGCGAACGGGGCTGAACTGGCTCGGCGCCTATTCGGCGTTCGGCATCAACGCCGTGTTCTTCGAGAACTACTGGAACGCCGGCTCGCCAGTCACACAGGAACGGTACTTCGACAACGTCGTGGTGAGCACGAAGCGCATCGGCTGCTGAGCTCTGCCAGTTCTCTGATTTCATCCCGCGCATGGCGGTATAACGAATCAAACGCGGTAATTTGATCCGCAACCGCCACCCGCTGCCTGTGTCTTTCACATACCCGGTTCTTCGCAACCTTTCGCCGCGTGCGATTCTCGACGGCTCCATCCGCGGCCACTACGCACACCTCCCCGGCATGACCATCGGCGAGGTGCACCTCGACGCGAACACCGTCGTACCGATGCACGAGCACCCGCACGAGCAGATCACCTACGTGGTCGAGGGGCGATTCGAGTTCACCGTCGGCACCGAAACCACGATTCTCGAGCCCGGCACCGCGGCCATGATCCCGGGGGGCGCGAAACACGGCGGAAAGACGCTCACAGCCTGCAAAGTGATCGACATCTTCGCGCCGGCGCGGGAGGACTACCGCTCCTGACGGTCGTCGCAGGCGAGCCCTTGGGCCTTTGGCCCATCGGCCCTGTAGTTTTCACGCATGTCTGCTCCTGAACACTCGTCCGCGCCGCGCGAGCGTGGCAAGGACTTCATTCGTGAAATGGTCGAGGCCGATGTCGCGTCGAACAAATTCGGGCGGCCGGTCAAGACACGCTTTCCTCCCGAGCCCAACGGCTTTCTGCACATCGGGCACGCGAAGTCGATCTGCCTGAATTTCGGCCTGTCGCAGGAATACGGCGGCACCACGAATCTGCGTTTCGACGACACGAATCCGTTCACGGAAGACATCAAGTACGCGAACGCCATCAAGGAAGACGTCCGCTGGCTCGGGTTCTCGTGGGACCGGGAGTGTTACGCCAGCGACTACTTCGAGAAGCTCTACGAGTTCGCCGAGGTCCTCATCAGAAAGGGTCTGGCGTACGTCGACTCGGACAGCGAAGAAGAGATCCGGGTGAAACGCGGGACAGTCACGAAGCCGGGCACGCATTCGTCGTATCGCGACCGTACCGTCGACGAGAATCTCGGCATGCTCGCGCGCATGAAGTCCGGCGAGTTTGCCGACGGCGCGCACGTGCTTCGCGCGAAGATCGACATGGCACACCCGAACATGATCATGCGCGATCCGCTGCTCATCCGGATTCGCAAGGCGCACCATTATCGCCGCGGCGACGCATGGTGCATCTATCCGCTCTACGACTACGCGCACGGCCTGTCGGACGCCATCGAGGGCATCACACATTCGCTCTGCACGCTCGAGTTCAAGGACAACCGCGACATCTACAATTGGCTCGTGCACAATGTGGGCTTCGACAAACCGCCGGAGCAAACGGAATTCGCGCGTCTCGAGCTCGACTACACCGTGCTCAGCAAGCGCAAGTTGCTGCGCCTCGTGAACGAAGGGATCGTGAACGGATGGGATGATCCGCGGATGCCGACGATCGCCGGCATCCGGCGGCGCGGCGCGACGCCCGAAGGGATTCGCGCGTTCGCCGAATCCGTCGGCGTGGCGAGAAAACCCGCGCGCGCGGAGCTCGCCGCGTTCGAGCACCACGTTCGGAACGACCTCAACATGCGCGTGCCGCGCGTGATGTGTGTGGTGAGGCCGCTCAAAGTCGTGCTCACGAATTATCCGGAATCGCAGGTCGACGAGCTTTCGGCGTCCTATTACCCGCACGACGTGCCGAAGGAAGGCTCGCGCATCGTGCCGTTTTCGCGCGAGCTCTGGATCGATCGCGACGACTTCATGGAAGATCCGCCGAAGAAGTTCTTCCGCCTGGCGCCCGGACGCGAAGTGCGTCTCCGCTACGGCTACTTCATCACGTGTACGGAGGTGATCAAGGACGCGGCGGGCAATGTCACCGAGCTTCGCTGTACCTACGATCCTGCGACCAGGGGTGGCGATGCGCCCGACGGCCGCAAGGTGCAAGGCACGATCCACTGGGTGTCGGCGCGGCACGCATTGAGCTGCGAGCTCAGGCTCTACGACAAACTGTTCTCGGTGGCGAATCCCGACGATCTTCCCGACGGACAGGATTTCACGGCGGCACTCAATCCCGAATCGCTCACGCGCGTGCACGACGCGAAGATCGAGCCAAGTGTGGGCATGGACCCGGTCGGGACCCGGTATCAGTTCGAGCGCACGGGCTATTTCATCAGTGATCCTGATTCAACGGCGGAGAAGCTGGTGTTCAATCGGACGGTGACGCTCCGCGACAGCTGGGAGAAAGTGAAAGGGAAGAGCTAGGGATCGTGGACCGATCTGAGCTCAACCGGCGCGAATTCGGCGCGGCGTTGGCGACCGTCGCACTCGGCGGCGTCTTGCCCCGGATGCGTCTCGATGGTGATCCGCGGATCACGGCGCGGCCGCGCTCCGGCGTCACCACGTCCGTCGCCGGAGAACGGAAGCTCGGGTTTCAGGGGTTGATGGACGATCGCGACGGCCTGCTGCATCTCCCGGCGACGCCGCCGAACGCGCCGATGCCCCTCATCGTGCTCTTTCACGGGGCTGCGAGCTCCGCGGACACCCAGCTTCGGCGATTCGGCTCCATTCCTGACGAGCTCGGCGCGGCCGTGCTCGTGCCAGATTCGCGTGGCGGCACATGGGACGCGATTCGCAACGAGTTCGGACCTGACGTGCGATTTCTGGATCGCGCGCTTGCGTACGCGTTCGGCGTGGTGAACGTGGATCCGAAGCGAATCACGGTCGCCGGTTTTTCCGATGGCGCTACCTATGCGATCGCGATCGGGCGTGCGAACGGCGATCTCTTTTCACGCATCGTCGCCTTTTCGCCGGGCTTTCTCATCGACGTCAAGCCAGCCGGCAAGCCGAAGATGTTCGTGTCGCACGGGACGTCGGACCACGTGCTCCCGATCGACAAGACGAGCCGAAAGCTCGTCCCCGCGCTCAAGTCGGAGGGATATGATGTGACCTACCGGGAGTTCGACGGGGACCATGCCGCGCCGATGCCGGTAGCGCGGGAGGGGCTGGCGTTCGCCGTGGCTGTCGGCTGAGGGGGGCTGACTCTACCAGCTACCAGCTATCAGCCACCAGCTACTCCGTGTCATTTCGTATCTCCCATGTCCTCCCGCGGACCCACTTCGTTGTGTTTTTTCGCCAAAGAGTCAGGCACAATTCTCGCACCGATCACGCCTATCGGGTGGGACCAAAACGCGAAATATTCCGGTTGTGCTCTGGTCTGGGGGCCTTATGAGACAAGCGCGTTTCTTCGCAGGAGTCGTCCTCGCCGCCGGCGTCAGCTCCGGCGCCGCCGCACAGGGCAACGGGCCCGGGTTTCTCTTCGGGCCGCCGCGCGGTGCGGTGACGATTCGCACCGGCTGGTCGCTCGCGAGCGCGGGGAGCGACGTGTTCTCGTTCACCACGAATCAGCTCACGCTCGACCGCCGCGATTTCAGCGGTGCGATGCTCAGCGTCGACGCCACGTGGCGCGTCCTGCCGCGAACGGAGCTCGTCGCGTCAGCGGGCATCACGGCCACCGTGAAGCGCTCCGAGTTTCGCGACTTCGTCGACAACAACGAGCTCCCGATCGAGCAATCGACCGAGTTCGCGCGCGCCCCACTCACGATCGGCCTCCGCCAGAATCTGGGCGGGACCGGACGGCAGGTTGGGCGTTTCGCGTGGGTCCCGTCGCGCGTCACCCCCTTCGTGGGCGCCGGCGCGGGTGTCATGTACTATCGTTTCAAGCAGTACGGTGACTTCATCGACTTCGCGACGATGGATGTTTTCCCGAGCCAGTTCGTCTCGGAAGGATGGACGCCGACGGCGTATGCATCGGCCGGCGTCGACTATTCGCTGAGTGCGCGCATAGGCCTCACGGCCGAAGGACGGTATCATTGGGCGCGGGCAAATCTCTCGCGCGACTTTTCCGGGTTTGACAAGATCGATCTCGCCGGCCTCGCGACAACGGTCGGTGTCTCCATTCGCTACTGACACGGGACGACGACCATGACTCGTGATCTTCGCTGGACTCGTTGGGCTGCGTGTGGCGCGGCCGCGCTCGCGCTCGTCGCGGGCACACACCTCGAGGCACAGACGAACGTGCCCGACGTGCGATGGGAAGCGTGGGCCGGCTGCTGGCAGTCGGTCGCCGAACCGACCGCATCGAGGAACGGCGTCGTATGCGTCACCCCGCTGAGCGGCAAGTCGGCAATCGAGATCGCATCGATCGCCGCCGGCAAAGTGACCGCACGTGACACGGTCGACGTGACCGGTCAGCAGCGCGCCGTGAAGACGGAGAGCTGCACCGGGTGGCGTCGCGCCGACTGGTCGGAGGACCGGCGTCGCATCTACATGACATCCGAGGTCGATTGCGGCAGCTCCGGCAAACGGACGTCGACGGGACTCGTCGCCATCACCGCGAACGGCGATTGGCTCGACATTCAGTCGGCGAGCATGGGCGGATCGGCCGGACTTCGGACGGTGCGTTATCGCGAACTGGGACCGTGGTTCACCGACCTGCCGCAGGAGTTCGACGCGATGGTGTCGGGGCGCGATCGCGTGCCCTATGCCGCGCGTGCCTACGCGGGCGCGGGCATTGGACCGAAGGAAGTGATCGAAGCTGCGACACGCGTCGATTCGGCCGTCGTCACGGCGTGGCTGGCGGAACGCCGCCAGAAGTTCAACCTCGACGCGAAGACGCTCACCCGTCTCGCTGACGCGGGCGTCGCGGGTTCGATCACCGACATGATGATCGCGACGACGTATCCATCGCGGTTCGCACTCGAGCACGTCGGCCCGGACGCTGAAGCGACACCGAGCATGACCGGCGGCGGCGGCGACAACCGGCCGGGAAATCAGGCGTACGCACGCGCGCAGGTGATGTCGCGCTGCTCGAGCGCGTGGGACCCGTACTGGTATCCGCAGAGCGCGTACGATCCGTGCAGCTACTCCGCGTATCGCGGCTACTACGGCTACAGCCCGTATGGCTACGGCGCGTACGGCTACTACGACCCGTATCTCTATTCGGGCTACGGCTACGGCTATCCGTACTACGGGCCGACGTACTACACGAGCTCGGGCCCGATCATCATCGTGAAAGATCCGCGTCCGGAGGTTCCGCACGGGCGCATGATCAACGGTCAGGGATATACGCGCCGCGATGGTGGCGGAAACAATTCCGGCTCGCAGGCGTCGTCAGGCGAATCGTCGTCGCGCGGTTCCGGATCCTCCTCGGGATCATCGTCGTCGGGTTCGCGCACTTCGGGCAGCAGTTCGTCAGGCTCATCGTCGTCAAGCGGACGAACGGCGCAGGCGAAGAAAGGCGGTTGATTACTGCTATGGGAGATGGGAGATGGGAGATGGGAGATGTAACTGACATGTGAGATGGCGGATGGGAATGTGAGATGGCCCATTTCCCACCCGCCATCTACCCTGTCAGTTACATCTCCCCTCTCCCATCTCCCCTCTCCCATCTGGAAGTGTCCGCTCTTTTTGACCCGCTGAAGCTGCGCGACGTCACGCTGCCCAATCGGATTGTCGTCAGCCCGATGTGCCAGTATTCGTCCACCGATGGGGTGGCGAATGACTGGCACTTTGTGCATCTCGGCAGCCGCGCAATCGGCGGCGCGGGCCTCGTGTTTACCGAGGCCACTGCCGTCACGGCAAACGGACGCATTTCGCCGTTTGACATGGGACTCTGGCGCGACACACAGATCGAGCCGCTCGCGCGCATCGTGCGATTCATTCATGCGCACGGATCCGTCGCGGGTATGCAGCTCGCCCACGCCGGACGAAAGGCGTCCACGGTTCCGCCATGGGAAGGAATGCGCCTCGCGCCTCCCGCCGAAGGAGGGTGGACCGACGTCGTCGCACCCAGCGCGCTCCCCTACTCCGATGCGAGCGCCGCGCCGAGGGAAATGACACGGGAGGATATCTCCACCGTCGTCGCGGCATTCGCGCGCGCAGCGCGCCGCACACTCCAGGCAGAGTACCGCGTGCTCGAAATTCACGCCGCTCACGGTTATCTCCTGCACGAGTTCTTTTCACCACTCAGCAATCTCCGCACCGACGAGTACGGCGGATCGTTCGAAAATCGCACGCGCATAGCCCGCGAAGTCATTGCCGCCGTGCGGCGGGTCTGGCCCGAGCATCTCCCGCTATTCGTGCGCATCTCGGCGACAGACTGGGCCGACAATGGCTGGGACATCGAGCAGAGCGTCGAGCTCGCGCGCACGCTCAAGTCGCTCGGCGTCGATCTGATCGATTGTTCGACCGGCGGCAACGTGCACGGCGTGCGCATCCCCACCGAGCCGGGCTACCAGGTGCCGTTCGCCGAACGCGTACGTCGCGACGCGGATATCGCGACCGGCGCCGTTGGGCTGATCACCGAGCCGCGCCATGCGGATGAGATCGTTCGCGAAGGCAAAGCAGACGTCGTGCTCCTCGCACGCGAAATGCTTCGCGACCCGTATTTCCCGCTGCGCGCGGCACGCGAGCTCGGCGTACCGATGCCATGGCCAGTCCAATATCTCCGCGGCGCTCCCCCCGACTCCACTCGGCGATGATTTGATGACACCCGCAATGATCGGGTGACGGCCCCGGCACCGGGCGCATGCATGTTGGGGGCATGTCTTCTGAGCAGCTCCAGGCGCGCGCCCTTGCCGTTCTGAAATCCGTTTTCGGTTACGACGCGTTTCGCGGCCAGCAGCTGGACGTCGTCACCCACGTCGCCGCAGGGAACAGCGCGCTCGTGCTCATGCCCACGGGCGGCGGGAAGTCGCTGTGTTATCAGATCCCCGCCCTGCTGCGCGATGGGGTCACCGTCGTGATCTCCCCGCTCATCGCTCTCATGCAGGACCAGGTCGCGGCGCTCGAACGCCGGGGTGTCGCATGTGCGCTGCTCAACTCCACGCTCCCCGCAGCCGAGCAGCGACGCGTCGAGGCGCGCGTGCGCGCGGGTGAGATCAAGCTCCTCTACGTCTCGCCCGAGCGGCTCGCCACCGAGCGATGCAAGACGCTGCTCGCCAACTCGCGCGTCGCACTCTTTGCAGTCGACGAAGCGCATTGCATCTCGGAATGGGGCCACGACTTTCGCCCGGAGTATCTCGCACTTGGCATCGTCGCGGAACGGTTTCCGGACGTTCCCCGCATGGCGCTCACGGCCACTGCCGACATGATCACGCGGGCGGAGATCGTCCGGCAGCTCGCGCTCGATGGCACACGCCAGTTCGTCGCAAGCTTCGACCGCAGGAACATCCGCTACGTGATCGTCACCAAGCGCAACGTACGAAAGCAGCTGCTGTCATTCATCCGGAAGCATCATCACGGCGAAACCGGAGTGGTGTATTGCAGCTCGCGCGCCGGCGTCGACGAGACTGCCGCGTTTCTTTCATCGCACGGCATCACCACGCTTCCGTACCACGCCGGCCTCACTCCGCAGGAACGCGAGGACAACCAGGCATGGTTTCTCGCACACGCGGGCACGGTGATCGTCGCAACCATCGCATTCGGCATGGGCATCGACAAACCCGACGTCCGGTTCGTCGCGCACGTCGACATACCGAAGAGTGTCGAGGGCTACTATCAGGAAACGGGGCGCGCCGGCCGGGACGGACTCGAGTCGGAGGCCTGGATGGCGTACAGCCCTTCGGATGCGGCGCCGATGCACGGCCAGATTTCTCGCTCCACGGTGTCGCCCCAGCGAAAGCGCGTGCTTGCCGCGAAGCTCGACGCCATGCTCGCGTTCGCCGAGTCCTCGCAGTGCCGCCGGACGCGGCTGCTCGCGTATTTCGGCGAACACAAGCCCGCGTGCGGAAAGTGCGACGTGTGCAGGCGGCTCCCCTGGACCTACGACGCGACAACGGTCGTGCAGCAGATCCTCGCGGCGCTGCACACACTCGGTCCCGCTGCATCGGCGGACCGCCTGATCGCTGAGCTCGATCCGAAGCGGGCCATCAGTGAGTGGCAGTCCATTCTGCGACAGTGCGTTGCGTTCGGCGTGCTGGCGCGCGACCACGAAACCGGATTGCTGCGGCGCACCAGCGAGAGCGTGCGCGTCGCATGCGGCGAGCGTCGCATTGTGCTGCGCGTGTGGCGCGGCGAAGGTCGCTCGCGAAAAACCTCGCGCCGCCACGTCAGCGCGCGTGACGGTGTGCCGGCCGCGGAGGGGATCCACGAACGCATACGGGACTGGCGAGCCACCACGGCGGAACGCCAACGCGTGCCGGCGCACCTGATCCTGCACGACACCACGATGCTCGAAGTCGCGTACCGCCGGCCGCAATCGCGCTGGGCGCTGCGCCGAATCGTCGGTCCGGTCGTGACGCGCGCACATGGGACTGGACTGTTGCAACTGTTGAATGATCCTGGCCAAACGGTGGCGATGCCATGAGCATCGCCGCCGCATCATGCAGCGACCTGCGTGCTACTTCGCTCCCTTCGCGACGACGCCACCTTTCATCACGAACGTCACGCGCTCGAGCTCGGTCACGTCCTTGAGCGGATCGCCCGCGACAGCGATGAGGTCGGCAAACGCTCCGGCGGTGAGCTCGCCGATCTTCCCGCGCTTACCCAGCAAATCGGCGGCGTTGATCGTGGCGGCCTGAATGGCCTGCAATGGCGTCATTCCCCAGCGGACCATGTGCGCGAACTGTTTTGCATTCCACCCGTGCGGATAGACGCCCGCGTCCGTTCCGAACGCCATCTTCACACCGGCCGATACGGCCTTCTTGAAGTTCTCGCGCTGCGTACGGCCGACGATCCGCTCCTTCGCCATGATCTTCTCGGGATATCCCATGCGCGCGTACTCGGCAAGGATGTAGTCGTCGTTGTAAATGTCCATCACGAGATACGTGCCGTGCTCCTTGGCCAGGCGGATCCCCTCGTCGTCGATGAGGCTGGCGTGCTCGACACTCGCGACGCCCGCCTTGATGGCGCGCTTGATGGGTTCGGGGCCGTGTGCGTGCGCGGCGACCTTCCGCCCCCACATCGTCGCTTCGTCAACGAGCGCGTTGAGCTCTTCCTGCGTGAACTGCGGGCCGCCAACCGCTTCCTCCTCGGAGAGCACGCCACCGCCCGCCAGCACCTTGATCACCTCCGCGCCGAACTTGACGTTGGTGCGCACGAGCTTGCGAATCGCGTCGGCGCCGTCCGCGATGTTGGAGAGCCCTTCGATGTGCACGTACGGCGAAAAGCCCGTCAGGTCCCCATGGCCCCCCGTGCTGGAAATGGCGAGGCCGGCGGGCACCATGCGCGGACCGATGACTTCACCCTTGTCGATGGCGCGCTTGAGCGCGATGTCGATGTATTCCGATGCGCCCACATCGCGCACCGTGGTGAATCCCGCCTCGAGCGTACGGCGTGCGTACACGTGCGCCGTGATGGCGTAATCAATGGGACTCTTGCGGAATATGTCCTCGTAGTAATCGCTCGGCTGCGCCGTCATGTGCGTGTGGCAGTCGATAAGACCCGGCAGGATGGTTGCGCCCTGCAGATCGATGACCTGCGCCCCCGCTGGGACGGCAAGATTGGAACCCGTCTGCTTCACCTTATCGTCTTCGACAATCACGACTGCGTTGTCGACCAGTGTCCCCGTTTTCGGATCGAGGAGATGCGCCGCCTTGACCACGACAATTTTTGGGGGTGCCGGCGGCGCGGCAGGCGTTTGCGCGGCCACCGGTAACGTGAACAGCAGGGCGAGTGCGGTGAACTTGCTCATGGTTGATGTCGTACGGTACGAGGGTCGGACAAGGGCCGTAAAAGTACCGTGCCGAGAAGCGTTCCGCTCGCGGTCACGACGGCTGAACTTGCGCAGTCTGCGTCAGTGAGCCATGCTGGGGGCCGACATCACACCGGCCCCCAATGAAGTCCTCAATTCGCC
>DASRAP010000106.1:0-10710 GCA_035638155.1 Gemmatimonadaceae bacterium | reverse complement strand
GCTTGGCCGTGGTGAGCAACTACGGTGTGCGCGGAAAGCCCGGAAACTCGCTTACGGTCATCGACCTCGCGGCGAGATCCGTGGCGCGGACGCTGACGATTGAGAATTATCAGCGCCCGCATGGCATGGCGTTCCTTCCGGGCGACTCGCTGCTGCTCGTCACCTCCGAGGTCGCGCGCGCGGTGCTCGTCGTGTCCGTTGCGGATGGGTCGGTCCGCCGGGCAATTCCCAGCGGGGGACGCGCAACGCACATGGTGGGACTCTCGGCGAACGGCGAGCGCGCCGTTGCGTCCAAAATTGCCGACGGAACGATCGCGCTCTTTCGCGTCGCGTCCGGGGACACGGCCGCCACGATTCGCGTCGCGGCGCAGCCCGAGGGCATCGCGATCTCTCCTGACGGTGCCTGGGCGTGGGCGGGAAGCAATCGCGACAGCGTGGTGACTGTCGTCGATCTTGCCGCGAAGGTTGTTCGCGACACGCTGCGCGGTTTCGGGTTGCCGTATCGCCTTGCGGTAACGCCTGACGGCAAACGCGTGGTGATCACTGATCCCGCGAAAAGCGAGGTGCGCATCGTCGACGCCGCAACGCGCCGGGCGCTGCACACCGTTGTGGTCTCCCGCGACAGCCTGCTCGGGATTGCGGAGATTCCCGGGTCACCGTCGCCGGAGGGCGTCGCCGTGTCGCGGGACAGCCGCTGGGCGTTCGTGACCTTGCAGGGGCGGAACCGCGTGGCGACGATCGATCTCGACAAGGGCGTGATCGTGGCGCTCGCGCCCACGGGGAATTGGTCCGATGGCGTGGGGTATTCGCCCTTAGTCGGTAGGTAGTAGCTGGTAGGCGGTAGGCGGTGGACTAGAGCAGCCGCAACTGCTGGTCTGGCTTCGTCCCAACGGAACAGATGCCGTCCTGTGGCGCTGCGATCAGCTTGCCTTTGAACGCGGTGCCGGCGAGCGCGCGCGCCACCGTCGCTCGTGCAATGGCCGGCGTGTTGTTCTGCTCGCTCAAGTGTGCGAGCACGATGCCTTTGAGCCCGCGGTGGGCCACGCGGCGCACGAACGTTGCCGCCTGCGTGTTGCTCAGGTGCCCTCGCGCACTCGCAATTCGCTCCTGTAACGCGGGCGGGTAGGGGCCTGCGCGGAGCATACCCACGTCGTGGTTCGCCTCGATGACCAGCAGGTCGAGTCGCTCGAACGCGCGCGCCAGCGAGTCGGGGATCACGCCAAGGTCATGCGCAACGCCGATCCGCGCGCCCGTCGCCGTGTCCTCGAGCAGAACGGCGGACGGCGAAACCGCATCGTGCATGACCGCAATCAGTGTGATACGCACGTCGCCCACCGTCATGGATTCGCCGTGCCTGAGGGGCGCCGTGCGCGCCGCGCCCGGTGCCACCCCGATCGCCGTGAGCGTCGGCGCCGTCGAGGCGAGCGTCCAGTGCCACTTCTCGCGCACACGCAGCGCGCCGTGAATGTGGTCGATGTGCTCGTGCGTGATCACGCACGCGTTCACTGACTGCGGGGAGATCTCCGCGGCGCGAAATCGTTTCGCGAGGTTCCGAATGCCGTAGCCCGCATCCACCGCGACGCGTGTCCGCCCCAGCTCGACGACGATTGCGTTCCCCCGGCTTCCGCTGCCGAGCGCAGAGACGCGCACCTACCAGTCTCCCGTTTCGGCCAGATGATGCGCCTGCGTCAGGAGGTCGCGCTCGGTATCGCGAAGCGAAATCTTGCGCCGCTGCATCACGCGTTCGGCGACCGCGAGGAATTTGTCGCACGCGAAGGTCTCGAACGGATCGCTGCTCCCCCACGCAAATGGCGCCACGTGTTTGGGTGGCTGGCCGCCGCCAAAAACGTTGGCGCCGGCGCCGATGACCGTACCCGTGCCGAGCATCGTCCCGATGCCGAGCTTCGCGTGATCGCCGATGAGCGATCCGAGGAAGGTCAGCCCGCTACTCCGCTCGCCGTCCGGGGCCCATATGCGAACGGCACCGTAGCTGTTCTTGAGGTTGCTCGTCGTCGTGCCCGCGCCGAGGTTCGCCCATTGTCCGACCACCGTGTGGCCGACGAATCCTTCGTGCGCCTTGTTGGCGTGACTCACGAAAATGCTCGCGCTGACGTCGCCGTGAACGCGGCAGTCGGGGCCGAAGGCGGACCCGCTGATGCGCCCGCCGAGGATCTGCGTGTGGCGGCCGATGACGCACGGCCCGGCGATGCGTGAGAACGCGTGGACGTGCGCATGCGCGTGCACGATGACCGGACCAAGCGTGGTGTCGAACACGACGAATGGCTCGACAACGGCGTCGCGTTCGATCACGACGCGGTTCGTGCCGATGCGTTCTCCTGCGCCGGATCCGCCGTCCTGCAGCTCGTCGGCGAGTGACCGCGCGTCCTCGAGGATCTGATCGGGAAGCTGGCCGATCAGGTCCCACGGAGCGTCGAGCCACCGCCCGCGGAGCTCCTGGCGCGCGCCGGCAGGTGCCAGCGACGCGAGATCGAGCGAGCCGTCGTGCAGCGCTTCGGCGGGAAGCGCCCGCGCAAGTCGCACGGCGGCGACGTCACCGCCCACGGTCCAGGTGTCGCCGGATTCGATGTGGGCGTCGCGCGAGAGCACGCATCGCGCGTTGGCGATGATCGTGCCCGGCGCCAGCACGCCGCGCGCGCCCGTGTTGCCGTCGCTCCACGCGAACGCGTCGAGGTGCGGCGAGGACAGATGCGCAGTGGTGCCCGGATTGACGGCGCGGCTCCAGCGGTCGCCAATGCGCCCGGCGCCTGCGCGGAGCGCCGCAAGCGGCCGCGTGAGCGAAAACGGCGCAAACTGGCGCGCCTGCGCGTCGTCGTACACGACGAGCAGCGGGGAAACGCTCACGAACGCGTCACGGCTGTTCGCGTCACGGCTGTTCGCGTCACGGCTGTTCGCGCACGTCCGGACGGAGCTGGTCCAGCAGCAGCTTGAGGTCGGTCGCGCGGTCCACGGTCGTCACCACGGTGAGACCCGGAGTGGTGACGACGACGAGGTTTTCAACGCCGTAGAGCACGACCGTTCCGCTCATCGCATGTACGACGTTGTGGTGCGCGTCGTGCAGAATGGCGTCGCCGTGCGACGCATTGCCGTGCGCGTCGAGGGGCCGCACGCGGCGGAGCGATCCCCATGTCCCGATGTCGTCCCAGCCGAAATCGCCGGGGAGCACGAGCACGTTCGGGCTGCGCTCCAGGACACCCACGTCCACGGAGATCGATGTGCGGACCGCGGCGAAAAACGCCGCGGCGTCCGCGGGCGCGGCAGCGAGCGCATCCGCGAGCTCAGGTGTGCGCTGCCTGACCTCGGCGAGGAATCGCGACGCCTGCCAGACGAAGATGCCCGAGTTCCAGAGTCCGCCGTGCGCGATCAGATCCGCCGCGCGTTCGCGGCTCGGCTTCTCGAAGAATCGTGCCACGCGGCGGGCCGAGCCGTCCAGCAGCTCGCCGGGAAGGATGTAGCCGAATCCGGGGTCCGGCCTCGTCGGCACAATCCCCACCGTGACGAGCGCGTCGCGCTGGCGTGCCACGCTGATCGCCGCCGCGATCGTGTCGCGAAAGCGGGGCGCGTTCGCGATCGACCAGTCGGCGTGTACGCAGCACATCATGCTGCCCGGTGCACGCTCTTCGATCGTGCGTGTGGCCCACACGAGCGCGGCCGCCGTTCCGGCGGGGCGGGGCTCCGCGAGCACGTTCTCCGGCGGAATTGCCGGCACCGCGCGCCGGACGGATTCCACGAGCGCCGCGCCGGTTACGATGAGCGTGCGCTCCGGCGGGATGAGCGGCGCGAACCTGTTGACGGTGTCGGCCAGAAGCGGCTCGTTCGTGACGAGCGGCAGGAACTGCTTCGGCCGGCTCGGTGTCGAGAGCGGCCAAAACCGTGTGCCCGCGCCGCCCGCAAGCACGACCGCCCATGCCGTCGTGTCCGTCATGCTCCGCGCTCCGCGACCGGTACGCCTGCGAGCTCCGACACGCGCGCAAGCAGGCGTTTCGGGCTGAAGGGTTTCGTCATGAACTCGCTGGCGCCAAGCGCCATGGCCTGCTCGTGCTGCTCACGCTGGCCCGCCGCCGTCAGCACGAGGCACGGCAGATCCTTCCAACGTGGGTCGGAGCGCACTTTCCTCAGCACGTCGAGCCCCGTTGCCACCGGCATCATGATGTCGAGAATGGCCACGGCGATTTCGGGGTCCGCTTCGAGCGCCGCGAGCGCCGCGCCGCCGTCCTGCACGAGCGTCACGACAAACGGCCCCTGTTCGAGTTTGGTCTTGACGAGGCGACCGATATGGGGCTCGTCGTCGGCGACCAGGATGTGGTGCGCCGCCATCGCCGGATCAGACGAGCGCCGCGATGTGCTCGCGGTTCCGCCGGAGCTCGAACAGCAGCTGGCCCAGGTTCGCGCCGAACTGCAGCAACACGAGCAGGACCGCATCGGGTGAAAGCACGCTGACGACCGCCATGCCGTGCGCGTACTCGAGCACGGCCGTCGTCAGCTCGCCGCGCGCGGCGATATCCGCAAAACTTCGTGCGGCGCTCACCAGCGCCGGCACGTGGGCCGCGATGTGCTCGGTGTCCATTCCCGCGAGCGCCTGCCCGTCAATCACGAGGCCGTCGTGTCCCAGGACGACCGCGGCCTCCACGCCGTCGCGCTGGCGAATGGCGGCAACGAGATCGCGAATCGTGGGCATGCAACGCACTCGGGGGGAGGAGTTGCCGAAGTGTACGGACAGGCGGAGTGAAGTCAAGCGAGTCGCTCCGCTGTTGGCCGTTGCTGCTCACCCCTATCTTCAGACGCAAGACTCTCATGCACTTACGCGCACACACCGTTTCGCTGTTGCTGCTGGTCGCGGCCTGCAGCGGTTCGACCGATCCCGTCGCCAACCTCGCGACGGTGACCTACAAATCCGCGCCGTTCGCCCTGAACGGGACGCCTGCGGAGTCGCCGACGGCCATCAACACGCCGACGGCGCTTACCGTTCGCGCCGATGTCGGATACGACTTCGACGTCGCGTTCGACCTTGATCCGAGCGGCGCGCCGGTCATCTACACGCAGCGATCAATCGGCTTTCCCCTCGGGTCCACCGGGCACCAGGTGGCCTTGCAAATCCTGCCGACGGCGTTCGATGCGGTCAAGGAAGCCCCGGCGAAGAACTGGATTGCGGACTCGTTGCTCACGGTGTCCGTCGGGCAGGTAATTGCGGTCCGCAGCGGGACGTCGTCCTGCCAGTTGCAGGTTTCGCCGTTCATGTACAGCAAGATGATCGTGGACAGCGTGCACGTGGCGCAGCGCCAGCTGTTCCTCACGGTCGTGACGGATCCGAATTGCGGATTCCGAAGCCTCGCGGAAGGACGCCCTACCCACTGATGCGCCTGTAATGCACGACCTGCGAATGATCCGCGAGCAGCTTCCCGCGCTCCGTGACGGGATGCGGCGGCGGGGCATGCTGCATGTGCTCGACGACATCCTCGCGCGGACCGAAGCGCTCGAAAAAGAGCGCCGGTCCCTGCTTGCGGCCGTCGAGGAGCGGAAGAAGAAGCGCAACGTCGTGAGCGAGGACGTGGGGCGCCGGAAGCGGCGCGGCGAGGATTGCGAAGCGCTCGTGCTCGAATCCAGAGCGCTCGGCGAGGAAATCGAAGCGCTCGACGGCCGGCTCGCGGCCGTCCAGACCGCGCTCGACGGCCTGCTGCTCGAAATCCCGAACGTCACGCTTTCTGACGTGCCCGAGGGGGACGCCGAGAATAACCGCGTGGCGCGCACATGGGGATCGCCGCGCGCCTCCGACGGTGTGCGCCCGCACTGGGAAATCGCCGAGCGCCACGGCCTGATCGATTTCGTGCGTGGGACGAAGATCTCCGGGTCGGGTTTCGTCGCGTACCGCGGGCAAGGGGCGCGTTTGCAGCGTGCGCTCATGCAATTCATGCTCGACCTCCACACGCGCGAGCATGGGTACGAGGAAGTGTGGATTCCGTCGCTCGTGAACCGCGCGTCGATGGTCGGCACCACGCAGCTCCCGAAGTTCGAAGACGACATGTATGCGCTGCGAGACGAGTCGCTGTATCTGATTCCGACCGCGGAAGTCCCGGTCACGAATCTCTACCGCGACGAAACGCTCGAGGCCGCCGACCTGCCGAAGGCGTTCACGGCGTACAGTCCGTGTTTCCGGCGCGAGGCGGGGAGCGCGGGGAAGGACACGCGCGGCATCCTTCGTATGCACCAGTTCGACAAGGTCGAGCTCGTGCGGTACGTCGTGCCCGAGCGGTCTCCGAGCGAGCACGAGCTGCTCACGGGACACGCGGAAGCCGTATTGCAGCGCCTCGGCCTGCCGTATCGCGTGGTCGTGCTCGCGAGCGGTGACACGGGATTCGGCAGTGCCAAGACGTACGACCTCGAAGTCTGGGCGCCCGGCGTGGGCGCGTGGCTCGAAGTGTCGTCGTGCTCCAACTTCGGCGAATTCCAGGCGCGCCGCATGAACCTGCGCTACCGCCCTGGACACGGCGAGAAGCCGCGCTTCGTACACACGCTCAACGGCAGCGGTCTCGCGTTCCCGCGCCTGGTCGCGTCGATCCTCGAGCACTATCAGCAGCCGGACGGAAGCGTCATGGTGCCCGAAGCGCTGCGGTCCGCGTTCGGCGCCGAGCGGATCGGCTGACATGCGGCGCCAGACGGCGCTGTCGGTTCTCGTCGTCGCCGGCGTCGTCCTCCTGCTCGGCTCGTATCTCATGTACACGCAGCGTGTGCTGCGTGACATGCAGTCGGAGGCCAAGCGACTGAGCCAGATGTTTTCGGTCGTCTACACCGGCCTTACCGACACCACCACGTCCGGCGCGGAAGTGCGTGCGCTCAGCGATCTCTCGCGGCTGATCAGCGAAGCGCAGGTGCCGCTTGTCGTCACCGACGCCGCGGGACATGCGACGCAGTGCGCGAATGTGCCCCCGGATATCGCGCACGTCTCGAGCGACGCGGATTGTCGTTCACCGGCGAACGCCGCGGCGCTGGCGGCATATGTGCGCGTGCTCGACGCCCAGAATCCGCCCGTGCGCGCGCCGCTCCTTGGCGAGGCCGTGCACTACGGGTCGACGCGACTCGCGCGCGGGCTCAGCATCATTCCGGCAATCCAGGTGGGGGCTCTTGCGGTCCTTCTGATCGGCGCGATCCTCCTCGTTCGCGCCTACGACCGCGCCGGGCGTGACCGTGTGTGGGCGGGCATGGCCCGGGAATCCGCACACCAGATCGGCACGCCGCTCTCGAGCCTGCACGGCTGGATGGAGATGCTGCGCGAGCGCGCGGGCGATCCCCTGGTTGACTCGGCCCTGGATCACATGGGCGGCGACGTCGAGCGCCTGGAGCGGGTCGCGCACCGCTTCGAGCGGATCGGGCGGCCGCCGAAGCGCGAACCAGTGGATGTCGCAGCAATGGTGGAACGCGTCGTGAGCTATTTCCAGGCGCGCGTTCCGTCGAAGGTGACGCCGGTGCACTTCACGATCGACGTGAAAGGCGGTGCGTTGTCGGTTTCCGGCGATCGCGTGTTGCTGGAGTGGGTGCTCGAGTCCCTGATCAAGAACGCGGTTGATGCGTTGGCGGGCTCGGGCGGGACGGTGGCGCTGACCGCAGGTGCCCGGCCGGGGGGCCAGGTGTACATCCGCGTCGCCGACGACGGGCCCGGCGTCCCCGCAGCGCTCAGGCGGCGGATCTTCGACGCCGGATTCACGACGAAGGATCGCGGCTGGGGCATCGGGCTCGCGCTCACGCGCCGCATCGTCGAGGAAAATCACGGAGGGAAACTCGTGCTCGCGCCGAGCACGAAAGGCGCGGCGTTCGACGTTATCTTGCCTGCGTGACCACGCGCGACGAATCCGTTCTCGGTACGAGGCTCAACCCCGCACAAACCGAAGCAGTCCTTCACGACGACGGCCCGATGCTCGTCGTCGCGGGTGCGGGGTCGGGGAAGACGCGCGTGCTGACCGTGCGGATTGCGCGGCTCGTGCAGGAGCGCGGCGTGCAGCCCGACCGCATTCTCGCTGTCACCTTCACGAACAAGGCCGCCGGAGAGATGCGCGAGCGCGTCGCGAAACTCCTCGGGCAGGATCCTCGTGGCCTGTGGATCGGGACGTTTCACGCGATCGGCGCGCGTCTCATGCGGCGGTACGCGCCACGGCTCAAGCGCACGCCCGGATTCACGATCTACGACCCGGACGACGCCGAGTCGCTCATCAAGCGTGTGATGGACGAGGTGCGCGTGTCGCCAAAACAGTGGGCACCGCGCGCCATCGCGTCCGCGATTTCCGACGCGAAGAACGCCCTCGTCTCCCCCGAGGATTTCGCGCGGGTGTCACGCGACGCGTTCGGACAGGCGGTTGCCGCGGTTTACGGGCCGTTCGACCGCGCCGTCGAGCGTGCGAACGCCGCCACGTTCGACGATCTGCTCACGCTGCCCGTACACCTGCTGCGCGACCACGAGGACGTCGCGCGCGTGCTGAGCGAGCGGTTCGAGTACATCCTCGTGGACGAATACCAGGACACCAACAAGGCGCAGTACGAGATCGTGCGCCGCCTTGGCTCGCACAGCAACGTGTTCGTGGTGGGAGACGACGACCAGTCCATTTATGGATGGCGTGGCGCGGACATCCGCAACATTCTCGATTTCGACCGCGATTTTCCGACGGCGCGCGTGGTGCGGCTCGAGCAGAACTACCGCTCGCGTCCCGAGATCCTCGCGCTCGCAAACGTGGTGATCGACGAGAACACGTCGCGCCGTCCGAAGACCCTGCGTCCGACGCGCGAGCCGGGGCAGGGCATCTCGCTCGTCACCGCCGCCGACGATCGGGACGAGGCCGAGTTCGTCGCCGACGAGCTCACCATCCGCCGCTCAATGGACCGTGCGCTCACCTACGGCGACATTGCCGTGCTCTACAGGACCAACGCGCAGAGCCGGCCGCTCGAAGAAGCACTCCAGAAGCGTTCCATCCCGTATCGTCTCATCGGACAGATCCGGTTCTACGAACGCCGCGAGATCAAGGACATGGTCGCGTGGCTGCGGCTCATTGCCAACCCCGCCGACGACGAGGCGTTCTTTCGTGCCATCGGCGCGCCGCGGCGCGGCATTGGCGATACGTCGCTCGATGTCCTCGATGCGTCCGCCCGCGTGCGGGGCCTCGCACTTCTCGACGCGGCGCGCGACGCGGAAGAGGTCGCCATCCGCGGCGCAGCCCGCGCGGCGCTCGGCGAATTCGTGAGGATCGTCGACGGACTGCGCGCCCGCGCGGCGGACATGTCGGTCGATGAGCTGCTGCGCGCGGTGCTCGACCAGACGCACTACGTCGAGTCGCTCGAGCGCGAGGGACCGGAGGCGGAGGATCGTGTGCGGAATATCGAGGCGCTGATCGAAGGCGCGTCGGGCGTGCGCGACGATCTCGAAGGGGAGGCCGGGCTCGCGCCGCTCGACCTGTTCCTGCAGCGCATCGCGCTCGTGACGTCCGCCGACGAGACCGAGTCCCAGGACGGCATGGTCACGCTGATGACGCTGCACAATGCCAAGGGACTCGAGTTTCCCGTTGTGTTCATCACGGGTCTCGAAGACGGACTGCTGCCGCTCGTTCGTGGCGGCGTGGATACCGACGATGCGATCGAGGAGGAGCGACGCCTGTTCTACGTCGGCATCACGCGCGCGGAGGATTGGCTTTATCTCACGCGCGCCCAGCGGCGATGGAGAAACGGCGAAACGCTGCCTTCTGCGGCGTCGCGATTCATTCGGGATCTTCCGGAAGGATTGGTGAACGCGCGGCGCACGCTGAAGTCGCGTTCCACCCCGAGTTACGATTCCGCCTGGCGCGGACGCGACGACGAATGGATGGAACGTTCCAGCGGCGCGCGCCGAGCCGGTGTGCGTGTCGAGTGGCGCGATGAGGCGCCCGCGCTGGCCGTCGACGACGAGTCGCAGGATGCGCCCCGCTACGCGGTCGGGGAGCGGGTGCGGCACGCCCGCTTCGGCGCCGGTACAATCATTGAATTGGGTGGGCAGGGGGCCCAGGCCAAGGCGCGCATCGAATTCGACGACGAATCTGTGGGCCGGAAGACCCTGATGCTCGCGCAGGCGCACCTCGAGCGGGATTGGGAATAAATGGCCGTCACGCACGACGACGTTCGCCACATTGCCGCACTCGCACGGCTCCCGGTGAGCGAAGAACGGCTGCCGGGTCTCGTTGCCGAGCTCAACGGCATTCTCGGCCACATGGATGTGCTCGCGCGCGTCGATACGTCCGCGGACGAAACGATCGCGGGCAAGGGTATGCGGCTCGCGCGTGACGAAGGTCCGTCCGTGCCGCTGGAACGGCCCATCGCCACTTTCGCGCCGGCCGAGCGCGACGGGTTTTTTCTCGTGCCGCGCCTCGCGACACACGGTGACGCGGGCGCGGTGGCCGACGAACCGCACGCATGAGCGTGCACGACGCTGTCGAGGCGGCGTTTGCGCGCGCCGACGCCGTACAGGCGTGGCGGGACGGGCTCAACATTCTGGTTTCGGGCGACAGGCACACGGCGCGCGCGGCCGCGGAGCAAACAAGCGGCGGGCCGCTCGCCGGCACGCCGGTCGTCGTCAAGGACAACATCGCCACGACCGATCTTCCCACCACGTGCGGGTCGCGCATCCTCGAAGGGTACGTGAGTCCGTACGAAGCCACGGCGATCACGCGACTTCGCGGCGCC
>DASRAP010000105.1:0-8246 GCA_035638155.1 Gemmatimonadaceae bacterium | reverse complement strand
CGGGAATCAAGGGGTGCCAGGAAACGCAGTGGGCCATGGAATTCCGGCTGCGGCGGGCCGACGGATCGTGGGCGCAGGTGGTCGACCACGGCCGGCTTCTTCCCGCCACGCAACATCTACCCGAACGCACCGTCGGATCGCTCACGGACATTACGGCAACGCGCGCGCTGCAGATGCAGCTCCACCATTCCCATCGCATCGAGCTCATCGGCAGGCTCGCGGGAGGCGTGGCGCACGACTTCAACAATGTGCTTTCGGCGATCGGCGGCTTCACCGATCTCGTGCTCGCGGATACACCCAGCAGCGACCCGCGCTCAGCGGACCTGCACGAGATCTCCGCACTCGTGCGCCGCGCAACCGCGCTCACGCAAAACCTCCTCGGGCTGAGCCGCCGCCGCGATCAGGCGAAGCCGATTGTACTCGACGTCGCCGACGGCGTCGCGCAGCTCGCACCGACGCTCCGCACCCTGCTTGGCTCCGGCGTGTCGCTCGCGATCGAGTCGATGGCGCCTGCGCTCTGCGTGCGAATCGACGCCGGGCACTTCGATCAGATTCTGCTCAACCTCGCGGTGAACGCGCGCGACGCCATGCCCGACGGAGGCGAGGTCACGATCCGGGCCGAGCGCGAGCACGACGTGAGCGGTGAACATTGCGCCCGCTGCACCGACACCGTGCGGATCGACGTGTCCGACCGCGGGCTCGGCATTCCGCCGGAAGTGCTCGAGCGAATTTTCCAACCGTATTTCACCACCAAGCCGGAAGGGCACGGCACCGGGCTCGGCCTCGCGGTCGTGAACGACATCGTGCAGGCCGCCGGCGGCACGATCAGAGTCACGAGCAACCCGGCCGACGGCACGACATTCACCGTTCGCCTTCCGATCGTCCCGGAGAACGCGACCCCGCCGAGCAACGAAGCCGTCGTGCAGGCCGGAAGCGGCGCGGGAATTCGCGTGCTGTTCATTGAAGACGAAGAAGCAGTGCGGCGGGCGACGCGGCGTGTGCTCGAGCGCGACGGCTTCACGGTGCTCGAAGCGCGAACGGGCGATGCCGGCCTGGCGACGTTGCTCGCGAATCGCGAGGAGACGGACGTGATACTGACGGATCTTTATATGCCCGGCCTCTCGGGACCCGCGCTCGTCGAGCGCATGCGAACCGACGCGCCTGAGATCGGGTGCGTGGTGATTTCGGGACACGCGGAGCGCTTTGCGGCGCTGACCGCAGACTCAGATCGGCTGGTGGTGCTGACGAAGCCGTGCCGGCCGCCGATCCTGATCGGGCATCTGCTCGAGCAAGCGCGCCGGACGCGTGGCCGGCGGCGCGCCACTGGAGCACCAGTGGAGCATCAGCCCCGGCACGGGAACGAGTGAGCGGAGGGCGGGTAGCGTAAGGTGCAGTGTGAGCGAAGCGCGCTATACCAGAAGCGAAGAACGCTCGAAGGGGCCCGTCGACGGACGGGCCCCTTCTTTTTTAGCGGCAACTGCGGGGAACTACTTGCTTACCACCGGTAGTGAGCGAACGCCTTGTTGGCTTCGGCCATACGGTGCGTGTCTTCCTTCTTCTTGACCGCGTTCCCTTCGCCCTTTGACGCGGCGATGACCTCGGCGGCGAGCTTTTCGCCCATCGACTTCTCGCCCCGCTCGCGCGAGTAGAGAATGAGCCAGCGCATGGCGAGCGCGGTGCGGCGCTCGGGGCGCACTTCGACCGGCACCTGATACGTGGCGCCGCCAACGCGGCGGCTCTTCACTTCGACCACGGGCTTGATGTTGGTGAGCGCCTGCTTGAAGACGTTCACGCCCGGCTGCTGCGTCTTGGCCTCGACGATGTCCATCGCGCCGTAGAACATGCGTTCCGCGGTCGACTTCTTGCCGCGGAGCATGAGCGAGTTGATGAACTTCGAGACGGTCTGGCTGTCATAGCGCGCGTCAGGGAGAATGACGCGTTTTACGCTCTTTTTTCGGCGGCTCATGCTGCGGCTCCGGGCTTCCCGCCCTTTGGTTTCTTCGTGCCGTACTTGGAGCGGCTCTTGTTGCGCCCCTGGACGCCGCTCGCGTCGAGCGAGCCACGCACGATGTGATAGCGCACGCCCGGGAGGTCCTTCACGCGGCCGCCGCGGACGAGCACGATGGAGTGTTCCTGAAGGTTATGCCCTTCGCCGGGGATGTACGCGCTGGCCTCGATGCCGTTCACGAGCCGGACGCGCGCAACCTTCCGCAGCGCGGAATTGGGCTTCTTCGGAGTGGTGGTGTAAACGCGGGTGCACACACCACGTTTGAAGGGATTCCCCTTGAGAGCAGGGGCCTTGTCTTTCCGGCTCACGCTTTGACGCGCGCGCCGGACCAGCTGATTGATCGTTGGCATTCCGTTGAGGCTGTTCGTAGACCGACCGCTACGTGGATCCCCCGGGAGATTCCCGGGCGGGCACGGAACAGACTGGGAAGCCTAACGGGCAACGGGCGAACGGGCAACGGGCAATCGGGCAATCGGGCACTCGGTTCGCCCGTTCGCCCGTTGCCCTTCCCCCGTTGCCCTTTCCCCGTCGCCCCTTGCCCGTTCGCCCTTTTACGGCGGATCAACCAGCTTGGGCACCCCCAGCCGTATCGCCATGGTCCGGTGCTGCGGTTCGCGGGTCACCGCGGCAAACACATCGGCCACACGCCGACGCTCGATGGCGGATGTCCAGATGAACCGCGCCCCATCGTACGTGGCACCCGAGAACCAGAACGTCACGATGCCGGTCTCACTGTTGAACACAAACGTGGACCGATAGACGATGTCCCGAAACTGCGGCGCATCGCCGCGTTCGAGGAGCGGAGAGGGATACGTCGTCCACGTGACGCCGTCCTTGCTCGTCGCGAAAAAGAGTGCGGGTGTGTTGCACGACTCCGTCGTCTTGGCATTGTACAGCGCCCAGTATTCGCTGCGGCTCGGCACCCATTGCACTTCGATGTGCCACGGGGCGAATCCGGGCTGATCGAGCGCAACCGGAAGCGGATCCGACCACGTCACGCCGTCGCTGGATCGACGAAGCTCCACGGACGACTCGGCGGATGCACAGCCGCCATGCCCGTTCACTGACCACATCATCCAATCCGTCGCACTCCGCCGGACGACCGCGGGCGAGACCACCTCATGATTCGGCGCGTGCACCACGCGCACGGGCGCGCTCCACGCGAAAAGATCCCGCGAACGCATCAGCATGATCTCGTTTTCCGCCGCCACCTGGCGGTAGTACATCAGAACCTGGCCGCTGTCCGGGTCGTACACGATGTCGGGGTCGGACAAATAGCCGTTCGACGGCGACACGACAGGGTTGAGGGACGGAACGGGTACCGTCCAGCGCAACAGATCGCGCGACGTGTACACCACCGGGTTCTCGTACATCGACATGCCATTCGGATACGGCGTCAGCGCGAGCAGTCCGTTGCGCTGCGCCGGCCAGCCGGGAATCGAGAGAAAGTCGGGATGGACCGTCTGTCCGCTTCCTTCGTAAGTCTCCAGCACGAGCGACCGCACCGAGTCGATCGGAGACGGATCGGAATCGGGGAGCGTGACCGGGTCGTGCTGGGCCGGGGCGGCCGCGCGGTCACTGCCACATGCAATCACCGCAGCGGCAGAGAACACGCTCGAGATGATGAACACTTTTGTCGTAGTGCGTCGTCGCATCGCGCATTCAGACACGCGGCGACGTAAGTCCGTTTTGGCTCAGCGCTGAGGCGTTTCTAGAGAGGGACGGAGAGAGACAGAGAACGAGAGAACGGGAAAACGAGAGAACGGGACAGGGGGACAGCGGGACAGGGACGGGAGAACGGGAGAACGAGAGACGCCACATCGAAAGCAGGAAGGGGCCGAACGCTTGCGCGCCCGCCCCCCCCTTTGGCCCTTCGGCCCTTCGGCCCTTCGGCCCTTATCGATCGTTCACATTCTCATCCTTGAGCTTGAGCGTCTTCGTGATCTGATCGCGCATATCAACCAGGTGGGCCTTGGTGGTTCGGTCCGTGGTGTGCGCAATCGCGTCGGCGAGTTCGCGATCGAGGAGGCGGAGCTCGTCTTTCACGAGCGCGCGGAAATCACGCGTTGCCGCTGCGCCGCCGCCGAGGACGATGCCGGGGGGCAGGCCCGCCGGGAGCTGCGGCGTGGGCGGGTTCACCTTTTGCTCCATCTGCTCGAGGTAGACGTTCTGCAGCCGGCGGCGATACACGTCGACCGACTTGCCGCCGTAGATCTCCGCGAACAGTCCCTTGCGGAGATCCGTGAGCATCTCGCCCACCGTGTATGCGTCGCTCTTGCTCGTCGCGAGCGCCTCGAGCTCGACCATGCGCTCCAGCTTGTTGTTCGCAAGCAATGACTGGAGTGCGCGCCCCTGCGCGTTCGCGATACGATTGATGTTGCCGTCGGACTCGAACTTCCTGAGCAGGGTGGGATCAGTGAGATACGCCGGCGTCTTGAACACCTCGTCGTTCAGAAACTTCATCGCTTCCTGCTGGCGCGCCTTCGACACGGGCGTCCAGACCGGCCCCGTTTGTGTCACCGCCTTCTCCTGCTTGTCCTCAGCGCCGACGGTCTTCGCGACGTGATTCGCTTCCGTCGCCCACTGGCTCACCACGGCGTTGTACGTCGACCTCAGCAGCGAGAAGTCGGTCATCGGGCCGCCGAGCGTTGATGCGGGCTCGACGAGCTTCATGATCCGCTTGATGTTGGCAAAGCCGAGGCGCGTGGCACGCACGGGATCCGCGTCACCGATTGCTTCGGACTGTTCTCCGGGATCCGCGCCCGCCGCTCCCCCGTCATTCGCGAACCGCAGCCACGGCGTCTTGTCCTGCATACGCGCCCATTCGTCCAGCTGCGCGCGTTCGTCTTCCGGCGTCTTCGCATTCGCGATCGGCTTGTAGCCCCACATCACCGCGTAGCGATCGTACGGGCCCACACGCGGGACGAGATCCTCGAGGGCGATGTGATCCTCGGGCTGCGCGACGTAGTTGAATCGCGCGTAGTCCATGATGGACGGCGAATGTCCCATCTTCGCGATCCACGTCTTCGACCGGAGCGAGTCGAGGGGGTAGAGCGAGCTGCCCTTGAAGTTGTGCGGGAAGCCGAGCGTGTGTCCCACTTCGTGGGCCACGACGAACTCGATCAGCCGCCCCATCAGGGAGTCGGGGAACGGGAATTTCTGCGCGCGCGGATCGAGGTGCCCGACCTGCGAGAAATACCAGTTGCGCTGGAGGTCCATGACGTTCTCGTACATCTGCACGTCGGCGTCGATGATCTCGCCCGTCCGCGGATCCGTCGTCGACGGTCCCACGGCGTTCGCAACCGCGCTCGGCAGCCAGCGGACCATCGCGACCGAGGCGTCTTCGCCGGAGAATTCGGGATCGTTCGGCGCGTCCTTCGCAACGATGCCCTTGTAGAAGCCGGCATCCTCGAACGCCACCTGCCATTCCTCGATGCCCCTCTTGATCCACGGCTGCAGCCACGCAGGCGTGGCCGGATCGACGTAATACGTGATGGGCTTCTTCGGCACGCAGAGGTTGTTCACCTTCTGATCCGAGCATTCCAGGCGCCAGCGCGCAATGTACCGGCGCTGCATGACGCGCTGCTCCGCGCTGCCGAAATCCGTCTTGAATTCGCCGAAGAATCCCACGCGCGCGTCGAAAAAGCGCGGCTGCATCGGGACGTCGGGAAGCTTCACGATCGAGAACGTGTACGCTTCGGTCGTTGCGCCGGCAGGGCCGCCAACGGGGAGCCCCGGCGCGGCCGCGCCGCCCGTGTAGGTCTGCACGGCGGTGACGTTCACGTTGCGGGCGAACGCGGAAAACTTGTCGATGTACGAACGGCTGGCGTCGACCACTGCGCGGCGTCCGCCGGCGGTGAATTCGGGAACGCCGCCGGTGAACATGCGGGTCACGTCGATCACGGCGGCGGAATCCGGCCCGTGGTACGCTTCGACGTTGAACGAGGCCATGATCGGGAAGAAGTCGATCATCGACATCGCCTTGGAGCCGGAACGCGACGTATCGCTCGCGACGTTGTTGTAATTGATATCGCGAATGAGAATGCGATTCTCGCGGCGTTCGAACCGAATCACGCCGCCGGGCGCGAGTGTACCGTTGATGCCAATGCCTGCAGGCGTCGCGGCGAGCACGCTGGTGATGACGAAGTCCTTGCCGAGCTCCTTCGCGGGAATCTCGAAGAAGAGCCGCGAGCAGATCTGGTGCACGGTGAAGATTCCCGTCTTCGACTTGGCGCGCGGCGTGACGATCGCCGCGTACGGACGCGGATTCGGTTCAGCAGTCCCGAGCGCGGGCGCGGCTGCGGGCGGGCATCCTGGCGTGCCTCCGCCGGCAAGCGGATTCGCGCCTGCAGGCAGTCCGCCAGGTGCTGCACCGCCGGGGGCAGCAGAGTCGGGACGCGGGGGCTGAGTCGGAGGTTGTGTGGGCGGCCGCGTGGGCAGGGTCTGCGGTGGCGGCTGCGTGGGTTGGGCTGCAGGCGCCTTGGATGACGGCGAAGGTGCGGGCGCGGTCTTGGTCGACGAGGCATGGCACGCGACCAGGAGAACCGCGGCGGCGGAGACGTAGAGTGGTCGTTTCATCGGAACAACCTACTCTTTCTGTCCTGATCCGGCGAGCGAGCGCGAAATCGGTGTGACGGACCGCTATTCCGGCTCGACGACGACGTCGTCAGCGACATCCAGATTGAAGTGCCTCTTGCAGGCGTCGCAGTCAGTTTGCCCGCGGTACACTCGCACGGTCTGATGGTCCGGCGGGCCCCCGTCGCGATCGAGCCGCAACACTGCGGCGAACTGGTCTCCGTGCCTCCAGTAGGACGATGGGCCGTTCCAGTCGTCGGCGCTCGTCTGGCGGCGGCCCCGATAGATGATCGGAGTCGGCATTCCTGAGTGCCTGATGATCACGCGGACCCGCATACAACCGCCGTCGATGGCTGAGCGGTGATACCCCGACTGAAGCGTGCGGTTTTTGGACTGTTTTTCCCGAGTTGGAGCAAACGGGAACAAACGGTAATTGCTGATGTATGGCGGATCTACCTCGAAATCGCGTGGGTTCCGAACATGCGACTGCTTTTTGTCACTCTGACCGAACCTGAGCGTTCGCACCGGTACGAAGCGATGGACGCCACACCCGTCCCGCCTGCACGCACGCCCATTCTCGATCTTACCGTCGTCGACATTCGGCGAGAGCTGAACGCCAACCCCGCGCGCCGCACTGCTTGGGGAAAACCGTATGGCGACCACTCGGACGATATGGCTGCGCACTACGTGATCAGCGCCGACGCTGAGGCCCGCCTCAACGGTGCAGAGATCAAGCTGCTTCAGTTCATGCTCGAAAAGGAATTCCCGGACGATCCGCATCTGCCGCAGATCACTGCGCGTGCGGTCGCCGTCTACTGCGCTTCGCGTCTCCACCGCACGCCGGAATTCAAGCATGACCCGGTGCTGGTCGAACTGGCCTCGCGGGTCATGCGTTGGTGGACGGACTAGCGAGAACTACCGGATGCCTGCTTTGATCCCGGCGGGCCTCGTATTCATCCAGGACTGCGCCGGTAGAGCGCGCTGACGCGGATAGATCTCGTTCAGCGTGGCCGCCTCGTACAGACGTCCATTCTTCATCACGTACTTGAGACTCGCTGCGTTCCGGAGATTGTCGAGCGGATCCTGATCGAACACGAGCACGTCCGCCATTTTCCCCGCCTCGAGTGAACCGATGTCGGTGCCGAGCCCGATCGCCTCGGCGCCGTAAATCGTCGCGGTGCGCAGCACGTCGTGATTCGACAATCCGCCCATGCCGATCGCCCACAGCTCCCAGAGATAGCCGAGCCCCTGCAACTGGCCGTGGCTCCCCACGGCGGTACGCGCGCCGCCCTCGATCATGGCCTTCACGAATTGCGCGTGCTTCGTGAACACGTAGTCCTCGTCCACGAACCAGCCGGCCTGCCCGGGACTCCCGCCGGCGCCTGGACCGCGGCGGCGCGCCTTCTGATCGAGCAGGTCCTCGGGGGTGAAGTGCCGCAGCTTCTCGTCGGCGTACGCCTTCTCGTGCGTGTAGAAATAGTTCTCACCGAACGGGCCGCCGTATGACACGAGGAGCGTCGGCGTATTCGTGGTCTGCGATGCCTTGAAGACCTGCACGATGTCGCTGTAGATCGGCGCAATCGGCAGCGAGTGTTCCACGCCCGAGTAGCCGTCCATCGCGTGTGTCATTTCGAGCTTGAAGTCGAGCCCGCCTTCCGTGGTC
>DASRAP010000104.1:0-4851 GCA_035638155.1 Gemmatimonadaceae bacterium | reverse complement strand
TAATAGGCGTTGATATCGGCGTCCGTGACCTGAGCGCGCGCCGCGGAGTCCGCGCCGGGCCGCGGATGAAACGCGACGAACGAGAACTGCACCGTGTCGTTCGCGTCCTGGTACAACCGCCAGAGCTCGGCGTCCGGAATGTAGACGTCACTCGCGAGCTGCGAGTAGAACTTTTCCTTGGGCAGCCCTTCGCGGTAATACTGCTCCAGCTGAACGAGCACGCCCTGCTGCTTCACCTGCGGGAGGGCAAGGAACCGCTCCCACTTCACGCGATCGAACTTGCCGTCGGTCTGGAGCTCGGGATTCTGCATCAACGCCGGCGGCGGCGCGTACCGGGCGGCATCGCGAATCTCCTGATCGGTCACACGGATCTGACGGCGATCGTATTCCTTCTTGAGGATGACCTCCATCACGAGCTCTTCGAACGCCTGATCCTCGATCTGCGCGCGCTCGTCGAGATCGACAGACCGCCCGGTCTGCGCTTCTCGTTCTTGCGCGAGGCTGTTGGCGCGATTCATCCACGCGCCATACGTGATGGCCGTGCGGCCGACGGATCCGACTGTCGTTCCCGGCGTCACAAGCTGCTTGCCGAGGAGGCCAGACGTATCAAGCAGGAGGTACCCGCCTACGAAGGCGATGAAGAGTACCATCCAGATGTATTTGCCCTTACTCCGCATCTCCTGAAGCACGATGCGTACTCCTTATCCGTCGATATGGGTGTCGTGGCAACCGGGGGTAGCCAAGTCCGCGCGAAAACACGCGCCGGCGGCTCTGGTCGCGAACCGGGAAACGTACCGGCTCACGAGGGCTAAAATCAAGCGCAAAACGGACTTCCCGATTGACCGGGGTCTTCTTTGCGTGCTATCTTCGCGCGCGAATCGTCCTTTCCTGAATGGTCGAACACCGAGAGCATTGAGTGGCCACAACCGGGCGGATTGAAGAGCTGCGAAAGCGGTACGACGAGAATCCCCGCCGGTTCTTCGCGCCGCTTGCCAACGAGTACCGGAAGGCCGGTGACCTCGAACAGGCGATTGCCCTGTGCCAGATGCACCTGGCCGACGCACCGGGCAACCTCTCGGGGCAGATCGTATTCGGTCAGGCCCTGTTCGAAGCGGGATCTCTTGATGAGTCACGGAGCGCGTTCGAAACGGCTATCGGGCTCGACCCGGAGAACCTGATCGCCCTTCGCCACCTCGGTGACATCGGCCGCCTGCAAAACGACATTCCGCGTGCGAAGGTCTGGTACCAGCGAGTGCTCGACGCGGACCGCCGCAACGAAGACGTCCTGGCGATCATGGAGGAGTTGTCGGCGGCGGAGCCGGCGCCTGTGCCCCAGCCTCCCCCCGCGCCGGAACCAGAGCCAGCGTCCGAGGCGGCGTTCGGACAGGCGGACGAACCCGCGCCTCCGAGAGAGGAGCCGGCGGGGTTCGAGACAACCTCGCTTGCGGGGAACGATATTCCGATCACGGGGACGCCCACGGTTCAGGTCGACGTGATTCCCCCGCCGGCACCGATGAGCATCAGCGAGCCTACGCCGCTCACGATGCCGGTTGTGGACGACGCCGTGCAGGCAGACGCAGAAGCGCCCGCGCACCACGAGACGTTCCCGCACGAGCCGGCCCAGGCTGAAGAAACCCCTGTGCCGGAGCCGGCAGCGGAGAATCCGGCCGAATACGGCATGGTCGCGCCCGCGTCGCCGATCAGCGACGAGGTCGAGGCAAGCACGTTCACGCCCGATAGCTCGTTCGGGTTCGACATCGACCTTGGAGCGGCGGCGAACATTCCGCTCTCGAGTGCGCCCGCCGAACCATCCGGCGACATCGAGCTGACCATGGATGTGGCGGCGCCCGAGCCCGAGCCCACGGCAGAGCCCGCGCCTGCGGTACCCGACTCAGGCCTGCTCGATCTGGACGCGATCGAGCCCGTCGATTTCGACGCGGTGCCGTCCCAGGGTTCGATGTCGCCCGCGGAGCCGGCGGATTTGCCGAGCTCGCCGGCCGTTCCGTTTGACAGCGGCGACGTGGGGCTGGGCTCGCTCGAGATGATTCCGTCCGAATTCGATCAGCCGCCGCCCCAGCCGCGCACCACGGAAGTGCGCCGGCCGACGCCCGCTGTGCTGGACGGATTTGACATCGTCGGTAGCGAACCGCCGGCTGATGCCGCAGCTCTCGAGGAGGCGTCTCCTGCTGCGGAGCCGCCTCCGGTCGCGTTCGAGCCGGCATTCGACGAACCGCCGGCCGAGCCGGAGAGCGCATTCTCGCTCTCGAACGAAGCCGAGCTGGTGTCGACGGACATCGAGCTGAGCAGCGAGCCGGAATCCGAGCCTGCCGAACCGGAGCCCGCTCCCGCCGCAGCGGAAACCGCTCCCGCCGAGCTCGAAGTATCCGCGCCTCAACCGGAACCGATTTCGTCTGAACCGAGCGCCCCGGAGCCGGAGCCGGTCGCAGCAGAGTCTGCGTTCGCGACGGAGACGATGGCGGAGGTGTATGTGCAGCAGGGGCTCCGCCAGGAGGCGATCGGGGTGTATCGCCAGCTCGTGGCGTCGCGTCCTGACGACCATGCGCTGCGCGCACGCCTTGCGAACCTCGAAGCCGGCGATGCGCCGGCCGCCGCTCCGAGCGCAGAGCAGCCACCGCCGGTTGCGAGCGCACGATCGTTCTTCGCCTCGCTCGCGTCTCGCCGGGGCACACCGCGCTCAACGCCCGCCGTGCCGGAGCCGCGCGGCTCGATCAGCGGAACCGTCGACCAGCTGTTCGGCCGCGCGTCGGTCGGGATGCACGACGAGTCCTCCGCCAAAGCGCTTTCTGAAGCCTACGGCAGCGGGTCAACGCTTGCCCCCGGCGAGAAACCCCTGAGCGATTTGTTCGGCGGAGCCGCGGGCCCCCAGTGAGAATCGCCGTTCTGAACGGCCCGAATCTCAATTTGCTGGGGACCAGGGAACCGCACGTCTACGGCACGCAAACGCTGGGGGACATTCAGCGGTATCTCGAGCGCGTCGGCACTGAGCTCGACGTCGACCTGACGTTCGTGCAGCACAACAGCGAAGGCGCGCTGATCGATGCGATCCAGGCGCTGCGCGGTGCCGCGGACGGGGCGCTCATCAACGCGGCGGCCTACACGCACACGAGCATTGCACTGCGCGACGCGTTTGCGGCGGTGTCGATTCCGTTCGTCGAAGTGCATCTCTCGAACATTTACGCCCGGGAGCCCGAGCGTCGCACGTCGATGCTCGCCGCGAGCGCTGTCGGCGTTGTGTGCGGGTTCGGCGCCGCATCGTACGAGCTCGGTCTTCGCGGGCTGGTGTCGCGGCTCCGCGGTTAATCCGGCTCCGGCAATGGGGGACGGCCGTACCGCACGAATAGCTGCGCTGCGACGCGCGCTTGCCACACACGAGATCGACGCGCTGCTCGTGACGTCGATTCCGAACATCAGGTATCTGACCGGGTTTTCCGGCTCGTCTGCGATGGTCGTCGTGTCGATGCATGAGGTCGTGCTTCTCACGGACTTCCGGTACCAGACGCAGGTGACGTTCGAGGTTGGGGCCGCCGCGCGCACGATCATCGAGCTGCAATCACTGTGGACGCGCCTCTGGTCCGTGCTCCCGGAGCTCACCGGCACCGAACGCATCGGCTTCGAGAGCTCGCACGTGGTCCATCGCGATTTTCAGCGCATCATGGAAGGCGGCACGCGGTGGCAGTGGCGCCCGACGAGCGACCTCATCGAATCGCTGCGCGAGCGGAAGGATGCCGACGAGCTCGCGCGCATTCGGCGCGCGGCGGACATCGCATGCGGCGCGCTGCACGAAATCATTCCGCGTGTGCGCCCGGGAATGACGGAGCTCGCGGTTGCCGGCATGCTTGAACACGCGCTGCGCGATGGCGGGAGTGAGGGGTTTCCCTTCGAGACCATCGTGGCCGCCGGCCCGAGGTCGGCGTTGCCGCACGCTCGCGCGAGCGGCAACACCATCGCGGCGGGCGACTTTTTACTCATCGACTTTGGCGCGGAGCATGCCGGCTATTGCAGCGACATCACGCGAACGTTCGTGGTCGGGCGGGCGACCCCCGAACAGCGCGTCGCGTACGACATCGTGCGTGAAGCGCAAGCTGTTGCAGTCGGTGGACTTACAGTTGGCATGAGCGGCAAGGATGCCGACGCGCTTGCCCGGAGCTACATTGAGCGGTCCGGCTGGGGGGAGGCGTTCGGCCATTCTCTCGGGCACGGAATCGGACTCGAGGTGCACGAGGGGCCGCGTTTGTCGCGATTGGCAGAAGCGCCCCTGCCCGCTGGAGCGGTGGTGACCGTCGAGCCGGGCGTATATCGCGCCGGCTGGGGAGGAGTTCGAATCGAGGATGACGTGCTGGTTGGCGACGCAGGTCCCGAGCTCTTGACCCACTTTCCGCGTGAGTTGAAAGAGATTGGTTGATGCGATTGTGGCGACACGATTCCCTCTGAAATGATCGATCTCCGTTACGTCAAGAAACTGATCGAGATGCTCGACGGATCGAGTGTGGATTCGATCGAGATTTCGTCCGACAAGGGCCTGAAGATCCGCCTCGCCAAGACGCCGAGCGGACGGTCCGCCGGGACCGTCGCCTCGGTGACGCCGGCACAGGGCGTGTCCGACGTCTCGCGCGCCACACCGGTGATGGGCATGCCCGTCATTGCAGAGGCACCCGCGCCCGCGCCGCCGCCGCCCGCTGCCGCCCCGCCCGCGCAGAAGCTCCACGAGATGAAGGCGCCAATGGTCGGCACCTACTACAGCGCACCGGAACCTGGCGCGAAGCCGTACGTGAGCGTCGGCAGCAAGGTGAAGAAGGGGCAGGTGCTTTGCATTATCGAGGCGATGAAGAT
>DASRAP010000103.1:0-6291 GCA_035638155.1 Gemmatimonadaceae bacterium | reverse complement strand
TTGCCGGGAGCCGGGCGCCCCAGTCCCCGCTTCATGAGCTCGGCCTCGACCTTGTCGGGATCGAAGCCTTCGATGCCGAATGAGATGTGGTCGATGCTCGTGCGGCCACCCGCGCGATTCCGAATGATCGCGCCGCCCACGTCGTCGATGTCCACGGTCGACTGACTGCCGGTGAAGCGGCCGGCCTTCCAGCCGAGCAACGCTTCGTAGAACGCGACCGTGCGGCGATAGTCGGAGCATCCGTACGAGATGTGGTCGAGCCACATCGTCTTCCATCCCGTCGGCTCGAACGGCGGGGGCGCGGCCGGCTTGCCCATTGCTTCGCCTTTCTGCGCCCACGACTGCGTTGCGTTACTGAGCTGAATGTCGAAGCCATCCGGGTCCTTCACGTGAAAACTCTTGTAGCCGTTCGCGCCATGATCCGCGACGGGATCGAGGCCGCGCTTTTTCAGCTCTGATTCAACCTTGTTCGTGTTCCACGGCGCGATGCCCCACGCCAGACCCACGATGGCGGCGGTCGCAGGCGTTCCGCGCCCGCCCCCGCCTCTGCCCCCACGACCTCGCCCCGTGCTGTCATTCGACGGAGGTGGCGCAGGCGGAGGCGGGGGAGGCACGTACCCGTTCGTCATGTGAATCTCGCCGACGGGGCCGATGTCCATCACGATCTTCTGGGCATCGCTGCTCCGCACCTTCCACCCCATCACGGCCGCATAGAACGCAGCGGCTTTCTGATTGTCCGTGCACTGATACGTGATGTGATCGAGCCAGACGGTTTTCCATCCGGTCGGCTTGAATGGGGGCGCGACGTGCGTGGTATCGCCTTGTGGGCCGCGACCTTGAGCGCGGAGAAACGCCGGCGCGACTACCGTGAATCCGAGCGCCTGCAACAATTCGCGACGCGTGAGCCGACCCGCATCGAATTCGGTAAAGAGCCGATCGAGATTCGCCATGCGACACCGCGCCCTGAAATGGATGACGCCAAAAGTATACGCACGCCGGTTATTGCCGAGGGTTGCTTTCGGTGAATGAGTGGACTAAGCTTAGTCCGTATGAAAACGGTCAACCTGCACTTCGCCAAGACTCACCTATCTCGCCTCGTGGAGGAGGCGGTCGCCGGCGATGAGGTCGTGATCGCCAAGGCGGGCAAGCCCCTCGTGCGCCTTGTTCCGGTTGGGGCGCCGGTCGCGCAACGCGTCCTCGGCGCCCTTGCGGGCCGGGTCACGGAGCGCGCTGATGCGTGGGAGCAGGATGGCGAAATCGAGTCGCTGTTCTACGACGCACCGGTCGAACCGCGCCGTTCGCCGCGGGTCGCGGAGCGGCCGCGCAAGCGGAAGTCGTGAACATCCTTCTTGACTCCCACGCATTGCTGTGGGCACTGCACGCGCCGGAACGTCTGGCACCCCGTGCGCGTACCGCGATCCGCGATGCGACCAACGCCGTGTTCTTCAGCGCAGCTTCGGCGTGGGAGCTCGAGATCAAGGCGGCGAAAGGGAAACTGGCGCTCCCGGCGGAGTGGCTCGAAGTGGCGACCGGCACGGGCTTCCGGGAGCTGCCGGTGACCTCGCGCGTCGCGCGATCAGCAGCGCACCTCGAGTGGTATCACACGGACCCGTTTGACCGCATGCTGGTGGCGCAGGCGCTCGAGCGCGAGCTGCACATTGCCACACGCGACAATTGGATTTCCAGCTACGGCGTCCCGGTGCTCGTCTGCTGAGACCCTGATTTGACAGCGGCGCGCCACGGCAGGAAGCTTGTGGCATGATTCGCATCCGTTTCGCCGTTCTCGCCTCCGCATCGCTGGTCGCGACGCCCGCGCTGGCGCAAAAACCGATCCCCGTCCGTACCACGACGCTCGTCGCCGCGTCGGACTCCGGTTTCTTTCGCGACATCACCGACATCCGGCACAACGACAACGGCAGCGTGCTCGTGAACGACACGCTGCAGCGCAAGATCATTCTGCTCGATCAGGCGCTCAAGAAAGCCACGACGGTGATCGACAACGGCACGTCGACCATGAAGTACGGGACCTCCAGCGGACGCCTCATCGCAGACCGCACGGGACTCACGTTCTATCTGGCGCCCGGCGGCCAGGTGCTCACACCGATCAGCAATGACGGCAAGCTCGCGCGCAATTTCGAAATTCCGCACGCCGCGCGTGTGTACGAATTTGCCAACCCCGCGTACGGAACGCCCATGATGCCGGCGGGCGGCGGTTTCATGTTCCGCGGCTCACGCAATCCGCGGCCCAACGCGGTCCAGGATTCCGCGCCGGTACTGTACGCGGGGACGCAGGCGCGCATCATGGATACGATCGCGCTCATCAGCCTGCCGTCGCTGATCAGCATGAAGCCGCAGAACAAGCCGGGCGTGCACAGCATCCTGCCTGCGGCCGATGAGTGGACGGACATCGTCGATGGCACCGTGGCCGTGATCCGGCAGCGGGATTATCGCGTCGACTGGTACTTCTCTGCGGGCACGAACACATCGAGTGGCGCCCTTCCGATGGAATGGCGGCCGATCACCGACGCCGACAAGCCCAAGGCGCTGCAGGATCTGCGCGACGCATTCCCGAACGCGAAGGTCGACGCCGCGGATCTGCCGGAGTTCTTTCCAGCGGTCAGGCCTGGATCGACGAAGGCCGATGCCGACAACAACGTGTGGACGCTTCCCTACTCGTCGAAGATCGAGACCGGCTATGTCTACGATCTCATCAACAAGGTGAGGGGACTCGATGAACGCGTGCAACTCCCGCCGGGCCGCGTGCTCGTCGGATTCGGGCGCCCGAAGACGAACATCATCTACGTGAGTTACGTCGCGGGACCGGGCGATGTGCGGCTCGAGCGCATGAAAATCAATCGCTAGCTCACGCAACCACCCGCACCGCCGCGCCCGCCTCCTCCTCCACCACCGCCACGTCCTCCACGTCCACCGCGCCCGCCTGCGGCAGCCGCGGCATCAGTCGGTGCGGTCATGCGCGGCCACACGTTGTCTGACGGATCGCGATCGGGGAACCGGCAACCCGGATCGAGCACGATGCGCTCAATCGTGCGGCCGCCGAAGTCGAGCGTCGCGGTGAATGACTTTGCACCCATGAACCAGACGCTGACCGGATACGTGACCTGCGCCGTGGAATCGTTCAGCATCTTTGCGTTCGGCATGGGCTTGATCGCTGGCCCGCCCGGCGCGAAGTGCACGTTCAGCACGACGGGCGAGGGCATCTGACCGTCCTGCCGCACTTCCACGGACGTCTTCGTTCCCGTAGTTGTGACGTTCCTGATCGAACCGTCGACCGATTCGGTCGTGAACAACCAGTAATAGAAGAACCAGCCGAGGTCGCCGCCGGCACGCGCCTTGAGGGCGTTGTTCAGATAGAACATCCAGTCCCACGGCGACGGATGCTTGAACATCCACGCCTTCGCCCAGTCGCTCTGCACCTTCTGCACGGCGCTGTCGCCCACGACGCCGCCAAGCGATGAGAGGAGCAACGGCATCTTGGAGTACGTCATGAACGAATACCGCGGCCCGCCAAAGTTCGCGTTGTACATCATCGGTGCTTCGGATTCGTTGCCGCTCTGCGCTCCGTACGACTGCCCCTGCCCGTTGAGATTCGGTGCGTTCCCGCGCGAATCGGCGCCGGAAAGAATATTCGCGTACTGATTGAAACCTTCGTCCATCCAGCCGTACCACGTCTCGTTGTTGCTCACCGTCATGGGCGCCCACTGGTGGAACGTCTCGTGGTCCGCCGCGCCCTGGTTCGCGTTGATCACCATCGGGTATTCCATGCCCGAGCTCGGTCCGTCCTGGAGCGTGAGCTGCGGGAACGCGTACGGGAAATAGAGCTTCGAGTAGAACTCGAGCGCGTGACGTGCCACTGGTCCCGCGTTTCGGTAGAGTCCGCTGTCGCCGGGCTGGAAATACATGTTGATCGGCACGGGCGCCTTGCCAGGAATGTTCGCGCGCGTCGCGGTCCAGTTGAGCTTCTTCGCCGTGACCCACGCGAAATCATTTACGGTGTCGGCCACGAAATGCCACGTAAGACGATCGCCGGCAGCTGTCGCCTTTCCGGGTCCGGTTTCATCTGTGCCGATGATCGTGCGCACGGAATCCGACTCGAGCACGTGCGCGAGCCGTTCGCGCGCCACGGGCGTGAGCACCTGCGCTCCGTTCTGGAGAACACCCGTTCCGCCGACCACCCAACCGGCGGGAACATCGATGCTCACATCGAATCTTCCGAAGTTGTTGTAGAACTCGGACGGACCAAGGTATGCCTCGGGATCCCAGCCGCGGAGATCGTCGTACACGGCCACGCGCGGATACCACTGCGTGGGCTGAAAGAGTGTGTCCCCCCAGCGCTGCGTCATGCGGTGGTTGGCACCGTTCGGGCCGCCGGGAACCTTGTGACTCCAGTCGATCTCGAGTGTCGCCGTCGCGCCGGGCGGTACCGCATCCATGAGCTGCACCGTTCCGCGCGTCGTGTTGAGGCCCACCATCGAGTTTTCGGTGCGCGGCGCGGGGCCACCGCCGCCGCGTCCGCCACCGCCACGCCCGGCGGGTGGCGGCGTGAGATTCACGGGCTGCCCGTTCGCGGTCACCTTCGAAATGACGAATCCGTCGGTGAGCTCGGCGGGAATCCACGGCGCCGCACGGGGGACATTGAACAGGAACATGTTCATGTCGAGCCGCATGACGATGTCACGGAGCGAGTCGGGACTGTTGTTCTTGAGGCGAATGGACTCGTGTCCCGTGATGCGCTGCGTGGCGGGATCGAGCCTCGCGTTGATCGTGTAATCGGTGCGCAGCTGCCAATACTTCGCGTTGGGCCTGCCGGTGGAATCGCGCGAACCCGCAGTGAGCGCTTTCCGGATTGCATTGGTAATCGGGATGTCGCGGCGGACGGCCCGCTCGGGATACTGCTGCCCGTTGGCGCGCGTACCTACAAGCACGACCAGTGCCAGTGAACCGAGTGTATGCAGAGACCTGCGAGTCATTGACGCTCCGGACAGTGGACGGCACCGCACATGTTCACGAGGGTGAGCGAGGGTTCGATTCTAACGTCGTTGCCCAGTACCTTTCAAGCAACGACAACCGAGGATCGACCGATGCGTGCCACCACGTGCGCCGCCCTTGCTGCAACCGCCCTCATGCTCGCTGCGTCATCCGCCACCGCCCAGGTGGTGGAGAAGAAACTCATCGTCCCCGCCGGGACGACGAACATGAGTCCCGCGCTCGCACCGGGAATTCTCGTGGGCAACACGCTCTACATGTCCGGCGCCACGCCGCCCCGCAACGTCGCCGATAGCAGTATCGCGGTGCAGACGAAAGCGACCATCAACGCCATCAAGGCGCGCCTCACCGCGGCGGGCATGGATCTCCCCGACGTCGTCGCCGTGACCGTCTATCTCGCCGACATCAAGGACTTCAACGAGTTCAATACGGCCTACGCGGAGATGTTCACGACGGACCCGCGTCCAACGCGCACCACGGTCGCAGTCGCCGCGCTCGTGGGCGGAGCAAAGCTCGAGCTGACGATGACGGCAGTGAAGACCAAATAGGGCTAGAGGGCTAGAGGGCTAGAGGGCTAGAGGGCTAGAGGGCTAGAGGGCTAGAGGGCTAGAGGGCCTTTAAGCCCTTTGGCCCTTTGGCCCTTCGGCCCTTCAGCCCTTCAGCCCTAGTGTCCTCCACGACCGCCGCCACCTGCGGCGCCGCCTGTCGTGCCAGGATTTCCGACCCCCCCGCCCGCGCCCATGATCGTTACCGGGCCGGCCGCGGCGCCGGTTGGCGTTTTCTTCTTGAGGAACGGAATGCCGTTCACGATCCAGTCCGCGGCCGGCTCGCCCTTGAGATAGTGATCGTAGAACTGGTGCATGCGCACCATCGAATCGTATTGGTTTTCGTAGCGCGTGAAGTTGTGCGCCTCGCCTTCGTACGACAGGAAGATCACCGGCTTCTGCAGGAATCGGAGCGCGTTGTAGAACTCCACGCCCTGCAACCATTCCACGGAACCGTCGTTCGTGCCCTGGACGAGCAGGAGCGGCGTGTCCATCGTCTTCGCGTGAAACACGGCGGATTGATCTTCGAATAACGCGAGGTTGTCGTAGGGATTCGTGCCGAATCGCCCCTGTCCGTACGTGTCGTACTGGTGCTGGTTCGTGCCGCTCGTTTTCCAGAGCTGATTGAAATCGGCCACGAGATCCGTCGCCGCTGCGCCGGCAACGACGGCGGCAAACATCTTCGACATCGTCGAGATGTACGCGGAGCCCTGGCCAGAATAACTGTGCCCGTGGAGTCCGA
>DASRAP010000102.1:0-3028 GCA_035638155.1 Gemmatimonadaceae bacterium | reverse complement strand
CTGTTCCGCCAGGCCAACGGTGACGCCACGATCGCATTCGTGCGTAACGAGCGCGGAGCTGTCAGCCACCTCGTGGCCTACATCGGAACGGTCGAGCGCGTCGCCTTCTTCGCATCGCCCCAGTGGTTCGCTCTGGTGCTCGCGGCCGCGCTGGCCACGTGCATCGGCATTCTGATCGCGGCTGCGCTGCGTCGCGAGCCGGTGCCGCCGCACTCGATCGGCGAACGTCGCTCCGCGCAAGTGATCGCCGGGACGGCTGTCGCCTGGCTGCTGTTCATCGTGCTCGCAGTCGTGTGGGCTCTGCCGTTCGTGGGGCCCGCGGGCCAGGATCAGTTCGTCTACACCTATCCTCAGCCAATGTTGAAGGTGGCACTCGCCGTGGGCGTCATCGCAACCGGACTGAGCGTCCTCGGCATCGCCACGCTGGTCCCGGTCTGGCGCGAGCGCACCTGGTCTACCGGCCGGCGGCTGCGCCATACAGTCGCGGTAGCGTTGTTCGTAGTGCTTGTCGCTACGTTGCTGCAGTGGAATGCGATCGGCTTCCGCTATTGATGTGGGTCAGGCTTCAGCCTGACAAGAATTGTCCGACTAAAGTCGGACCCACAGTAAGGGGTGCTACGATGCGCGGGTCCAGAGCCGGCAAAAGTCACGCCTTTTGACGGCGTTTTGTCGAAAGGGCCTTGGCCGCTTTCGACCAGAAGAGTAGGTCTCCCGCCGTGTCGCCATCCGATGAGTTGATGCACCACGCCGAGCAGTTCCGCGCCAGCGGTCTACTCGGCAAGCCCGGCACGTTGTCGCGGCTGTTCGATTTCCTGCTCGCGCGCTCGCTCGAAGGCGGCGCGCCGAAAGAGACGGAGATCGCGCTGCAGGTATTCGGCAAGAGCCCCGGCTTCGACGTGTCGCAGGATGCGGTCGTGCGAGTTTATGTCCACAAGCTGCGCCGCCGCCTGGAAGAGTTCAACGGCCGCACGCCCGACGCGCCGAACATCATCATCCCGAAAGGTGAGTACCGGTTGCTGCTGGAGCGGCCGGCGACTGAACCTGTCGTTGCCCCCGTTGAGACATCTACGCCGCCGGTACCTGTGCGACGCGCCAACTGGCTTGGCATCGGCATCGCGACCTGTTGCGCACTCATCGTCGGCGCGCTGCTCGGTGCGGGCTTCAGCATGGGAGGCGCACAGTGGGACATGCGCGAGGTGCGCCACAGTGCGGTGTGGGGGCCGCTGCTGGCAGACGATCTGCCGATAACGATCGTCGTCGGCGACTACTACCTGCTCGGCGAAGCAAATCCGCAGACCGGACACATCGATCGGCTGGTGCGCGAGTTCTTCATCAACTCGCACGAAGACTTCCGCGATCACGCCGAGCTGAACCCGCAGCTCATGCAGCGCTATCGCAATCTCGATCTGACGTATCTGCCGGCGGCGAGCGCCTTCGCGTTGCAGGACATCGTGCCGGTGCTCGGCACGGCAAAGCCGGTGCGCGTGGTGTTGATGTCGCAGCTCGATGCGAACGCGCTGAAGAACAGTCACATCGTGTACATCGGGTACATCAGCGGGCTGGGGATGCTAGGCGATCGCGTGTTCGCGGCGTCGCGTGTGTCGCCGGGCGGGTCGTATGACGAGCTGGTGGATACGAAGACCGATCACACTTATCTCAGCACCGCGATGGGGGCGAGCAGTGACGGTGAGTTTCGCGACTACGGGTATTTTTCGACGTTCGCGGGACCGAACGGCAACAGGGTGGTGGTGATTGCGGGCACGCGCGATATCGGAGTGATGCAGATCGCGCAGAGTCTGGCGGCGCGGCACGATGTGGATGATCTGTGCAAGAACGCGGGCAAGGCGCCGGCGTTCGAGTCGCTGGTGGAGATCTCGGGGATGGGGAAGACGGGATTTAAATCCCGTTCCCTTTTTGTCTCAGGAATGAAGGCCGAGAAGATCTGGGAGTCAGGCTGAAGTCTGACCCACAAATCTGACCGTGGGTCAGGCTTCAGCCTGACAATTCCTACTGCAGGCGCTTGAGGTAACGTTCGCGCAACTCGGTTTGCCGGGACCGCATCTCGATCGCCTTGCCGGCGATCCACACCGCGTCGGCCGCGCTCGTCACTTCGAGTGGATCGCCGTTCCACAACACCAGATCTGCGACCTGCCCGCGCGCGATACGTCCTCTCTCGCCCGCAAGCCCGAAGATCTCCGCCGGCTGCACCGTCAGCGCCGCAAGCGCCGCATCCTTCGGCAATCCATGAGCGACTGCATTGCCCGCCAGCTGGCGAACCTTGCGTGCGTTGTGACTCTCGTTGAACTGCGTGAACGCGATGCGCACGCCTGCACGATTGAGCAGGGCAGCGTTGTCGAGTCGCGCGCCGATGCCGTCGAAGGTGTAGGGCAGATTCTCCAGCGCGTCGAGCAGCACCGGGACTTTCTCGCGCGCGAGCTCGTCGGCGACGACCCACGCCTCTGCGCCGCCGGCGATGACGGGCTTCATCCCGTAACGCTTGGCGAAAGCAATCGCGCGACGGATCTCGGCTGCGCGAGCGACGCCGAACACGACGCGTCCACCCGACAGAAACCTGGCGAGCGCCTCGCGTCCCGCCGGATGCAGCAGCACGTGCTCGTCCTGTGCGCTCGGCGAGCGCGTTTCGCGGATCGCCTGATCGAGCAGCATCCACTGACCGGCGCGACTGCCGGCCGACATCGCGTTCGCGTTGCCGCCGAGGTTGATGAACAACGAGCGGCTGTTCGGCAGCACTGCGTCGTAGCGACCATCGAGAGTCACTGCGGCGCCCTGGCCCGCGACGAATGTTCCGCCTTCGGCGCTCGCAGGAGCGAGCATGGTCCACGTCAAACCTTCGACGCGTGCGACCGGCACGAGCACTGAACGCGGGTTGTAGGCAGCGGTCACGTCGAACTCGGGGCGCCACTGCATCTCATACGCCGGCGCGTTGAGGATCACGCCTGCATCGGCCGTGGTCGGCTCGAGGCTCACTTCTTCGACACCGATCGCCGACAGTCCGCCGAACAAACCG
>DASRAP010000101.1:0-8394 GCA_035638155.1 Gemmatimonadaceae bacterium | reverse complement strand
CGTCGAGCCAGACGTCGGACCCGCTCATGATGCCGTTGGCGTGATCCGTCAGGACCACGAGCGTGCTGGTCTGACCGTGCAGCTGGCCGACGCGCATGAACAGAAAGACGGCGGCGGCGCCGGCGAGGAGCGCGGCGGCTGCGAGGAGACCGATTCTGAGTTGGGACCAGCGAGGCGGGTGCGACACCGCCAGCGAGCTGGGCAAGCCGCGCGCCAGACTACGGTTGAGTCCGGTGCCAGCAACGCGCGCGACAGGATTCGAACCTGTGACCTTCGGCTCCGGAGGCCGACGCTCTATCCAGCTGAGCTACGCGCGCAGGCGAAGCATGAGAAGCGGAAAACCAGTCGGGGCGACTGGATTTGAACCAGCGACCTCCTGCTCCCGAAGCAGGCGCTCTACCGGGCTAAGCTACGCCCCGTGCAACAACCGTCGAAAAACCGGACTACGCGCTCGCAGGGACTCGAACCCCGAACCTTCTGATCCGTAGTCAGATGCTCTATCCAATTGAGCTACGAGCGCAGGGGCAGAACGAGAGAACGAGAGAACGAGAGAACGAGAGAACGAGAGAACGAGAGAACGAGAGAACGAGAAACTAACCGCTTCTCGTTCTCTCCGTCTCTCGTTCTCTCGTTCTCTGTCCCAGTCGGGGCGACTGGATTTGAACCAGCGACCTCCTGCTCCCGAAGCAGGCGCTCTACCGGGCTAAGCTACGCCCCGCGACTGACACCATCCTCTACCCTCATGCGCCCGGAGAGACTCGAACTCCCAACCTTCTGATCCGTAGTCAGATGCTCTATCCAATTGAGCTACGGGCGCGCACTGCTCTCGTTCTCCTCGTTCTCGTCCCAGTGGGCGGTACAAGACTCGAACTTGTGACCTCCACGATGTCAACGTGGCGCTCTAACCAACTGAGCTAACCGCCCGCACCTCATGATGTGGTCGTACGCTCTTCACTTCCGTGAAAAGAGCGGGAAACGGGACTCGAACCCGCGACCCCAACCTTGGCAAGGTTGTGCTCTACCAACTGAGCTATTCCCGCGGATGAGACGCCTGGTGCAACGAGGGACAGTCCGACTGAAAGTTACTTACAACGGGATCGTGAAAGTGGAGGCGAGGGGGATCGAACCCCTGACCTCGTGAATGCCATTCACGCGCTCTCCCAACTGAGCTACGCCCCCCGACACGGCCCGTGGCGGATGCCAAAAAAAAGGTGTCCGCTGGGAACCGAAAATTCTACCAAGGGGTAGAGGGCAAGTCAAGCAAAAGACTCTGGCGGAACCCGGGGAAATTCGTATCTTGTAACGCTCCTGTGGTTCGTCCTGAGGCGCGAAAGGGAGGCGCGATGAATGAGTACGGCCAAAGTCGCGCGCCGCGTGCGAAATAAACACAAGTCATCCACGTCGAAAGCGAAAGCTGAAAAGCCGCGCGCCGCGAAAGGCGCAGCGAAAGCCAGCGCTTCCAGACCCAAACCGTTCGCGACCGCCAAGCAGTCTCCCGCCAAGGGAGCTGTGAAGGCTGCGAGCGCCAGGAACAACGGCGCGCGTGCGAACGGCAAGGCGTCCGGCAAGCCGTCGGCTTCCCCGCACGCGCCTGCCAAACCCGTCGCGGCCAAAGCCGCTCCGGCCAAGCCGGTCGCGGCCAGAGGCGTTGCGAAAGCAGCGCCGGCAGCCGCGCGTCCAGCGGTGCGTGGAAACGGCGCTGGTGGGACGACACCGCAGGAGAATCCCCCTGCAAAGAAACCTGGTGGCACCGGAGAGGTATCAAGCGCTCCGACGCCAGCCGCTACCGGAAAACCCCCAGTAATGACCGAAGTCAAGAAGCGTCGGCGCGGTCGCTCGACGCCCGTAGGCATCGCTCCGTCCGAGCCGGAACGCGACATTCTCGACCAGTACCTGTACGAAGTCTCCACGTATCCGCTGCTCAAGGGACACGAGGAGATCGAGCTCGCGCGAAAAATCCGCGCCGGCGACCAGGAGTGTCTCCAGGAGCTCGTGAAGCGCAATCTGCGCTTCGTGATTTCCGTCGCGAAAAAATATCAGAACCGCGGCCTGCCTCTCATCGATCTCATCGGCGAAGGCAACGTGGGTCTCCTCACTGCCGCGCGAAAGTTCGATCCCGATCAGGGCGTCAAGTTCATCTCGTACGCCGTGTGGTGGATTCGCCAGGCCATTCTTTCGTCGCTGGCGCGGCAGGGGCGCACCGTTCGCGTGCCCCTCAACCGCACCGCCGATCTCTCGCGCATCATCAAAGCGTCGGAGATCCTGCGGCAGAAACTGCGCCGCGAACCGTCGCCGGAAGAGCTCGCGCAGGTCACCGGGCTCTCGGTGGATGTCGTGCAGTCGCTCGCCGCGCTCAACACCGGCGACGTTCGGCTCGACGCGCCCATGGATCCCGACGGTGACCGCTCGCTCATCGAGCGATTCGTCGCCGACGAGATGCCGGACACCGAGGAGGAAGCCATGAACCGCTTCCTCACAGACGAGATCGAGGCGGCCCTCAACACGCTGCCACCGCGCGACGCGAAGGTGCTGCGCCTTTACTTCGGGCTCGAGGGCGGGCGCGAGCACACACTCGAGGAAATCGGGTCGATGCTCGGCGTGACGCGCGAACGCGTCAGGCAGCTCCGCGATCGCGCGCTCAAGCGGCTTCGCGAAGGCGACGTCGGGCGGGCGCTCGGCAGCTTCGCGGCATAGGTCCAGCCAGGCGAGATGATTTCGCTCGTCGACGTCCACAAGTCGTTCGGCGAGAAGTCGGTCCTGCGCGGCTTCACGCTCGATGTGCGCGAAGGCGAAACGATGGTCATCCTCGGCGCATCGGGCTCGGGGAAATCGGTCACGATCAAGCACATCGTCGGCCTCCTCAAGCCCGACAGCGGCACGGTATTCGTCGATGGACAGGAAGTGCCCACGCTCGCGCGCTCCGAGCTGTACGAGCTGCGCGCGCACATCGGCTACGTGTTCCAGTTCGCCGCTCTGTTCGATTCGCTCACCGTCGCGGACAACGTCGCCATGGGCCTCCGCAAGCACGGCGGGATGAGCGAGGAGGAAATGGCGCGCCGCGTGGGCGAAACGCTGGAGCTCGTCGACCTCCCCGGCGTCGAGACGAAAATGCCGGCCGAGCTGTCCGGCGGCATGCGCAAGCGCGTCGGCATCGCGCGCGCGATCGCGCTCAAGCCGAAGTATCTGCTGTACGATGAACCCACCACCGGTCTCGATCCGGTGACGAGCGCGGTGATCGACGACCTCATGGTGCGCACGCAGAAGACCCTCGGGGTCACGAGCATCGTGATCACGCACGACATGAAGAGCGCGTATCGCGTGGCCACGCGCATCGCGCTGCTCCACGAGGGCACGGTGCGGCAGGTCGGCACCGTCGAGGAAATTCAGCACACCGACGATCCGGTCGTGCGGCAGTTCATCGAAGGCCGCGCCGAGCTGGACGCGGCGCACGTCTGATCAGCCATGCGCGCAGAGACATCGGCCGGAGGCGTGGTCGTGCACCGCGGCACGGACCAGCCGCGCGTGTTGTTGATTTGCGATGCGTACCGCAACTGGGGGTTTCCCAAAGGGCATGTCGAGTCGGGCGAAACGCTCGAATCGGCGGCGCAGCGTGAAGTCACGGAGGAGACGGGCCTTCGCCAGCTGGTCGTCCGCGCGCCGCTGAATCCGATCGCCTGGCAATTCCAGTTTCGCGGTGACCGCGTGCACAAGACGTGTCATTTCTTTCTGATGGAAACGTCGGACCCGGCGACCACGCCGCAGCATGACGAAGGCATTTCTGCCTGCCAGTGGATGACGTTCTCGGAAGCGGAGGCGATGGTGGCGTACGACAACGCGCGCGGTGTGCTGCGCCAGGCGCGGACCCTCGCGTTGGGGTGACCGTGACGATGTCGATCGCGGCGTACGCGCCGCGTGAGGCGACGCGCGCCATTTTTCGGCACGCGTTTCCGCGCCGCCGCGCGCGCCTGATCCTCACGCGCAGTGCCACGGAGCTCGAGTCGATTTTCAAGCGCGAGCTCATCGACGCGGTCGTGCTCGACGCCGGTCACGCCGGGGATGACACGTGGCGCGCGGCGGCGCTCGCGCGCGAATTTCCGTCCGCGCCGTTCTTCGGCTTCGCGCCGTGCCGCGGAGCGGACGCCCCGGCCATCGCGCGCTGCGCGGCCTGCGGGTTCGCGGATGTGCTCGCGGAAAGCGTCGACGACGGCGTCGTGCGCGAGCTCGTGTTTCACGAGTCGTTCACCGCGCGCTTCTCGCGCGCAATGGCCGCGCCGCCGCCCTCGCTCGGTCTCGACGCGCCACTCCAGGTAGACACGTGGCACGCCGTGGTCGCCCACGCCGGCCGGACCGTGCGCACCGACGCGCTCGCGCGGGCGCTCGGACTCACGCGCGAACACCTGAGCCGCCGTTTTGCGAGCGGCGGCGCACCAAACCTCAAGCGCGTCGTCGACCTCGTCCGGCTCATCGCGGCCGCCGAGCTGGCGAAAAATCCCGGTTACGATGTATCGGATGTCGCGGCCGTTCTGGAATTCGCGTCGCCGTCACACCTCGCGACGACGACGCAGCGCGTCGCCGGTGCAAAACCTGCCAGCCTGGCGCGGCTGCGCGCCGTCGATCTCATCCGCCGGTTCGCAGACGGCCGAGGCAGATCGCGCTCCTGAGCGCACGCGCAACGCAATCACTCGGCTTCCAGTCGCTTCGCCATGTGACTATTTTCACAAGGCTGATCGCACACCACCACGCACGCATTCTGACCAATGGCTTCTGACACGATCCTGCGCCCGGGCGAGATCAAGGACATCCTCCTCCGCGAGATCGAGGCGGCGGATCTGCACCAGCTCGACGTCGAGGACGTCGGCTCCGTCATCGAGGCGAAGGACGGCATCGCCCGCATCTACGGCCTGCAGAAGGCCATGGCCGGCGAGATGCTCGAAATCACGGCCGCCAAGACCGGCGAGAAGATCACCGCGCTCGCGCTGAACCTGGAAGAAGACAACATCGGCGCCGTCGTACTCGGCGATTATCTGCAGCTCAAGGAAGGCGACGAAGTGCGCCGCACGTCGCGCGTGCTCGAAGTCCCGGTCGGGCACGAGCTCGTCGGACGCGTGGTCGATGCACTTGGCCGTCCCATCGACGGACTCGGCGCGCTCAACGCGACCATGTCCCGCAAGGTCGAGAGTCCGGCCCCCGGCATCATCGTGCGCCAGCCCGTGAAGGAGCCGCTCCAGACCGGCATCAAGGCCATCGATTCGATGATTCCCATTGGCCGCGGCCAACGCGAGCTCATCATCGGTGACCGCTCGACCGGCAAGACCGCGATCGCGCTCGATACCATCCTGAACCAGAAAGGACAAGGCGTCATCTGCGTCTACGTGGCGATCGGTCAGAAAGCGTCCACCGTCGCGTCGGTCGTGGAAAAATTGCGCCAGGCGGGCGCGATGGAATACACGATCGTCGTGAACGCGAGCGCGTCGGATCCCGCGCCCATGCAGTACATCGCGCCGTACTCGGGATGCGCGATGGCCGAGTACTTCATGTACCACGAAGGGAAGGCTACGCTCTGCATTTACGACGACCTCACGAAGCAGGCCGCGGCGTACCGCCAGCTGTCGCTCGTGCTTCGTCGTCCGCCGGGCCGCGAAGCGTATCCGGGCGACGTGTTCTATCTCCACTCGCGTCTGCTCGAGCGCGCCGCGAAGCTGCGCGAAGACGCGGGCGTCGTGGACAACACGATGATCTTCAAGCCCGGCGGTTCGCTCACGGCCCTCCCGATCATCGAAACGCAGGCGAACGACGTCTCGGCCTATATTCCGACGAACGTCATCTCGATCACCGACGGGCAGATCTTTCTCGAAGCAGACCTGTTCAACGCAGGCGTTCGTCCCGCGGTGAACGTCGGCATTTCCGTGTCACGCGTCGGCGGATCCGCGCAGACGAAGGCCATGAAGCAGGTCGCGGGCCGTCTTCGTCTCGACCTGGCGCAGTATCGTGAGCTCGAGGCGTTCGCCGCGTTCGCGTCGGATCTCGACGCCGCAACGCGCAAGCAGCTCGAGCGCGGTGCGCGCACGGTCGAAGTGCTCAAGCAGGGGCAGTTCACGCCCATGCCGATGGAGACGCAGGTCATCATTCTCTACGCCGTCACCAACGGGTATCTCGACGATGTGCCAGTCGCGAAGATTCGTGCGTGGGAACAGGGCTTCATCGAGTACGTGACCGCGCAGTTCCCGCAGGTGGGCGACAAGGTCAAGCGCGAACGCACGCTCTCCAAGGAAACCGAGGCCGAGCTCAAGCAGGCGATCGCGGGATACCAGAAGGTGGCAAAGTAGCCCGTGGCCAAGGGACGAGAGCTCAAGGGCCGCATCAAGTCGGTCGAAAACACGCGCAAGATCACGCGCACCATGGAAATGGTTGCGACGTCGAAGATGAAGCGTGCGCTCGACCGCATGATGGCTGCACGTCCGTACGCGGACGCGCTGCGCGCGGTGATCGGGGATCTTTACGCGCCCGATCTCGCGCTGCAGTTCCCGCTCCTGCGCCAGCCGCAGGCGGAGCGAAAGGCCGCCGTGCTGCTCATCACGAGCAATCGCGGTCTCGCGGGCGCGTTCAACGCGAATCTCATCAAGGAAGCGCGCAACCTCGTGGCGCGTCTCGAAGGCGCCGGGACGAAGGTGGACGTGCACGTGGTCGGACGCAAAGGCATCGGGTACTTCAAGTACGTCGGCCGGGCGCTTGCAACGCAGCGCATCGACATCGGTGATCGCCCCAGCGCCGCGGACGCGACCGCGCTGGTCGATGGCATGATGCAGAGCTTCATTTCGGGCGATCTCGACGCGGTCTACGTCGTGCGCTCGAAATTCCAGTCCGCGCTGTCCGCGCCGCCGGTCGCAGATCGCGTGCTGCCGGTCGAGCCCCCCTCCGCCGGGCGCCAGACGCACGACTGGCTGATGTTTCCGTCCGCGGCCGCCATTCTCACCGAGCTCCTTCCGGCGTACGTGCGCAACTCGGTGTACCGCGCGCTGGTGGAAACGGCGGCGGCGGAGCAAGCCGCGCGCCGGACTGCGATGAAGAACGCCACCGACAACGCGTCGGAGATGCTGAACGTGCTCAAGCGCAATTACAACCGCGCGCGGCAAGCGCAGATCACGCAGGAAATCGCCGAGATCGTTGGCGGCGCAGCGGCACTGCAGGGGTGACGAGTGCCCGAATGCCCGAATACCCGATTGCCCGAATACCCGATTGCCTGATTAGTCGGTTAACCGAATACACCTGTTTATGGCGCAAATTGGAAAGATCGTTCAAGTAATCGGCCCCGTTCTCGACGTCGAATTCGAGAGCGAAAAGCTGCCCGAGATCTACAACGCACTGCGCATCGACGCGGTTGCGCCCGACGGCACGACCATCAAGGTCGTCGCCGAAGTGCAGCAGCACATCGGACGCAATCAGGTGCGCGCGGTGGCGATGTCGACCACGGACGCCGTCGTGCGCGGCATGGACGCGCTCGACACGGGGTCCGCGATCACGGTGCCCGTGGGCGCGCCCGCACTCGGACGCATCCTCAATGTGCTCGGCGACCCGGTCGACAACGGCGATCCGATTCCCGCGAGCGCCGAGCGCTGGCCCATCCATCGCAAGCGCCCGGATTTCGTGAATCTCGAGCCGAAGACGCAGATCTTCGAAACGGGCATCAAGGTCATCGATCTCATCGCGCCGTTCGTGAAGGGCGGAAAGATCGGACTCTTCGGCGGCGCCGGGGTCGGCAAGACCGTCGTCATTCAGGAGCTGATCAACAACGTCGCGAAGGGGCACGGCGGAAAGTCCGTGTTCTGCGGCGTCGGCGAGCGCACGCGCGAAGGCAACGATCTCTATCTCGAGTTCAAGGAAGCGCACATTCTCGACAAGGTGGCGCTCATCTACGGTCAGATGAACGAGCCGCCGGGTGCGCGTTTGCGCGTCGGTCTCGCGGGACTCACGGTAGCCGAGTATTTCCGCGATACGGAAGGCGCGGAAGTGCTCGTCTTCATCGACAACATCTTCCGATTCACCCAGGCGGGCTCCGAAGTGTCGGCGCTCCTCGGCCGCATGCCGAGCGCGGTCGGTTACCAGCCGACGCTGGCGACGGAGATGGGCGATCTGCAGGAGCGGATCACGTCGACGCGCACGGGCTCGATCACGTCGGTGCAGGCGATCTACGTCCCGGCCGACGACATCACCGATCCGGCGCCGGCGACGGCGTTCGCGCACCTCGACGCGACGGTGGTGCTCTCGCGCGCGATCACCGAGCTCGGGATCTATCCCGCGGTCGATCCCCTCGCGTCGTCGTCGCGCATTCTCGATCCGCAATTCATCGGCGAGCGGCACTATCGCGTCGCGACGGAAGTGCAGCGGATTCTCCAG
>DASRAP010000100.1:0-3228 GCA_035638155.1 Gemmatimonadaceae bacterium | reverse complement strand
CACGAAAACCGTTCGGGTTTGCGGCGGCGGCGGTGGCGCCGTCGCAACGAGGCGCGCCGGGACGGGTTGCAGAGGCGTGCTGCGCGAGCCACCGAATTGCCTGATCTCGTCTTCGCGGAGCCTGAGATGCACACGCTCCGTTGATTGGATGAGTTGCCACGTGGCAGCGTCCGCAACGCCGTCGGTGTTGCGCGGTGTCGATTCCGTGGGATTCACGCGAACAGCAACCGTGGGCGCGCCGGTCGCCTTCGCCCTGAGCTGCAATCCGCCCCCGACGAGGACGGCGCCGAGCGGCGACGGGACGCTGCGCGCCATGATACCGACCCGATACGCGGCGTCGGTAATGCCAGGCAGCGCTACGCCGCACGTATCCGGAAACTTCACGATAAGCGTTGCGCCCAGTGCGGGAGAGACCGGAGCTGCGCATACCGTCATCGTGAACGCGCGGGACGCAGTCGCGTTGTAGACATCGCGCACCGTCGCCGTGAACGGATACGTGCCGGAGGTCGTAGCCGTCCCCGATAGATGGCCGTTCGATTGCATAACGAGGCCGCTCGGCAGCTGGCCTGAGGTGACGCTCCACGCGTAGCCGCCGCCTCCGCCCGTCGCCGCCAGTGTTGTGTCGAACGCGACGGTGATCCGCGGCATGTTGAGGTCCACCGTCTGCACCGCCAGGAGCTTGTCCACGACGCCGACGGTCGCGGTGCCTGAGTGTCCGGCGCTCGTTGCCGTGATGGTTACAGCCGGGCTCAGCCTCAGACCGGTGACCATTCCCGTCTGATCCACCGTGGCGAGCGTCGCGTCGGACGTTGACCACGATACTGGGGAGAGGGGAAGGGGATTGCCGAACTCGTCGGTGACGGTGGCCGTGAACTTTGTGGCCGCTGTTGTAAGAACGAATCCCGCGGGGGCCGTGACATTCACGACTTCCGCAGGCCCGGCGTGACGCGTCGCGTGGAATATCACCGGCGTGAGCGATGCGACCGTGGCCGTGGCGGGAACGGTTGATGTTGCAGAGGGGCCGAGCGTCCACGTCGCGCTCGCCGCGCCGTCCGAGTTCGTGGTATTACTGGCGGGAGAGATGCTCCCGTCGTTTGCGGGCACGGCCCATCGCACGGTTGCACCAGCGACGGCCTTTCCGTTGGCGTCACGCACGCGCACGGACAGCTTCTGGCCGAGTGCTCTGCCGACGGTGCCGGTCTGGGAGTCACCCGCCGCGATTTCGATCGACGCCGGTGGCGCCGATCGCGGAGCCGTCGAATCGCCGCCGCACGAGGCAGCAGCGGTCAAGGCAGCCCCGAAGGCCAGAATGGGGACTCGTCGCATCTCGTGACAATGTCGCACCTTTCCCTCATGCCATTCAAGCACGCCCGTGCCCTCCGAACGCCGCCCCGTTCGGCATTTACGCTTCGGGAGCGACGGATCATCGAGCGTTGCACGACCCCGCTCGACGTCCAGCGATGGTTGCGGGCGCTGCCGTACAACCGGGAGCGGCTGCGGCCCACGCTGCGGACGTTTCGTGGCGTCGTTGCCCACCAGCGCGCGCAGTGTCTGGAGGCGGTGCTCGCGGCGGCGACAATTCTCGATCAGCACGGGTGGCCGCCGCTCGTGCTCGACATGGAGTCGCAGGACGGGCTGGACCACGTGCTCCTTCTCTATCAAGTGAACGGACGCTGGGGCACTGTGGCGCGCTCACGCGACGCGGGCCTGCATGGCCGCCGACCGGTGTTTCGGTCCATCCGGGCGCTCGTGCAGAGCTATTTCGCGCCGTACGTCGACGGCACCGGGCGCATTACCGGCTACGGGACCGCGAATCTCGATGAGCTGGTGCGCGTGGACTGGCGTCTGGCGAACGGTGACGTGCGCGCCGTGGAGCGCGCGCTCATCCGCATGCCGCACCGCCGCATCAAGATGTCGGATGCAGCGTACGCGCGTTGGCTCGTGAAGTACGAACGGCTCAAGAAGGAAACCGGCGGACCGCCCACACCGCGCAACATGCGATGGTGGTACGGGCGGCAAACATTTTCGTGGCTGTAAGTATGGCGTTACTGCTAACTGCGTGAAGGCGAAACTGCGTGAAGGCGAACTGCGTGAAGGCGAACTGCGTGGCGAACCGCTCGTTACTCGCTCAGCGCTGTCCGTACGAGCGGAATGACGTTCTTCCCGTACAGCTCAATGCTCCGCATCATGGCGTCGTGTGACAGCCGGCCGGCGCTGTACTTGAGATCGAAGCGATCGACGCCGAGGAGTTTCACGGTCGCGGCGATCTTCTTGGCGACGGTCTCCGGTGAGCCGACGTAGAGCGAGCCGTGTGCGACCTCGCGATCGAAATCGTCTCGCGAGATCGGTCCCCATCCGCGCTCGCGCCCGATCCGGTCGTGCATGCGCTTGTACGCGGGCCACATCTGCTCGCGTGCCTGTTCGTCCGTGTCCGCAACGTGCCCCGGTGAGTGAACACCAATCGGCAGAATGGCCTTGCCCATCTGCTGGAGCGCTTCGTGAAACAGCTGGACGTACGGAAGAAACCGTCCGGGCGCCCCGCCAATGATCGCGAGCATGAGGGGAAGGTTGTGCCTGGCCGCGCGTACGACCGATTGCGGACTTCCTCCCACGCCGATCCACGTGGTGAGGCGTCCGCGTTCGACCGGCGGATACACGCGCTGGTGATCGAGCGGCGGTCGTGACCGGCCGCTCCAGGTGACCTCCTCGTTGTCGAGCAGCGCGACGAACAAGTCGAGCTTGTCCTCGAACAGTTCTTCATACTGGTCGAGGTCGTAGCCGAACAGCGGGAATGACTCGGTGAACGACCCGCGTCCCAGGATCACCTCGGCGCGGCCGTTGGAGGCCGCGTCCAGCGTCGAGAAGCGCTGGAACACGCGAATCGGGTCATCCGAGCTGAGCACCGTCACGGCCGATCCGAGCCTGATGCGCGTCGTGCGCGCCGCGATCGCGGCGAGCACCACATCGGGCGACGAAATGGCAAAATCGTCCCGGTGGTGCTCGCCAAGGCCGATGAAGTACACGCCGAGCTGGTCGGCGAGCACCGCTTCGTCGATGACGTTCCGAATCACCTGCGCGTGCGAGAGGGGCTTTCCGTCCGCGTCGGTCGTGACATCCCCGAACGTGTCGAGGCCGAGCTCAATCTGTTTCGTCATTCCGTCCGGGTTCAGTCACTCGTAGCGAACTGGGCAAACGTCACCGTGTTGCCCGCGGGATCTCGCACGATGT
>DASRAP010000099.1:0-18480 GCA_035638155.1 Gemmatimonadaceae bacterium | reverse complement strand
GGCCGCGTTGTCCGTCGTCTTGAACACGAACTGATTCGCGTAGTAGAGGGCGCGCGGATCCGCCTTCGAGAACACGAGGGGCTGGGTCCAGTCGGTGCGCGCGGCTTCTCCCGATGGATTCTGCGGAGTCGTCGTGCCACCGACGTTCGCGTTGAGCGCGAGGTTGAAGCGCGCGCCGGTTCCACCGTGAATGATGCCGGGATGCAACTGATCGCCGGCCGTGTAGCCGCTCTCGCCGCCCGCGCCAATCGGTTCCCAGTCGCGCGTCGAGATCGCGGCGAACTTTCCACGCACACACACCGCGACCGCGCCCGAGTCCTGCTGCGCACCGGTCACCCAGTATGGAAAGCGATAGTCCACGGAGATGTGGTAGATCTGTCCGTGCGGCTGGTTGAGCCATGAGCTCCACGTGACCTCGCGCGGATCGTCGGTCTTTGCGTTGCGCGTGATGATCGTGCCCTGGTCACTCGCGACGATCATGGTGTTCGAGTCGTCCGGCGACACCCACGCCTGATGGTAGTCGTCGCCTCCCGGAGACCCGCGGAGTGCGACCCACGTTTTCCCGCCATCCATCGAGCGGCTCACACTCACGTTCGGGACGTAGACGATGTCGGCGTTCTTTGGATCCACCGCGATCTTCTCGAAATACCAGCCTCGCCCCCAGAGCGCATTGTCGCCGGACATCTTCGTCCACGTCGCGCCTGCGTCGTCAGAGCGGTACACACCGCCTTCCCCCGGCGCAGCGCCACCACCGCCTCCTCCGCCGCCACCGCCCCCACGTCCCGCGCCCTGCGGCGGTTCGGTGCCTGCAGGAGGCTTCGGCGGAAGACAATCGATGACGGCATAGACTCGCTTCGGATTGCTCGCAGAAATCGCGATTCCGCTTCGGCCAATGCGCTCCGGCGGCAATCCGGTGGTCATCTGCTTCCACGTCGTGCCGCCGTCCGTGGACTTGAACAACCCGCCGCCAGGTCCGTTGGTCGGCGCGTACGTGTACCACGGCGGACGCCGCGTATTCCAGAGCGCTGCGTACACGACGTTCGAATTGGTTGGATCGATCACGACGTCGACCGCACCAACGTCGTTGTTCTTGAACAGCACCTTCTCCCACGTCTTGCCGGCGTCCTTCGTCCGAAACACGCCGCGCTCCGGACTCGCTGCATAGAGTTTCCCGATGGCTGCAACGAAAGCGATGCTCGGGTTCTTCGGATCGACCGCCACCTTCCCGATGTGATGCGTTTCGTCGAGACCCAGGTGCGTCCACGTCTTGCCGGCGTCTGTCGAGCGGTACACGCCATTCCCGAATCCCATCGAATCACGAAGGGTCGATTCGCCGCTGCCGACCCACACGTGGTCGGGCGCGCTCGCCGCAACGGTGATTGCCCCGATCGACGCGACGGGCTGCGAGTCGAACACCGGCATCCACACGCGTCCGGCGTCGACCGTCTTCCAGACGCCGCCGTTCACCGATCCGAAGTAGAACTCGTTCGGACGCCCCGGCACTCCGGTCGCGGATGCACATCGCCCGCCACGGAAGGGGCCCAGCATCCGCCACTTGAGTCCGCTGATGACGCTCGCGTACTGCTGCGGCGCCGCGCTCGCGAACGACGGCACGGATGGAGCGTTCGTCGATGGTACGAACACACCGTCGCGCAGGCTGGTACCGAAGAGCGAGAGCGCCGCGCCGGCCTGGCCGGCCTTGAGGAGAAACTCGCGACGGGAAACGTCGGAATCCGGCTGAGTCATTTCAGGTGTCCTGCGAGGTTAGTGAACACGTAGTGAACCCTGATGAACGCTTAGTGCACGCATGCCCTGCGCGGATCGGCCGCCACCTTCCTCGGCCGATCGGCAGCATTCGCGACGTCGATGGCAATCTCCGCCGCGAATTCGGTCACGCGCGCGAACTTGGAATAATCGATACGTGACACGTCATCCGTCACCCGGTGGAAATCCGGGGACTGGCCCGTCGAAAGCCTGACGCTGGGAATGCCCCAGCGCGCAAAGTGCCAATCGTCGCCGTCACAGCGCACGGAGTCGGGCGGCTCAGCGCGTTCGCCTGGCTGAAACGGCGATGACAGGCGGGCGTTGACCGCACGCACGCGTGCCGCGAGGTCGGCGCTTCGGGCCGCGCCATGCAGTTCCAAATATGCCGGTCCGCCGCCCGGGACATCGTTCGCGCCGCCGCGTCCGATCATGTCGAGCGTGATGTTCGCGACGACACTGTCGCGCGGCACAGTCGGATGGTTCGCGAAGTACTGGCTGCCGAGAAAACCCTGTTCTTCGCCCACCGTCCACAAGAGGACAATCGAGCGCCGTGGCTGCGCCAGTCGAAGAGCCGAAACGAGCGCGAGGAGCGCAGCCGCGCCGGTTGCGTCGTCCGCGCCACGATAGACGGAATCCGCACCGTCGCGATCGTCCGGCTTCGCGATACCAAGATGATCGAGATGCGCAGAGAGTACGACATACTGCGCCTTGAGACGCGGATCGCTGCCCGGGATGAGCGCGACGACGTTGCGCGCGGCGGTCTCGAGGCCGATGTCGCGCGATTCGTACGTGAATTCGTTCGGACCGGCCAGGGTCCCCGGAGTGACCTCGGATCGAGGTGCGCCTGAAAAAGACGGGAACCATCCGTCGCGCGAATCAGCGAAGAACACCATCGGTGGCATCGACGGCTGCAGCGACTCCTCCCCGCGTAGCGCAAACTGCGCGCTCATCATCTGCTCGCGAAACGCGCGTGGAGCAACGTCGAGCGCAAAGACCCCGATCGCTGCCGCCGCCCGGTACCGCATGAGCTCCGATCTCACGGACCAGAGCTGGTAGTCCTGCTGTCCATTGGCGCGAAGCGGCGCATCGAACACCACAACGCGGCCCGCAGCGCTGTCGGGATGCACGAGCCTGCCTTTGCCCAGCTGGCCTCCGTACACTCGCGTGCGATAGGGGACGCGAGCGGTTCTCGCACTCGCAATGCCGAACGCGCCGGTGACAGGCAGAAAATCCATATTCACGTGCAGCGGCAGGCTGTTCCACTTACCCGACGTGCCTGCGGAGTCCAGTCTGAAGCTTGTGATCGGCACGTGCTGGGTAAACGCTCCGCTGTCCCCGAGCGGGACCGCGCCGAGCCGCGCGAGCTCGTGCGCGACGAAGTCCGTGACCTGCTCGAGTGCGCGGCTGCCTGTGAGACGCCCCTTCATCGAGTCGTGTGCGATGACGCCGAGGTATGCACGGAGGTCGCTCTCGCTGACCGCGATCCGTTTGCTGTGCGCGGACCATGCGCCGGCACCGAGCGTGGTAGCGCAACCGATGGCGAAAAACCATCGCCGGATCATTTGGCCACCACCGCGAACGATCGCCGCGACTCGACGGGGTCTCCACGCGGCCGTCGCACGACGACGCGCAACCAGTAATCTCCGGCCGGAAGCTTCGACGTATCGAGCGCGACGGTTCTCCCCACGACGGGGATCCGGCCGGGAATGATGTTCGCGCGACCCGTGAGCCCCGATTCAGTCCAGGAGCTCGAAACCGGGGTGTTGAGATCGGTGGCAATGTTGAGCGCCGTACCGAACCGGCGAAGGATGCCCTGCGGTGTATAGCGCTCGATCCAGACCGCGATCTCGGTCGTGTCGGACGCGGCGAAGCCGTAGGTCTCCCAGTACAGTCCAAGGCGAGCGCCCTTCACGATCGTGTCCGACGGCGACATCATCGCGAGGATCCCGCGCTGATCGCTCGGATAATCGCCCTGCGCAGCAGGCGGCCGCAGCAACACGAGGTCGGAGATCGCCGTCTCCCCGGTGTGCATCGACGCGAGTGAAGGCGGCATCACGACACCGTACCTCACGCGACCACCCGGAGCCCCCGACCCCGAATCGGCGGAGAACTCCACGCTTGCAACAGCCGCGCGCACATTCGTCTCGCCGAACAGAACGAGCGGTGATCCAGGCGAGCCTTTTGCGCGTGACACCAGCGTCAGCGCGGCGGGGCCGCTCGACAGGAAGAGCGACGCTGCAACGCCCGCACTCGGCGGCCGGTGCACAGACGCGGTGTCGAGCATGAGCGCGGTCGCCAGGATCGACGAGCTGTCGCGGCGAAGCATCGCGACCTGACCACGCGGTAGATCGGCGATCGCGGCTCGCGGAAAGAAATGCTCCGCAGGCCACCAGCTGCTGATGCGCTCGTTCAGTGCGTTTACCGCCCGGCTGAGCTCGCTCGCGTCGGTGAACATCGGTCTGCGCGTCGAGTCGTGCGCATCGGCGATGTGCCAGTCCGCGGAGCTCGAATGAAACGGGTCGGCAAGGACATTCGCGGCCGGCAGCGTATGCAGACGGCCGCCCGTGTACTCGAACGTCGTGTAGGGCGAGCTGGGCGAAGCGGAGCTCACGCCAAACTTGCCGCTGATGCCGAGTAGTGACCATCGCCAGTAGTCGACAATCGGGCCGGACCAGTGGGTGTACGCGGGCCAGCCGTACCGGAGTACCATCTCCGCGAGCGCATCACCTCCGGCCCCAGGCTTCCAGCTATACCGTTCGTCGCGATCAACGTCGCTGTGCAATTTCACGAACACCGCGCGCGTCATTTGCTCGACCCAGCGCTCGTTGCCGGGCTCGGACCACAGTGGGTCAGCGAGCCACCAGATTCTGTCGTTGAGCGAGTCCCGCATCGTGCACGTGGCTGTGCGATACGCGTCTCGTCCAGCCGAGTCGAGCAACACGCTCGCGTCGCCCCAACGGCAACGTTCATCGGCCGTCATTTCGCGCATGCCCGCGCGAAAGAGCGAGTCGGCGACTCGTTCGTGACCGGACCGCGCCTCTGCGAAACCCTGGAGCAACAGACACCACGAGACGTCGGCCGCACACTCGCGCGCCGCGACAGCGGCTCGTGCGATCTCGCGCTGGTCAATCTGCAGCCGCACGCGCTGGCCCGCGATCCATGCATCGCGTGGCCGGATTCGCGCGCCCGCGTCAAATAATGCGATGATCGATGCGCGCGCGGCGCGGATTGGGTCGGCAAAGCGACTGTCGAGGGGCGCGTCGATCGAAACACGTTCATCCCAGGGAAGCGAATCGCCGAGCGCCCACGTCGGACATGCCTTGAACAGCGTTGCGCCGATCGCGTACGTGCGGCCCGGTTCGGAAGAGCCCGCCCCTCCACCGGTGCGCAAAGAAGTCGGACCCTCGCGTGGCTCGAGGTCACCCCAGAACGTCGAGCCACACACCGTGAACGCGTTCCGTAGTTGCGCGTGGGCACGCACCGCAAGTGACGCCGTCGTTCGCGGATACTGATGGCGCGCGGCCTCGCTGAGCCGGTACGCCTCTCGCCACTCCTCGAAGAATCTGAGCTCGGAAGCCTCGAGGCTGTCGTGGATCGCACTCGGCGCCACGCGGCGTGGATCCATCAGCGCCGGCGCGGGACCGCCTTGTATGAGACTCGCGAGCAGGAGAGCGAGCACGAAGCCTGGGAGCGGGTTGCTGGAATCTGCAATCATCCCGCGGACATGGCCATGCCATTCATGGCGTGCCGCTCAGGGTATCATGACGTATGCCCAAGGAGATCGAGCGCAAGTTCCTCGTCGCGACGGACGCCTGGAAACAAGCCGCGGACCGCGGTACACCGATTCGCCAGGGCTATTTGTCCGACGAGCCCGGCGTCACAGTCCGCGCGCGCGTCGCGGGCGACAAGGGCTACATCACCATCAAGGGTCCGATCACGGGTATCTCGCGCGATGAGTTTGAATACGAAATACCTGCTGCGGACGCGGAGCAGCTCGTGAAGATGAGCGGCACGCGTGTCGTCGAGAAAACGCGGTACAGGGTCGAGCACGCGGGCCACACGTGGGAGGTCGACGTGTTCGGCGGAGCAAACGCCGGTCTCGTGCTGGCAGAGATCGAGCTCAGCGCTGCGAGCGACACGTTCGACCGTCCGTCCTGGCTCGGTCAGGACGTCTCACACGACATTCGCTACTTCAGCGGGAGCCTCGCGCGGAATCCCTGGTCGCGCTGGCGCTGACCATTTTCGCGGGCACCGTGCTGCCGAAAAGATCGCCCGCCAGCGCGGCGTCGTGACCGTACACATCGTCGCGCAGGTTGAGCTCTCCTGATGCGTCCACCCACGCCGTGAAGTACACGATCGCGACCGGACGTGGAAACGCAAGCTTCACCGCCTGCTCAGTACCCGAGCTCATGGCTTCACGAATGCGGTCCGGCGTCCACTGCGGGTCATCTTCGAGCAGGTAGCCTGCCAGGTCCGCGGCGCGGCTCAGGCGGATGCATCCGTGGCTGTCCGCGCGCGAGTCGTTCGCGAAGAGTCCCTTCGCAGGCGTGTCGTGCATGTAGATGTCGTGGCTGTTCGGAAACAGGAACTTCACGCGACCGAGGGGATTGGTTGGTCCGGGCAGCTGCTTGATCGACGGCACGTCGGAGCCGCGCTCCTTCGTCATCTCCATCTGGTGTGTGCTCAGATAGTCGTGGTCCTTGTCCATGGCGGGCAGGATTTCCTTCTTCACGATGCTCGCGGGAATCGACCACGTCGGATTGAACACGATCTGCGTGAGCGTATCGGTGAACGTGACGGTGCGGTTCGCGCGCTTCCCGACCACGACATCCATCGCCATCACTTCCTTGTTTTCCTCGAACACGTGCAGGCGAAACTCCGGGATGTTCACCAGCAGGAGATTGAGCGCCTGCTGCGGGGACACCCAGCGAAGGCGCTCCATGTTCACGAGCAACGTCCGTGCGTTTTCCGTGGGGGAAACGTTGAGGGCCTTGAGCGTCGCGTCGCCGACGATGCCGTCGTCTTTCACTCCCAGGCGGCGCTGGAACCGCTTCACGCCGCGCACGAGCGCCGAGTCATAGCGGGTGCTCGACGTGTCGCGATCGAAGTCACCGAGCATGACGAGCCGGTGGCGGACATCGGGGATGACGCTGGATGTGTCCTGCGGCCGGGCAAGATGCCGGCGCCCGCCGAACGAAATCGTGGGCCACGGTTCGTTCGCGAGTTTCGCATAGGTCTGAAGCTGTGTTCTCAGCAGCCGGTACTGCGCATGCGCCGGTTCCGCCGCACTACTTCCAAACTTGCCGGCGCGCGCTGAATCGAGCACGCGTGCAAAATCGTTTTTCGCGCGTGGAATGAACCAGTTGAGGTCACGCCGGTCCTTGTTGAGGTACACCTCGTGCGGGTCTCGCGCCAGGCGATAAAACTCGGCCGTGATTCGCAGCTCGAGCTCGGTTCCGCACGCCGCGCAGAGTGATGTGGGTTCCCCCTCTTCGAAGCCCTGCTCGTAGAGCGCGGCGATCCGCCGCGTGCCGGCGGTGGCGTGGGGCACATTCGGGTCGGCGATTCCCGCCATGGACACGAACGACTCGGCCTCCGCCGACACCCGGTCGCCGAGAATCCAGCCGTACTGCATGCCGCGTTGCGCATAGAACGCCGTAATTGCAGCGGAGTCGGGACGGTACTCCCGGTTCTTCGCAAAGAAATCCGCGAGCTCGCCCGCGGTTACCGTGCGTGTGCTGTATGGAGTCGTGCTCACCGCGCCGGGAGTCGGCGCCATCGAACTCGCCGAAGATGGCGCCGAAGGAGCGGCGTTGGCGCGGGCCGGTGCGCGCGCAGGATTATGTTCGGCCGATTCCCCTGTGGAGCAGGCGCCGAGCAGCAGAAGGAAGCATGCCACACGCGCGCCGCCCGATTGCATGCGGGCCATCATGCGTGTGATACACCGAATTCATCCGTTGATATACAGGAACCCGCCGTCGGCGAGCAGCTCGCTCACGCGTGCCATATCGGCGGGGGAAACGGCGGGGCATCCCCAGCTGCGTCCGAGACGACCGTGCGCCGCGATGAAGCCGGCGCTGACATAGTCGGCAGCGTGCACGATGATTTCACGCGAGCGTGCGTTATCGTTTACGCCCTTTTCCAGTCCGTCGAGGAGCAGCGCGGCGCCATGCTTGGGGCTCTCAATGCGCGCGCCGACACGATAAAGACCCAGGCTCGTCTCGTGCGACTCGTCTGCATTGCTGAACCGCGTGGCGTTGAGCTCGCCCGAGTTCTGGCCGTGTGCGACCCACGTACGGAGCGCGATCTTCTTCGCATCGAGGTCGATGATCACGAGACGCTGCGCCGTGCTGGGCTGCGTCATGTCCGCGATCGCGAGCATGTGCGGCGTGACCCCGCGTGCGTCGGCGCTCTTCATGGCGGCGTCGTATGCGTCGCGAGAAACGATGCCCGAGAGCCCGAGATCATCGTATCCGGGAGCCGCAGCTCGCGAGACGGAGTAGGACGAAACGGGAACGGCGTGGAGTGCGGGTGCCGTCACCGCGAGCGAAACCAGAATCAATAATTTGCGCACAACCTGTACTTATACACGGGTCCGAGGTATTTGTTCCGACACGCGCCGCGTCAATACGGCTCGGTTGGAGGGGTCAGGCATCATAAGGTGCAATCGATGTGCCACCTGCACCGGAGATTTTCATGCAAAAAGCGCGGGAGTGGCCGTCCCTATTGGCAGTCGCGGCAGCCCTGATCGCCGGGGCGTGCCATTACAGCAATGATGTCATTCCGCAGGACAGCGACGCGCTGGCCCAGCTGCTGACTGCGAATATCAACAACTCTGCGTTCCGTGCACAAGCCAGCGTCAGCGCGTCGTACAAGAATGAAGTTCTGACCGTCATGGGTGGTGACGGTGATGCGCAGCGCGTGACGATCACGCTCTACAACATCGATCGATCAGGCTCGTGGCCGCGCACGTTCCGGCTGGATCTTCCGGGCGTGTCGAACGTCGGATTCGCGCAGTACACAGAGCCTTATAGTCTGACGAGCTACCGCTTCTACAGCACCGCGGCAGCGCGCGGAGTGGGATCAGTCACGATCACCGCATTTTCTCCAACGAAGGTTGAGGGGACGTTCTCATTTGTCGCGCAGCTCACCGAAGGCGTGGGCGCGGTGCTTGTTAACGTGACAGATGGCATGTTCGCTGCCCCGGTGAAGTAGGGGTTTGCCCTACTTTTCGCCCGCCAAACCCCTCAGCGTGTAGGGGTTTTTCGCCGACTGAGTGCTGGTCGGAACCGGACGATCATTCGCTCAGACGATCCGCAGACGATTCCGCGTCGCGGTATGCCCCCAAGCAGGCAGGAGCATGAAATCAGCCAATCCACGGCTCGCACTGAGTCTGTTCGACGTAGTGCCCGGTTCCTCCGCACGCACGTACAACGCCGTCGCAGCAGGGACGGCCGCGTTCGAAACGTTCTTCACGATCCCCGGCGCCGTTGACGATGCGTTCGCCTCACGCACCATGACGGACGTCAACATCGCCAGTCTCGGCTTTCTTGGTCTCGACAAGCTGCGCGCGCCGAAGCGCTTCACGCACTGACATCACCCGACTTTTCACCACGACAATCACTGATGCGTTCCCATCTGAATCAGCAGGCCACGGCAATTGCGCAGGACCAGTCCGTCGAATTCGCGTCACACGCCATGGATTCGCTTCGTCGCATTGTGCGCGCGCTCCGCGCCGCGCACGCGTCGGCGAACGCGCCCATTCGTGACAACTATCGCGTGAGCACCGCCCAGCTGTTTGTCCTTCGTCAGATCGCGGCGCAGCCGGGGCTTTCGCTGGCGCAGCTCGCGCGTCACACGCTGTCGAGCGCCAGCTCGGCGTCCGAAGTTGTTGCGCGTCTCATTCAACAAGGACTCGTTGTGCGCAGCGTCGCACCCGAAGATCACCGCCGTGCATCGTTCGTGCTCACGAGCGCCGGACACGCGGCAGTCGACGGCGCGCCGAGCACTGCACAGGAACGGCTGGTGAACGGGTTCGCGACGCTCGATCTCCGCACGCAGCGCGCGCTTTCGGCCTCGCTCGAACGGTGGGTCGCCGCGGCGGGCTACGGCGATACGGACGCGCCGATGCTGATGGAGCCGATGGACGAAGAAGAGAGCGAGCTCACGGCAGCGGTAGCCGGGAAGTAGCGTCGCTCAATGCGGCCTGGGCTGCGGATCGATTCGCAGCCCAAGCTGCATCATGACCTCCAGGCGGTCCATTTGGCCGTGCCGTTGCACGATCAGTCCGTTCGCGCAGCGGAAAATGTGATTCGCCTTCATCACGACGGGGCGGCCGGTGGGAGCGACGCCCGAGATCTCCCCCTGCTGCGTCGCGCGCATCGTGACGCGCGTCGCGACGCGGTCGCCCTCGGCGAGTATGTCCTCGACCGTGACATTGAGGTCGGGAAACGCGGCGAGAAACGCGGTCATCTCCGTCGTGAATCCCGCTCGCCCGCCACCGTTGCACTCATCGGCCACACAGGCGGCGGCGCGCGGAACGTCGTGCGCGCTCCACGCGGCGAATAGCTCGCGGATGAGTGCCTTGTTCGCCTCGGGGTTGTGGGGGCCGGCCATTGCGCGGAATCTATATCGGTGGGCGGGTGACGGGTCGACGGGTATATGGGTATACGGGTCGACGGGTCGACGGGCCAAGGGCGAACGGGCGAACGGGCGAACGGGCTAACGGGTCACGCGTCGGAATACATGCAGAGACAGACATTTCTTCGCATCCATTGCGCCTTCGGATTGGCGGTCTCGCTGGCGACGTGCGGAGGATCCGATGCCGTCGCGCCCGGTGCGTCGCTCGCGCTGGGGACGTGGGGTGGCGACAACGCGGCGGTAATCGCGACTGATACGGTGACGCACGTGCACGTCGCGTGCACGTTCGGCGACATGCCGGCCAACATCGCGCTCGACGCAGAGGGCCGGTTCACGGTCGACGGGACGTTCGTGCTCCGCGCGTACCCCGTGTACGTCGGCCCCACGCTTCCCGCACAATTCAGCGGGCGTGTGCAGGGCTCACGGCTCACGCTCGCCATCGCGGTGAACGACACCGTGGAAAAAAAGATCGTGGCGCTGGGTCCGGTCACCGTGACACTTGGCAAAACGCCGCAGATGGGCCCGTGTCCCATCTGCAGCGTTCCGCGCAAGGTCGAGTTTCCGCCGACCCGTCAACCCATCGACCCGTCGACCCGTCCTCAGCCGACGGTGAGATTGCTCAGGTAAGTCTCGAGTGCGTTCTGCTGCGCGTCGCGCCGGGCTTGCAGATCATCGCGCTCACGCCGCAGCCGCTCGATCGTGGTTTCCTGAACGTTGAGCTTCGCGAGCAGCCGCTGATAGTACTCAGTGGTCGACGCCAGGATTCGCATGTTCTCGCGCATGCGACCCTGTTCCTCGGTGATATCGCTGATCTGCTTGGTGTGCTCGCCGATCTGGCGTTCGGTATCGAGCAGCGCCTGCCGGAGCTGAATCGCCTTCGCGATTGCGTCGCGCACGGTCGCCGGGATTTCGCCCGTTTTGCTGTACGAGAGGAGTTGCCCGATGTCGGCCGGCAGCATCGCCACGGACTCGGAGCGCACGACTTCTTCCTTGACCGTGAGCGTCGTGACCTTGTTCGCGGGCGCGGGGCCCTCGAAACGGTACAGCTTGTCCGTCGTTTCGACCGGTTTCTGCGTATCGACGAGCTTCCAGCCCTGTTTGATCGGATGTTCGATGACGATCGTCTTGTCGCGGCTTCCCTTGTTGTCGACGCGGTACTCCTGCGATGCCACGAACTTCTGGTCGACGATGAGCTCGCCCTTGTTGATTCTTGCGGTCACCACGGCGCTGGACTGTGTGTTCTTCGTGTTGTCCACCACCATGTCGAGATCGATGCCGAAGCTCAGCAGCCGTTCCTGGCCGGGTGGCACGTTGTCGAGGCGCGCGTCGCCCGCATAGCTGTTCTTGTCGAGCACCGTCACCGGGCCCTGGAGCCAATGTTTTCCGGTGATGTTCTTGAGGCGGACGCCATTGAGCGGATTCCGGGCAAGCACGTCGGCGTTGAAGATCGAGAGCCGCTCGACGCTCACACTGTCCGTGATGATGGGCAGCATGGCAGACTTTTGCCGGGGCAGTGTCACGTTCGGTACCGTGTACTGAAACAGCTCGCCGAGCCGTGCGGCCTGCGCGATCGACGCGATCGAGGATGCAGCGTCCATCGGCGCGCTCATCCGCGCGGTGAGGTTCTCAGCGCGCATGGCGGCATCGTCCCGTTTGAGCGCGTCCGCGATTCCGCCACGGCCGCCGCGCCCCCCGCCGGCGCCGGCCATGCCCCCCGCGGGCGCGCGCGGCGTGGCCGGAGCGGGTGTCTGCATGGCGGCCTTTTCCTTGACGTCCTCGGTGCCCGCGTCATACAGCTGCGGACGCAGCCCTGCGAACAACTCCTGCACGACCACGGGGCGCACGCCGTAGAGCGGTTGATAGAGATCCATTGTGAACGAGATGGGCCGCCCGCTTACGAGCGACAACGACACGTTGTTCCAGTCGCTCTCGGTCTGGTTCTCGACGATGGCCCATCCCTGCAACCGGCTCGTCTTGTCGTCGAGCAGCAGCCGGTAACTCGTTTTCCAGATCGGCGTTTCGACCACGTACCCGATGCGCACGTGGCGCTCGCCGTTGCCCGTGAAGTTGATCGTGACAGGCTTCTTGTCCTGGTCGCGTGCCTGGCTCAGCGCAGCGAGAGCCTTTCCGAGCTCATCCTGAAGTTGCGGATCGTCGAGCGCGAGGCTCGTCACGGACGGGAGCTCGATCGCGCGAATGTTCGCACCGGTCAGAATGTTCAGCACTGGCGTCTCCACCGGCTGGCCGCTCGCGACCTCGTGCCTGCGGACCTCCACGCCGAGGATGGAGCCGCTGATCTTCTCGCCGCCCGGCGCCACGGCCGTAATCCGCGCGCCGCGCAGCTGATTGAGCAGGGAAGCGAGCGACGGATTCCCGGTAATGTCGACCTGAAAACTGTGGAGCGCGCGGGCCAGCGGATCCTGTGAGGGATAGGTGATCGTGCTGATGCGTCCGCCGTCCAGGTCCTGCAGCACGAGCGATTTGAGAATGTCGTTGATCTGGTTCGCGCTGAACCGGAGCTCGGTCGCGCCGTCCCCGCGAACCGTGCCCGCGTGCTCGAAGTAGCCGACGCCCGATGAGAAGAGAACGACGTTGCGCACCGGCACGTCGGTGCGCGGCGATTGTGGTGATCCACTCTGTGCCTGCAGCGCGTGCCCGAGCGCGGCGGAAGTCGCGGCCAGACCAACGAGAAGCGATCGGTTCAGCATTTCAGTCTCCAGGACTCGTTCGCGGCCTACGGAACTTCCGCGGCCAGTTATACGGGGAGACGCCGAACGCCGAAAAACTTGCACACCTCGCATATTGCGTGCTCATGACGCCACCGATTGACCCGGTCCGGATGACGGTCGCGGCAGCCGTTATGGGGCTGCGCGACGGAAGTGTGACCTCGGTCGCACTGGTCGAGGCCTGTCTCGCGGCCATCGACGCGCACGGGGCGCGGACCAACGCGTTCATCAGGGTCGACGGGGATGCCGCGCGCCGCGCGGCGCTCGGCGCAGACGACGAGCTCTCGCGCGGAATCGACCGCGGCGCGCTGCACGGCATTCCGATCACGATCAAGGATCTCATCGATATCCGCGGGCAGCCGACCACCGCCGCGTCGAACGTGCGCCGCTCACACGTCGCGGATCGCGACGCGCCGCTGGTGCAATCGCTGCGCGAGGCCGGCGCGATCTTCCTCGGCAAGACCAACCTGCACGAGTTCGCGCTCGGTACCACGAGCGAGGAGTCGGCATTCGGACCCGTGCGAAACCCGCACGATCCGGCGCGCTCCGCCGGGGGATCGAGCGGAGGGTCAGCCGCTGCCGTGGCGACGGGGATGGGTCTCGCATCCATTGGAACGGACACCGGCGGCTCGATCCGCATTCCGTCCGCAGCATGTGCGACGGTGGGACTCAAACCGACGTACGGAGAAGTGGCGCTCGACGGCGTCGTGCCGCTCGCCGTGTCGTTCGACCACGCAGGGCCGATCACGAAGTCCGTGCAGGACGCGCGAGTCCTCTGGACGGTCCTTGCGGGCCGCGAGCTCGCGCCGTCAGCGCCAATTCCCGCGGGGACCATCAAGCTCGGCGCGCTCGGCGGCTACTTCACCGAGCTGCTCGACGCGCATGTGCGGCGCGCGTTCGAGGACGCCATGGCGCGGTTGCAGCAGGCCGGTGTGACCATCCAATCGCGCGTGATCGACGAGGCCGCGCTCATCGTCGACACCTACGTCAACATTTCACTGCCGGAAGCCGCGCACTGGCACGCGCCGACCATCGATGAGCGCGCCGCCGATTATCAGCCGCCGGTGCGCGCGCGCCTCGATCGCGGCCGGCAGATTTCCGCGGTGGATTATCTGCGCGCACGCGACACCCGTCTCCGACTGATGCGATCGGTCGACGCCGCGCTGGCGGACTGTCACGCGCTCGTGCTCCCGACACTTCCGATCGCGGCGCCGCTGCAAGGGGCGAACGACGTGACGTTCGACAACGGGGAAACGTTGCTCGTCCGCGCGGCGATGCTGAGACTCACGCAACTGTTCAACATGACCGGGCATCCGGCACTCTCGCTGCCGATTCACGTGACCGGGCTCCCGGCAGGATTGCAGCTGGTGGGCCGGCGTGATGCGACGGAAGATCTTCTCGCCGTCGCTCAGGCGTGCGAGCAGTTGATCTGACTATTTCGTTCTTTCGACGAGCACGATCGACCAGGCTTTGATCGCGCGCGACCCCCACGCGGCCCAGGTTGATCCGCCTCTGAAATAGCGGTACGCATCGAGTGCCGCCGGCGCGAGCAGGAGTGCGCCGATCTCGGGTTCGGTCCAGCGTGCGTTGTCGGCGATCCCGCGCGGATCACGCTCCACGGGTCCTTGCCTCGCGAATGCCGCCATCGCGTAGCCGGCAGCGAGTCCGGTGTGAAACGCGAGCATGCCTTTGAGAAACGGAGCGTGCTCGCGCGCCAGATGCGGACGCGCCGACAGAATCCATTCCGTCGTGACGTCGCCCACCCAGAAGCCCGCCGACGAGATGATGAATTCCTGGCGCGGCGTGACGGCGTCGCGCTGTGCGACCGCGAAGAACGGAATGCGGCCGAGGTGCACGGTCTTGAGGTGCGGGTGCGCGCCGTACGCGAGATCGAAAACGACGTGACCTAGCTCGTGCGAAACGAGGGCGGTCGCGGCGCCGCCCAGGAACCGGGCGGCGCGTCCCGCAGCGGACGTTTGCGACGCCGCGGTTTGGCCGAGGCATGCCAAGCCGAGGCCCGCCAAGGCCACCCGGATCCGACCGCCGAAACCGTTGCCAAGATATATCGTACGATATATCATGAAGATGTATCGCGTAATAACGTCACGTAATTACTCAAGGAGCGGCGCCATGCAACGGGGATGGGGATTCGGGTTCGGGCCAGACATGTGGTTCGGCGTGAGCCGTGGCGGACGGTCAAGGGGTCGCAGGCAGTGGTTCGAGTCGGGAGACATGAAGTATGTCATCCTCAAGGTGCTCCGCGACAAGCCGATGCACGGCTACGAAGTCATGAAGGCGCTCGAGGAAGAAACCAGTGGCTGTTACAAGCCGTCTCCCGGCACGGTATACCCGACGCTGCAGATGCTGGAAGATGAGAGTCTCGTGAAGTCGTCGGATGTCGAGGGAAAGAAAGTCTACACGATCACGGATGCGGGGATCGCGTTTCTCGAGGAGAACAAGGGCACCGTCGACGACATCTTCGAGCGCATTGGTGACACGATCAATCAGTTCGTCGGTGAGCCGATGATCGAGCTCAACCAGGCAGTTGGCCGTCTCGTTGGCCGGGCCTATCGCGCGGCTTGGAAGCACGGCAACGACGAAGCTCGTCGCAAGCGGGTCTCCGAGATTCTCGAGCGCGCCGCAAAGGAGCTGGACGAGATAGAGGGCTAGAAGGGCCACGGGCCACGGGCAACTACGGGCAACGGGCGAAAGGGCGAACGGGCAATCGCCTGTGACGGCCCGCCACGAGGCGTGACATTGCGGCTGTGCCGCCGCATTTTCTGGGTCGTCTTTTCCCCGTGCCCAGCATGCGCCTCACGCTCGTCGCCGCGATACTCGCGCTTCCCGCAGCCGTAACGGCTGCGGGGGCGCAGACCCTGCGCGGGTCGCCGCTGTCCATGGCACGGCAAAGCGCGGAAGCGGAGCGCAATGAGTTCACGCGCCTCGAAACCGCGCGCGATGTCTCGCGATATGTGCAGATGGGTCTCCTCGTGCGCGTGCGTCCTGCCGCGAACTACGATCTCGCGGGCGTGTCGCACCCCTACACGCGGCCGGTCGTGCTGAGCTTCGTCGAGCAGATCTCCGCGGAGTACGTTGCCGCGTGCGGCGAGCGGCTCGTCGTCACGAGCCTCACGCGTCCCGACTCCGAACAGCCACGCAACGCGTCGCCCGAATCCGTGCATCCCGCCGGGATGGCCGTGGATTTCCGGATCAGCGGCAAGACCTCGTGCCGCCGCTGGATGGAGCAGAAGCTCCTCGCGATGGAAAAGACCGGTGCGATCGACGCGACGCGCGAGCGCAAGCCGCCGCATCTCCACGTGGCGGTGTTTCCGGAACAATACGCGGCCTATGTGCGCCGCACGACGGTCAAAGTTGCGGGGATGGAGTAGGCGGGTCATCCCGAAAGAGCGTTTCGCCCTTCACGAACCACGAAACGCCGAACGACCACAGCGCAGCCCACTCGAGCCAGAACACCGGGTGCCAGTTGAAGAAGCTCGAGCTCGCGCTGACGACGACCTTGAGAAACAGGATCACCACCACACACGCCACGATGATGATTGCCGACCCACGGTAAATCTTGTTGCGAACGAGCTTTTGCGGAGTGATCAATCCGCTCGTTTTGGTGAACAGGGAGTAACTGAAGAACGCCAGTGTGAGGAGCAGCAATCCCGCGGCGAACAGATGGATGTACGGCTCCGCGCCCGTGCCGTTCGCGCGAAAGAGCGCAACGATGAGCGCAAACACGCAGGCCAGATTCCCCGCATAGTGGTCGATGGGTTCCGGGCCGCGATACGTCCCAAGAAAGCACGCGATCGCGAACAGAGAGCCGACGAAGAAGTCGCGTGTTCGGAGCTCGTAGTAATCGCTGATGGTCGGCTGGATCGTCCCCCAGCCGCTCAGGACGAACCCCCACACCAGACACACGACGGGAAGTGCAAAGCCGAGGATTCCAATGATGCGCCGCAGGTTGCGGTACGACCGGATGATGTTGAGGTCATCAGCGGCAGACATTTTTCTTCGTGCCAGGGGGCTGGGGACAGGGGATGAGCGACGGCAGCGGGTCTTAACATGCAGCGGTCCAGCCGAGTCCGCTGAGGGGAGATCCCGGGAGGTCCGATGAGAATCCGTGCGCTGGTTTTTCTCGTGATGTGTATTCCGTCATTGCTTGTTGCGCAGCGCCGCGGGGGCGGTGGAGGCGGCGGGGGCCGCGGCGGAGAAGGGCGCGGCCGCGGAATGAACGAAGAGCCACCGGAGCTCTCCACCAAGGACCTGCTCAAGTACAATCCCGTGAAGCTCCTGGTGGACAAGCACGGCGCGCTCAAACTCGACGCCACGCAGCGAAGTACGCTCGCGCACCTCAATGATTCCGTCGGTGTGAACGTCGCGCGGCTCGTTGCGCGAATCGACACCGCCCAGAAATCGCTGACGGCGTCGATGGACGCGCGCGCCGCACAAGGCGGACGGGGGCGTGGCCGGGGCGCCGGACGAGCAGATGGCACGCGCGGCCGCATCCTCGCGACGCGACAATCAATCCTCACGAATCTCGATTCACTCGCGCGGGAGGAGGACGGGGCCAAGGCGCTCGCGCTCGCCGCGCTGCGGGAGAATCAGCGGCCCAAGGCGGCGGCGCTGATTGCCCGGCAGGACAAGGACCTCAGGAAAAAACTGGACGAGTCCGGCTACCTGAATCGGCTTCCGCCTACGACCCCTCGGCTCTGATCGCCGACGCGGGATCGAGTTTCATGGCGCGCCGAGCCGGAAGCCACGACGCGGCGATCGTCATCACCGCAAGAACGGCCGCGGAAACCACGAACGTCATCGCATCGAACGGCGTCACGCCGAACAACAGCGATCGCAGCAGCTGCGCGAGCGCCACCGATGCGCCCAGGCCGACGAGCACGCCGAGCGCCGCGAGCTGTCCCCCTTCGCCCAGCACCATCGCGCGGATCGCGCTCGGCCGCGCGCCAAGCGCAAGCCGCACACCGATTTCCCGCTGCCGTTGTGCCACCGCATACGCGATCACGCCATACACGCCGAGAACCGCGAGGAGCAGCGCGACCGCGGCGAATGCGGCAACCAGCAGCGCATAGAGCCGCGGGAGGGCGACGGCATTGCCGGCAATCTGCTCGAGCGATTGCGCCGCGCCCGCCGGGATCAGCGGGTCAACGGCACTCAGTGTGGTGCGAAACGCGCTCATTGCGGACGCAGCGTCGGCCGCCGGATCGAGCAAGACGGAAATGCGCCGGGCAGGGAATTGCTCGAGGGGCAGAAAGAGCTCGTTCTTGTACGGCTGATTGGGCCCGTCATGCCGCGCCGATCTCACCACTCCGACGATCGTGATCTTCGGAGC
>DASRAP010000098.1:0-6322 GCA_035638155.1 Gemmatimonadaceae bacterium | reverse complement strand
CGTGAACCCGCTGACGTTTGTCGCGGGCGTTGCCGGATTGTTTGCGACGTTCGAGCTGCGCGCGTTCAGACTTGCGCGACGGCTCTGGCACTTTCTCGCCACGCTCGCTGTGATCGCCGTCGCGCTTGCGACATGCTCACTGACGACTCAGGTGAACACCCGAGTCGCTGCACTTGCGGCGCCAATGATTCTCGGATGCGCCGCGGCAATCGAAATCGTGCATCGCATTAGGTTGCACCGTTTCGTGCAAAAGAACGTCCACCTCTTGGATCCCTGATAAGGAGTACGTGCGATGCCTGCACGGTCGTCTGTCGTAGGAATTCCCGCTGCATTTTTCACCGGTCGCGTCCGAATCGTGGCGACCGTGGCCGCGCTTGTGGTCGTATCACAAGCGTCGGGCTGTCCCGAAGAGAAGAGCGTCAACACCGGCAATCAGCAGGTCGCCGAGTTGCTCGTCGATGTTGTCGATGTAAGCCCGGGCGCGAGCTCTGACGCGATTGCGCCGGATCTGACGAGCTTCACGGGCGTCGCCGGCCGAAAGTACAAGCTCGAAGTCGCCGCGTACGACGGCCAGGACATCAGTCTCACCAATCCGAACGGCAACCTCATCACGGACGTCAAGTTCAAGTGGACCAATCCGTCGCTCGTGAGCCTCGTCGCCGATAACAACGCGACGGACGACGTCGAAACGGTCTCCACCACGACTCCAGGCTCCGGCACAATTCAGATCACGATCGACGACCCACGCATCACGTTTACCAACGGGTTTACCGGAACGCTGAACTTCCCGATCGTGCTCACGCGCCCCGCTGCATCAATCGACTTGTCGCCGTCGAGTGGGACGGTGCAGGTCGGCCACACCCTCGACGTGCAACTGCTCGTCAAGGACGCCCAGGGTGCTCCCGCGGCTCTTGATGTAGGCGAAGTAGCGAGCGTCGTGTATCCCGACCCGACCATTCTCTGGGACACGGACCACAGCAACCTCAGTTTCTTCGACCAGACGAAGACCTTGCATATCGTCGGCATCGCGCCAGGCACCGGGCGCGTCGAGGTGCGGTCATCCGCGCCGGCCATCGATCGCTTCTATTCGTTCACGGTCGTCCCCGTCAACAACAACCCGGTGGCGACGGTGACGCTTACGCCGTCGACGGCATCGTGCCACCCTGGCGGTACGGTGCAATTCACGGCGCGCTCGTTCGACGCGCAGGGTGGAGAGGTCTTCGGCGTCACGTACAACTGGCTCGTCGATGCCTCGAATGTCGGCTCGGTCAATTCCAGCGGGCTCGTGACGTGCGGTTCGGTTGGAACCACCAACGTCCGCGCATTCGCCGGGTTTGGCGCGAACGTACCCGGGGCGGCGGCCACTCTGAACGTCACGCCCTGACCCTGCGGATGTAACCCGCGCTCGGCTGGGAGAGTAGTATGAGGTATGAAGATTCGTGCCTCATTTCCGCTCATCCCAGCCGTCGCCGCGGTCATGCTCGGCGCCGGGTGCTCGCACAAATCACCGACCGAAACAACCGGCTCGACGCACGTCGTGGTCCGCGCAAGCGAATCGGCCGACGCGAATGGCGTCGATGTGCAGCTGCTCCGTGTCGAGAATGATTCGCGCTGCGCCGTGAACGTGCAGTGCGTGTGGGCCGGCAATGCCACCGCCGTCATCACCGTCCGGACACCGGAAACGAAGGTTGGTGTACTCCTCGCGCAGCAGTTCGTGAACACCAACATCGATCCCCGTTACGTCGACGTCAGCGGCTACCGTGTCCGCTTGGACAGCCTCAAGCCCGCGCCCGTCGCCGGGCAGACCATAGAGCAGAAGGACTACGTCGCGTATCTGAGCATTACGAAGAACTGACGCGGACGCACGGAGCGGGCATATTAGGGCTATGCCGCTCCGCCGCCTGTACGCCGTACTCGCTCTGCCTGTAGCGCTCGCCGCACAGCGCACGCCCGGACATCCGATCGGTAAGGTGACCACGATCGGCAACCTCGTGGCCCTCGAGCTCGATTCCGGCGCGGTCTCGCCCGAGCGGCGCTTCGATCTCGATCACAAGACCGTTCGTTTTACGCCCGGCGTAGGCGGCTATCGCGTGCAGACTATCGGGTCGAAATGGGACCCCGACTTCGGCAATGCCGTCAGCGGGAATCGCTACACGCTGACCGGGTTTCATTTTCCATTCTCCGGGCGCACGTGGGACACGCTCACGATCGCGAACGGCGCGATCACGTTCGGCGGCATGCTCAACGAACGCACCGGCCGCGGCAGCAATCCCGTCGGCAACCGGACGGGCGCTGGATTCACCGCGCGAAGCGGATTTCAGCTCGAGCGTTATCCCCTGCTGGAAACGGTTGGCCGCACGTTCATCAACATGATTCCGGGCATTGCGGCGCTCGTAAAAACGAACCTCAACGGCCCGCACTACGTGAAGGAGCTCGCCGACCGCGTCGTCGTGACGTGGACAATCAGCGAGGCAGGCGGTGGCATCCAGGCGTTTTCCTGGACGCCAATGCTGAATCGCGTACAGGCAACGTTGCACAAGGATGGTGCAATCGAGATCTCCTACGACGGCGTGACGGCAGGCGACGGAATCGTCGGCGTGTTTCCCGCCGTGAACGCCGGCGCGGAGAAACCTCTCACCGAGCTCGAGGGCGGCGCAGATGCGGCCGCGCTCAGGCGGGTGACGCTGACGTCCATCGACGGTCTTTTTGTTCGCGCGACATTCGAAATGCGGGACGCCCTCACGCCGGGCACGGTGGTTCGCCTCGCGTTTGATGCGTCGCCGAAACCGGCCGGCGCGATCGGTAACGCTACCGTGGTGTGGACCGTTCGTACTCCCCCGCCCGGCCGCGGCGGAGCGCCAGGCGTCACGCGTTTCGTGGCGAGCGGCAACGGCGTCGAGTCCGACGCAACCGTGGACGGCAACACGGTGAGCGTGCGGGGCATCCTGCCGGCGGCCCTCTCGAGCGCGAAGGAACTCGTCGTGCTCGCGGATGCGAACGGATCCGGAACGCTCACGAAGAGAGTGAAGCTCGAGTCCGTGCATTCTCCGGAGATCGATCTCTCGTCAGGCACCTCCAGTCTGTTGCCGGTCGCGTTCGAGGGTTTTCACTGGCCGGCCATTCCGCGCGCGCAGGACGTGGCCTGCTCCGTCATCACCGCGCTCGGCGACAAGTTCGACTTCATCGCGAGTTACTCCGACTTCCGCGTCGACAATCCCGAAGGCGGAACACCGAGCACGGGTCCGCGGGGCGGGAATGTCTCCGGGATCGGATCGAGCACGAATGGTCTCGAGAACTATTGCAGCACGGGACGGTTGCAGTGGATGTACGTCGAGCCTGTGTCCACTTCGGCCGTGCAGATCCAGGAGAAATCGCCCGATGGCCGCTTCAGCGACTACAACTATGCAATGTCGCAGATCGGCCATGAGCTTGGGCACAGGTGGGCCGCCGACGCGCGCGCGTTGGTGAACGGTGAAACGATTCCCCTCGGCCCGGTGCACTACGCCACGGGGCTGCACATTCCTGCCGCGTTCCCCTATTCGAACCCCGCCGAAGCCGACGCGATGGGCGGCAGCACGTGGAAGGACAACGGCGACGGCACGTACACCCAGCTCGACCGCGATTACTATTCGCCCGCCAAGGGTTACTCATGGCTGGGCCTGTATCTCATGGGCCTTGCGAAGCCCGAGGAAGTTCCGCCGTTCTTCATCCTCCGGAACCTCCAGCGCACGGGGCAGTCGGATCCCGCGGGACATCCCATCTACCGGGGCGACAAGACCGTCATCACGATCAACGACGTGATCGCGTCGATGGGACCGCGCGTGCCTGACTTCGAGCACGCGCAGAAGGCGTTCAACACCGCCATCGTGGTCATGACCCTGCCGGGTCGAAAGCCGACGCCAGAGCTGATTTCATCGGCGAACAACATCGCCGAGCACTGGATTACATACTGGTCGAAGACGACGGGCGGGCGGTCGACGATGACTGTGAGCCCGCGATAGGCGTTCCGCGAGAGCCCGGACCCCGATGTAAGCTTTTGCTCCCGTCGTGCGTTGAACGATCACCACGCACCCTGGGGTTCATGTGTTCGTCGCGCTCGCCTTCGCCGTTCTCACAGCCGCCCAACAGCCACAGCAACCTGTGGAGTTCTCCGTCGACGCCGGCCACACGATCGTCGAGTTCTCCGTCGGCTTTGCGCTCTCGCACGTGAAAGGGCGCTTCTCGCAGACCCATGGCACGATTCTCTACGATTCCGCACACTTCGAGCGCTCGTCCATCTCGATCGTGATCGAGTCGAACAGCATCGACACCGGCTGGCCCCATCGCGACGACCACCTCAAGTCGGACGACTTCTTCGACGTCGAGAAGTTTCCGGCAATCACGTTTCAGAGCGACCAGATCGTCCGCCGTGGCACCGGATGGTCGATGTCCGGACCGCTCACCATGCATGGTGTGACGCGGCGCGTGTCGATTCCGTTTGCGCTCCTGGCTCAGCCGTCGCGCAGCCCCGCGTCACCCAACCTCATTCTGAATGCGGAAGGCTCGCTCAGGCTCGCGAGAAAGGACTTCGGCGTCCTGGGTGGCGACAAGCACAATTCCTGGTTCACGGCGCTCCGCAGCGCGACCGTCTCGGACACGGTCGACATTTCGCTCGAGATCGAGGGATGGGTCGAGGACCGCGTGGCGCAGCGGCCGGCACCGATCGACGCCGCACTGGACCGCATCAAAAAGGAGGGGGTCGACGCCCAGATCGCGCGGATGCGCCAATACAAATCGACCGCGAGCCCGGCGGACTTCGCGCGGACGTTTCACGGCACGGATCTCGTCGTTCGCGCGCTCGTGGGCGATGGACGAACACAGGAGGCTGTGGCACTCGCCGGCGCAATCACGGATCTCTATCCGGATCTGGCCAGCGCATCGCTCCTCAACGGATTTGTTCAGGGGACGAGCGGCAACGCGTCCGCGGCCGCGGCATCGTACGCGCGCGCAAAGCAAGTCTTTCGCCCCCCGGCGAGGGATCCGAACGAGCGCTTCCCGCAGATTGACGACACGTGGTATTACGCGGATCAATTCACTCGCGCGGCGATCGACATGGGGCGTGCGCGCGCCGCGGTGCCCCTCGCCCGCACGATGACCGAGATGTATCCTGGCGCTGCTCGCTCGTTCGTCACGCTCGGCCTCGCGCTCGCGCAAACCGGTGATACCGCCGGCGCGCGGGCTGCGTACGCAAGAGCGCTGGAGCTCGACCCCACGGAGACACGCGCGCTGGAATGGAAGCGTCGGCTCGCGAACTGATCGCACCTGATGCGCTTGCGGAGCTCTACCGCCAGCATGCGCAGCAGTTGTTCGCGACGGCGTTCCGCCTGCTCGGCACGCGCGAAGACGCCGAGGACGTCGTGCACGATTTCTTTGTCGGCCTGCCCGAGGCGCTCCGGCACTACGAGGAGCGCGGAACCTTCCTCGCGTGGGCCAGGCGTGTTGTCGCGCGTCTGGCGTTGAGCCGCATGCGATCCCCCTCGGCGCGCGCCACCACGCTCGATGACGTCACGATGCCGGCGGCGCGCGAGAGGGACACGCTTGGCGGTATCGCTCTCGCGGACGCCGTGGCGTCGCTCTCGCCCTCGCTGCGTGCCGTGCTCGTGCTCAGGGAAATCGAGGGCTTTACCCACGCCGAAGTTTCTTCGATGCTCGGTATCTCCGTTGCGGCGTCGGAGGTGCGTTTGCACCGCGCGCTCCGCTCGCTTCGGACACTTCTCGGAGAACGCTGATGAGACTCCTGTCGCGCTGGCGCGCACGTGCCCTTCTCGATTTTGCGGACGCCCTTCGCCCGGAGCTCGCCGAGCTGCCGGTGCCGGCCATTGGCGACGACGTGCTGGCGCGCATTCAGCACTCGCGCGCGATCGGACAGCGCGTCATCCTGCCGCACGTCGAGGTGCCTCACTCCGGGCGCGCGGGGCGGTGGATCGTGGCCGCCGCGGTGATCGGTGCGATGCTGTTCATGACCCGCGATTGGTTGCGGCCCCGCGCGGAATCGTTTGCCTCGGCGCCCTCATGGTTCGCAGGCGTGGCCAACGCGCAGGTCGCCGACGTGGCGAGCGGACCGGTCAGGATCGCGCATCCGGAGCGTATGCACCCCATGCGCCTCCGTTATGTGGTCACCGCGCCGGGCGGCCTCCGGGGGGCGTCGACACTGACCGTGCGTTCCGACAGCGCCGCCGGCGCCCCCGCATGGCAACTGGTCTATGACCGGGCTGCCGGCGCGGACTTCAGCGCGCGTTCGGTGGACACCGTTCGGCTTCGCACTTCGGACCTTTCATTACTG
>DASRAP010000097.1:0-10510 GCA_035638155.1 Gemmatimonadaceae bacterium | reverse complement strand
CTCCTCGTTGCGCCACATCCAGGTCGGAAAGCGCTCGAAAGCCTCGCGCGCCGATTCGGCCGGCGCCAAATGCCGCACGTAGCGGTCGATCCGGGCCGCGTCGGGCCAGTCCGCCTCGACCGCGATTGCTGAGAATCCTTTCTCGCGAATGAGCCGCATCGTGATCTCGGCTCGGAGGCGATAGAACTCGTGCGTCCCATGCGACGCCTCGCCGATGAGCACGACGCGCGCGCTCCCGACACGCGAGAGCACCGGATCAAGATCGCGATTTGTCTCGACAGGCAAAGCGGCGCCGGCGATGGTCTTCGCCGCCGCGCTGGCGCTTCCCGCCGGCTGGACTCCCGCGCGCGCGATCATGTCGGGCGGCGTGTCGCGAAGATACTCCACCGCATGGCTAGTCATACACCGCTTCCGGTTTTCGATGCAGCGCTGGCGCGAGTCGGGGAACGAACCGCAGCTCGCGGTGGAACACGTCGCATGAAGCGCGAGGTGTTTCCGCCGGCGCCCGTGCCCGCGCGCCCGACGCTCGGATCAATGCGCAAAACCGTGCAGGCGTGTCGTGCGTGCCCTCTCTACAAAAACGCGACGCAGGCCGTGTTTGGTGAGGGCCGGGCGGGCGCGCGCGTGCTGTTGATCGGCGAGCAGCCGGGAAACGATGAAGATCTCGCGGGGCGCCCGTTTGTCGGTCCCGCCGGCAGAGTGCTGAACGATGCGCTGGTGGCTGCGGGAATCGATCGTGCGCAAACGTACGTGACCAACGCGGTCAAACACTTCAAGTTCGAGCGAGCCGGTACGGTGAAACGGTTGCACAAACGGCCGAATGTGTCCGAGGTCAAGGCGTGCGCACCGTGGTTGCGCGCGGAATTGGCCGTTGTACAGCCGGCCGTAGTCGTATGCCTCGGCGCCACGGCCGCTCAGGCGATCTTCGGACGCGCGTTCCGTCTTACGCAGTCGCGAGGACGCGTTCTGGCGTCACCAGTGTCCGCGAAGACACTCGCGACGATTCATCCATCGGCGGTTCTTCGTCAGCGCACATCGGCGGACCGGAAGAAGGCGCTCGAAGGCCTCGTTGCCGATCTCAGGGTCGCCAGGCGCGCGGCAGTACGACCCAGAGAACGGCGAACACGACCAGCAACAGAAGCGCGAGTGTCAGTCCAGTCGTCGCTCCGTTGATCACGCGGCCGATGAGATAGACATCGACGCAGACTCAGCGGACTTGGCTGCGGGCAGTGTGGGCATGCGACGGCGTCTTTCGCCTCCGGCTGTTCTGGCGCGCGCGCTTCGCATCGGGATGCGCGTCGGGGTTGGGTTTCGCGAACGAGCGCGGCTTGGGTGGAGCGCCGCGCGAGGTTGCGAACTCTCGGGTGACCTCCGCTCCGAAGAGCACGACCTGCGACGAGTAGTAGATCCAGAGAATCAGCACGAGAATCGATCCGATCGTGCCGTATGTCGTCGTCCAGTTGCCGTGGCCGATGTACTGGCCGATGAACTCCTTGCCGATCGTGAACATGATGGCCGTGACGCCGGCGCCGAGCCACGCATCTCTCCATCTGATGTGCGCGTCGGGCAGGAACCTGTAGACGAGCGCGAAGAGCAGCACGATCACGAGGAGCGACGCGACGAAATTGAGGACGGTCCAGAGCCACTTGCCGCCCCACGCGTATCCGTTGAGCCACGACGACATGGCGGCGAGGCCCGCATTTACCGTGAGCGACACGAGCAGCAGGAAGCCGATCGCGATCACGATGCTGAACGACCGCAACCGGTTCTTGAGGAAGTGCACGATCGCCGACTTCGGGGGATCGGCCTTGACGCGGAAGATGACGTTGAGCGCGTGCTGCAATTCCAGAAACGCGCCGGTCGCGGTAATGAGGAACGTGCTGCTGCCGAGGAGCACGGCGGTCGTCGTTCCGCCGGATCGACTCGCGCCCTTGAGGAGCGACTGAATGGCCTGTGCGCCATCGTGACCAAGGAGACCTTCGAGTTGCTCGACGACCTTTCCGCGCACCGCGTCCGGTCCGAACACCATGCCGCCGATTGCGATCGCGACAATCAGAACGGGCGCGATCGAGAAGAGCGTGTAGTACGCCAGCGACGCGCCGAGGCGCGGCACGTCATCGTGCGACCAGTTGGTGATCGCGGTCCAGAACGTATCGGCGAGGCGCTTGCCGAGGGCACGGATGCGGCGCATACGCTTTCCTACACCGCGCCCCCGTCAATCCGTCATCCGTCACCCGGTTCTTGTTCCCGGGAACGGGGCCTTTCCCGGCGCATACACTTCCACCGACAGCGTGAAGGATCGCTTGTCGGAAGGATGCATCACGCCGACGCCGGCGACGTGGCGCGTGACCTCTTCTCCACGCCCATTCCGGATCGTGAGCAACACCGAGTATTCCCACGGCTCGCCCACGTCCGGATGCTCGATCATGCCGTCGACCTTGAGCGCAACCGAGCCTGTGGGCCCGCGGTCCGTGCTTGCGCCGGACCGGAGGTGATGTTTGCAGGCCGGGCAAACGGTTGCGCTCTCGAGAATCGTCGAACGGCAGTGCGGGCAAACGCGCGTCGCGCCAGGGGCCGACGAGCGAACGGGACTCATGCCGGGATGCGCGTTTCCGTCTTGGGCTGAATGGGCGAGGGCTTCGCTCCAGCCTGCGCGCCTTTGGGCCAGCCGAACTCGACCTTCCCGCGCATCCGCGACCCCGCTGCGACCGTGATGGATTCCGCACTCAGATCGCCGTCGAGCACGCCCGTGGCAAGCAACTCGACGCGCGACGCCGAGTCGATGTTGCCCTCGAGATGACCACCGATCGTGATCGTCTGTGCGCGCACCGCACCCGTGAGCGTGGCGCCGGGTTCGATGGAGAGATTGCCCTGCACGTTGATGTCGCCCTTGAAGCGGCCGGCGATTCGTACGTGCCCGGCGCCTTCGATCTTGCCTTCGATCGTGAGCTCTTCCGCAATCAGCGATTCCTTGACGCGTTCCGCCGTGCGCGGAGTCGGAGTGTGCGACGGAGAGGGCGCCGGTTCCGGACGCGGTTCAACCACGCGCGGCGGCGGAGAGACTTCAGTGGTGAGCGGGGGAACGGTGTCCTTTGACACCGGGCTCTGTTCTTTCCAGAGGGCCATGGCTCGGCTCCAGCGGGGGGGAAGCAGGATCGTGCATGAACGCTGGCGATACCCCACAAACGCCTCGAAGTTCGGTTAAAAACAGAAACTGTGACATGGAATCGCAACTTGTGATGGGAGAGGGGAGATGGGAGATGTAACTGCCATGGGAGATGTGGGATGTGAGAGGTGAGACATGGGGGGGCCATGTGGCCTCGTTTCACATCTGCCCTCTCCCATGGCAGTTACATCTCCCATCTCCCATTTCCCATCTCCCATTAGCAGTGAACGTCCGGATTCCACTCCGCAAATAGTCCGGCTGGATTCGTCTTCCAGATCCAGAAGTGAAGATTCCAGAGGTTGAGCGGGTCGTTCTGGCGCATCTTCTGGCCCATGACGAGCGGCGGCGTGGAATCGCGCGGCCAGATGCGGTACGGAATGATGTACTCGACCGCGTTGAGTACGTACGTCCCGCCCGGCATGCGTTCGTAGATCAGGTACTCGGGCCTCTCGACATCGGCTTTGTTATCGAGGAGCGCGCGATTAATGTGGTGATATCCCATCGCACCGTGGACGGAGTCCGCGACGCAGTTCTGCACGGCCGCGACGTAGCCGGCGGCAACGGCGGAGTCGAGCGCGTGAAATGCGTTGGTGGCGGCACGGGCGCGCTTGTATCCGTTCTCGACCGCTGCACCATACGCTGCGGGATTCGGAGACGCGGTGGTGCCGTGCATGTGGGATGCGTGCGCACAGGCGGCGAACGTGATGGCGAGCGCGAGGGCGGGAATCGAGAGTCGCATGCTTGAAGGGGTAACAAGCTTCCCGCGCGGCGCGAGGCATTTGCGCGCGAGTGCCCCGTGCATGCAACGAAGGCCGCGATCGGTGCAACGAATGCTCACCGGTCGGCGCGCGCACGGCGCTGCGAGGGCTATTCTTGAGGGTATGGATCCCACCGTGCCGGCAGCGCGCGCAAGCGAGCGCCGACGATTGTTGGCAGTCGCGGCGGTCATCTGGCTCGGGTGTGGCCTCGCGCAGTCCGTGCAATCGTTGCTGTTTGCGCGTGCAACGGGGCGTGCGTGGTCGTTTGGCCCCGCGCTCGTGTCCGGGATGCCGTGGTGGATCTCGTGGATGCTGTTCACGCCGCTCATCGCGTGGATCGCGCGGCGGTTCACGTTCGCGCCTGGAGCGCGCTGGCGATCAGTCGCCGCACATGTCGTAGCCGGCACTGCGATCGCATCGGTCCATCTGGCGCTCACCGGATCTGCGTACTGGTTCACCACTGCGCGCGTTGCGGGCCCCGCCACGTCGCTGGGCAACCAGGTGCAGCGATTCTTCGGGAACTATTTCCTCGAAGCGCTCGTCACGTATGCGGCCGTCGCCGGCGCATTTGTCGCGATCGATTTTGCACGAGGTATGCGGGACGAAGCGCTGGCACGCGCGCGCGCAGAGGCCGAAGCCGCCGCGCTCGAGGCGACGGTGGCGAATGCGCGATTCGAGCTCCTCGCCATGGAGCTCAAGCCCCACTTTCTGTTCAACACGCTGAGCGCGATCTCCGGGCTCATCGCGCAGAACCGTGCACCGGAAGCGCGCGAAATGATCCAGCGCCTGAGCTCGCTTCTTCGGCAGACCCTCGCCGGAGAAGGGAAGCTGGCACCGGTGTCGCGAGAGATGGAGCTCATGGACGACTATCTCTACATCCAGCGTGCGCGTTTCAGCGACCGGCTGTCCGTCGCGATCAACGTCGACGACCACGCGCAGGCCGCACTCGTGCCCGCCATGCTTCTTCAGCCGCTCGTTGAGAACGCGATCCGGTACGGTATCGAGCCAATGCCGTCACGCGGTGAAGTGGGAATCAACATCGCGCGACACGGCACGCACGTGCGCATCAGCGTCACCGATACCGGGCCTGGATTCCGTTTCGACGCGCGGGGCGCGCTGCCAAACGAAGGCATCGGGATCGGCAATACGCGCGCACGCCTCGCGCACCTCTATGGCAAAGGAGCGTCGATCGAGCTGCGCAATCGGGAGTCGGGAGGAGCCGTGGTGCTGGTAGACATACCTGCCATGGGAGACCTAACTACCATGGGAGATGGGAGAGGGGAGATGGGAGATGTAACTGCCATGGGAGATGGGAAATGGGCGCAAATGGAGGCGCCCCCCTTTCCCATCCTCCCTCTCCCATAGCAGTTACATCTCCCATCTCCCATCTCCCATTTCCCATGCAGTTGCTTCGTGCTCTCATTGTCGACGACGAACCGCTCTCGCGGGAGGATCTCGTGTGTCATTTGCGCGCGCGTGATGACGTCAGCGTCGTCGGCCAGTGCTCGTCTGGTGTGGAGGCGATCGGCGCGGTGAGGCGGCTTCGGCCGGATGTTGTTCTTCTCGATATTCGCATGCCTGGGACGGACGGCTTTGGTGTCGTGGACGCACTCGAGGGTGACAAGACGAAGCCGTACGTGATCTTCGTGACCGCCCACGACGAATACGCCATCGACGCGTTCCGGGTGCGCGCGCTGGACTACCTCCTCAAGCCCGTCCAGGCCGCCCGGCTCGGCGAGGCGCTCGATCGTGCCCGCGAGCGCGCGGCGTCGGGCAGCGTTCAGCCGCCGCTCGTCCGATATGTCACGGAGCTCATGGTACGAAGCGGACAGCGCGACGTCATCGTGAGAACGACCGACATCGACTGGATCGAGGCCGATACGTACTACGCCCGGCTACACGCGAGCGGCCGGTCGCTGCTGCTCCGGGAGCGTATGCACGTGCTCGAGGAACGGCTCGACCCGGCACAATTCGCGCGCGTGCACCGTTCCGCGATTCTGAATCTGTCGCGCGTGACCGAAGTGGCGCATACGCGGCGGGGCGAGCACGTGGCGGTGCTGTCGACCGGAGCGCGAATCCCCATGAGCCAACAGCGGTGGCTGCAGTTCCGCGAGTTGATCCGCGCGCGAGGTGTGCGCGGCGTATAGAATGCACCGCATGCTGTATCGCATGGTGCACCGCATGATGCGCGTGTGTGCCGGGCTCGCGGTCTTCGCCGCGGCTCCGCTCCTGGCGCAGTCGCGCCCTGTCGTGCTCATCACCGGCTCGACCGACGGACTGGGGCGCGAGCTCGCGTATCGCATGGCCGCCACCGGCGCGCACGTGATCGTGCACGGACGGAACAAGGAGCGCGGCAACGCCGTCGTCGATTCCATCAGGAAGACCGGGAAGGGAAGTGCCGCGTTCTTCTCCGCGGACTTCTCGTCGCTCGCGCAGGTCCGTGCGTTCGCTGATACGATCCTCAAGCGCTATCCGCGGCTCGACATCCTGGTGAACAACGCCGGGATCTGGACGCCCGAGGGTCCGCGCCAGGTGAGCGCGGACGGATACGAGATGACGTTCGCGGTGAACTACCTTGCCGGCTATCTGCTCACGAAACTCCTCGAGCCGCGGCTGATCGCGAGCGCTCCCTCGCGGATCGTCAACGTCGCGTCGATTTCGCAATCACCGATCGATTTCACCGACGTCAATCAGGAGCGCGGCTACAACGGCGGCCGCGCCTACGGCATGAGCAAGCTCGCGCAGGTCATGTTCACGATCGATCTGGCAAAGGAGCTCGAGGGAAAACGCGTGACCGTCGTGGCGGTGCATCCCGCATCCCAGATGGATACGCATCTCGTGCGCGCAACCGGACGGATGCCGCGCAGCACCGTGGATGAGGGCGCGGACGCGGTGATGAACGTCATCACCGGGAAGAACATCACGAACGGTGGATTCTATGCGGGCCTGACACCGGGGAGAGCCTATCCTCAGGCGTACGACGCCGGCGCCCGTGAGCAGCTCCGGCTCATTTCGGAGAAGCTAACGAAGTAGTTCCCGGCTGTCCCAGCAATTGCTGCACGTCGGCGCGCAGCCGGTCCATCTCGATCGGCAGCGTGCTCGCATAGACGCCGCGGATGCGGCGCTCCGAGTCGATCAGCAGGACCGTCTCCGTGTGCTCGATCGAGGCTACGCCGTAAGTCGAGCCATCGCCAAGTCGCGTGAAATAGCTCTCGGTTGCCAGCCGGCGAACGGCGCCCACGCTTCCTGTGAGCAAATGCCAGCGCGCGTCCGTGATCCCGCGCCGCGCCGCGTACGCCTGGAGCGCCGCGACGGAGTCATGCGCGGGAGTCACCGAGTACGACAGCACCTGCACGTGCTCGTCCCGGAGATCGCGCAGGAAGGTCTGCAGGTTCGCCGTCGTCACCGGGCAGACGTCGCCGCACGCGGTGAAAAAGAAGTGCACGATCGACACCCTGCCCGCGAACGCGTGCTCGCTGACGGGCGCGCCGTGCTGATCGGTCATCGTGAACGGCGCGACGCGATGCATGGCGCTTGCGTTTGCCGTCCGCGCGGCCAGCCACTCCGGCGTGAGCTCGGCCGTGCGGAAGTACGGGAGCCCCGCATGCGGCGCCGCGCACGCTCCCGACGTGAGCAACACCAGCGACGTCAGCGCGCGCCTCATTGCACCGCGCCCTCAATCGCCATGCCCCGCCCGGTGCATCCAGTTGCGCCCAGCAGGCCATAGCGGCGGCCGTCAGCAATCACGTAGTTGGAGCGAATGCTGCCATCAGCGTTCCACATGCGCTGCTGGCCGGCCTCGTGTCCAGCGCGATGATGGAATTCCGTGAGCAAGTGCCCGTTGGGAAACCACTGCCGCTGCACACCCTCCGTGACACCGCTTGCGTAGTGGTACGAGAACTTGCGCGCGCCATTCTCGTACCAGCCGAAGTGATCGCCGGACTCGGCGCCATGACGGTAGCTGCGCGAATACTCGATCGCGCCGTTCTCGTACCAGCCGCGCACCACGCCGTCGAGCACGTTGCCGCGATACTCCGCGACGCGCATGACCGCCCCGCTCGGGTACCGCTCAACCACCGTCTCTCGTCCCGAAGCCAGCGCAACGTTTAGCGCGCCGACCGCCGCAGCGAGAAGAGCGTAGGTCCCCAGACGGATCGTGATCATTGCGCGACCGTCCCCGGCGAACCGTGGAAGCCGCTGCCATTGATGTACGGGGCGTCTGACGTGGTGTGGTAGTGATACACGCCGCCGGGAAACTCTTTCGTCACGCCAAAGTGCCCGTGCGCGGCGTCGAGGCTCGATGTCGCGACCAGCGCCCCATTCTCCATCGGCCCGTAGACCGGGTACCCGTCGAGCAGCACGCCCACCAGCGCCTCTCTCGTTGCACGCGTGAGCCAGGTGGGCTCGACGTGGTAGTGGTACATACCGGTCATCTGTGGATGGCCGTTGTATTGGTCGAACGAGTTGATCTCGCCCGTGAGGGGCTGGTTGTTCGCCGCGTACTGGTTGAAGATCGGCACACCATTGATCGCGACGCCGATGGGGCCGAGCGGCGTGGGTGATGGCGTCGTGAGCGCGGTGGGCGTGAGCGGAATGCGGAACGTGAGCTGCTGCGTGCGGATGCGGTTGGGATTCGTGACGTACGCGGCGTTCGAGCCGTTGTAGGCCTCGTACATCGCGTTGCCCGTGCCCCAGTAGGGACTCTTGTGGTCGGGGAGCCCGTTCGACGTGATGACCACCGTGCCGCCCGACACGGTGACCACCACGCCGTTGCCGAACGCCTTGTACAGCGCCGGCAAATCCGTTGATGCGTGCGTTGTATCCGTCGTAGATGTCGTATCCGTCGTGGTGTTGGTGTTGCTGTTCGACGTCGGCGCGCTATCGCTGGCGCAGGCGAATACGGCAAAGGCCATCAGAAGTGCAGGATTGGCGCGCATGGAGTCCCTCGTTCCGGTTGGTGTTCAGGGGATTTGACGTGCCCGCCGGGTCCGCCATTCCAAATGGAATGACCAGGTGTGATCCTCCGTCCAATGACAGGAATGCCTCTTGCCGCCAGTGACCGCGAACTCGTGGAGCGTGCGGCCCACGGCGACGAGGGGGCATTCCGGGCGATCGTTGAACGACACGAGCGGGCGGTGGCGCGAACCGTCACGGCCATGCTCGGCACGGGCGACGACGCCGACGATGCGGGGCAGGAGGCGTTCATCCGGCTTTTCCGCGCACTCCCGAACTTTCGCGGCGAGTCGGAGGTGGCGACCTACCTCACACGGATCGCCGTCAACGTGTGCTGCGACGTGCTGGAACGGCGAAGGAAACGGTCGGGATGGATCCGGCTGTTCGGCGGCGACGCCGATCCGCCGATTGAAGTCGACGACACAGGAGACGCTGTTGAGACCGATGAACGAAAACGCGCCGTCCGCAGGGCCATCGCGGCGCTCGACGCAAAGCACCGCGCGGTCGTCGTTCTTCGCATTCTCGAGGAACGGCCCACGCGTGAAGTCGCCGAGCTGCTCGGCGTTCCCGAAGGCACAGTGATGTCGCGGCTCAAACGCGCGCTCGAAAAACTGGCCGCCATGCTGGAGAAACATTCATGAGAGAAGACGAGATTCGTGATGCACTCCGCGGTGAGCGTGCCGATGCGTTCGCGCCGGGATTCGCCGACCGAACGCTGTCGCGATGGCATGCTGCGCGCACCGCTCCGCTACCGCTGAGCGCGGCGCTCACGCGCCCGTTCCGTGTGCTTGCCCCGCTCGCGGCTGCTGCGGCGATCGTTTTCGCCGCGTTGAGCGTGCGCCACCGCGATGCGGCGTCTGGCCAGACCCTTAGTGATGCACTGCTCGGCGCACGGCGCACCTCCGTGCAGCCATCGCAGCAGCGCGCCGTCACGCTCGACGATATCTACGGCCTCGGTTCCCTCAAGCCCGGAGCGGAGTGAGATGCCAACTGGTGTGAAGGCCACGCTGCTCCTCGTGACCACGTTCGCGCTCGGCGTGGTCGTCGGCGTGCTCGGGGGCGGAGCGGTGGCGCAGTCGCGCCGCGATATGCGGCCGCCCCCGCCGTTCGCGGGGGGCCCGGAAGGGCGCGGCGGACCTCCCGGACTGGGTAGTCGCGGGGGACCGCCAGGGCTCGAGGGCAGGGGAGGTCCGCCGCCCGATGGCCGCGGAGGGCCGCCACCGAGTTTCGTCGATCTGATGATGAGTATCATCCAGCCACGCGACTCCGCGCAGCGGATGGCCCTCGTAGCCATTCTCAGCGCGCAGGATCAGAAGAACAGGACGATCGTGGATGGTGCGCGCGCCGCAATGAAGACCTCGATGGATTCATTGCGCGCGCGGATCGCGCCCCTGCTGACCCCCGAGCAGGTCAAGCGGTTCGATGAATTCGGCCAGCCGCGCAGATAAGGCCTACTTCAGCGCCCGCACGGGATCGATCGACGCCGCGCGGCGTGCCGGGATGAGCGTGGCGATGAGCACGGTGGCCAGCAGGACGAGAACGATGACGGCAAACGTTCCCGGGTCTGACGTTCCCACCTGATAGAGGAATGTCCGCAACACGCGGGTGAACAGCACCGCGCAAACGAGTCCGA
>DASRAP010000096.1:0-12359 GCA_035638155.1 Gemmatimonadaceae bacterium | reverse complement strand
TGGCGGCGGACGCGGCGGTCGCGGTCAGCAGCAGCAGGAAGCACAGTCCGCCGAACGCATTTTCGAGATCATCGGCATGCCGATGCCCGGCGGCGGTGGTGGACGCGGCGGCCGTGGTGGCGGCGGTGGTGGCGGCGGCGGGCGCGGCGGCGGCGCGGGCGGGTCGGTGACCACCGGCGACTTCGGCGTGATCCTCAACGTCGGCGGCGTCACGCTCAAACAGAAACTGCGCGTGGAGAATGTTGGCGCCGGCGATACGAGCTCGCCCTTCGGGCCGGCGGCAAAGGGAGAAGGTTCGCCGAAGAACGACGGCAGCAGATGATTCTTCGCGGCACTTCTTAACTGACTTAACTGACTTACACGGAGCACGCGGACGATTGGGACAACTCACGGACACAACAACAGATTGTTGTTGTCCGTGGGGGTTCTCAGTGTGTTCCGCGTGACCGGTGTAAGTCAGTAGAACTATCCTTGCGAAGCTCGTCGCCATACATTCGCGAGCTATGCAAACGTTGATGTTGCGCACGCTGATTGCGCTGGCGCTGCCGGCGGCACTGAGCGCGCAATCAGCGGCCACCGGCGCGCAGGCACGCGCCGCCGCGCGCACGTATCGTGAGTCCCGCGAGCCCGAGCTGCTCACGGATTTCTCGACGCTGCTCGCGATGCCGAACGTCGCGTCGAACCTCGCTGACGTGCGGCGAAACGCGGACTACCTCGTCAGGCAACTCGAGTCGCGCGGCGCGTCGGCACGACTGCTCGAGCTCGAAGGCGCGCCGCCGGCCGTCTATGGCGAGCTGCCGGCGCCGGGAGCAACGCGCACCGTCGTATTCTACGCGCACTACGATGGACAGCTCGTCGTGCCGTCCGAATGGCGCGGCGCGCCGTTCACGCCCGTGCTGCGCGATGGCACGCGCGACATTCCGTTTCCGTCAGCGGGTCAGCGCGCGAACGGCGAATCGCGCATCTACGCACGCTCCGCCGGGGACGACAAGGCGACGATCATCGCGCTGCTCACCGCCGTCGACGCGCTCAAGACGGCGAACATCACCCGGTCAGTCAACATCAAGTTCTTCTTCGAGGGCGAAGAGGAAGCGGGCTCGCCCCATCTCGCGGCCATCCTCACGAAGTACAAGACGGTCCTCAAGGCCGACGCGTGGGTGTTCGGCGATGGGCCCATGGCGCAGAACGGTGATCAGCTCGCAGTGTTCGGCCAGCGCGGCGTCATCGGCCTCCAGCTGACGGTGTACGGACCCACGCGTCCGCTGCACAGCGGGCATTACGGCAACTGGGCCCCGAATCCCGGCGCACTCATCGCGAACCTCGTGGCGTCCATGCGCAACGACGACGGCCATATCCGGATCGCGAATTATTACGACGACGTCGCGCCGATCAGCGCCTCGGAGCGCCGCGCCCTCGCCGCTATGCCCCGGGTTGATTCCAGCCTTCGTGCCTCCCTCGGCCTCGCGCACACGGAAGCAGGCGACGCCGTGCTTGCCGAGCGCATCATGCTCCCCGCATTCAACGTGCGCGGCATTCGCGTCGGAAACGTCGGCGCCACGAGCACGAATGCCATCTCCACCGAGGCGATGGCGTCATTCGACCTGCGCCTCGTTCCCAACCAGCAGCCGGACCGCGTCAAGTCGCTCGTCGAGCGCCATCTCGCGACCCAGGGATACCACGTCGTGCGCGAGACGCCCGACAGCGCGACACGCGCACGCTTTGCGAAGATCGTGAAGGCCGAATGGGAGGGCGGGTATCCACCGCAGCGCGCGTCACTCGACGATCCGTTCGGCCGCGCACTCGTCGCCGCCATGACGGAGGGAGCTCGCAAGGCGCCCGTCGTCATGCCAACCTCAGGCGGCAGCGGTCCGAGTTATCTCTTCACCGACCTGCTCGGCGCGCCCGTGGTGAGCGTGCCGATCGCGAACTATGACAACAACCAGCACGCCGCGAATGAAAACCTGCGCGTGCAGAATCTGTGGGACGGCATCGAGATGTATGCCGCACTCTTTGCGCGGCTCGGCAAGACCTGGGCCGGTGCGCAATAGCACCCGCGCTTACTGAATACGGCTACGCTTCACGAACTGCCCGGCCCGCGGCACGGAGATTGTCGAGCCGCATCTCCGAGTATTTGCGCGAGAGCAGCACACCGTGCGCGCCGGCACTGAGGGCAGCCTTCACCGCGGCGTAGACGTCGTCGGGCTTCGCCTTGATGCTGTTCGCGCCGGTGGGAACGTCGACGTCGAGGCCCGGCCAGATCTTCATGTTGGGTCCGGCGCTCGCCAGTGCGCGCTTCGTTTCACGGGTGACGTAGTCAGCGCCAAGGCCTGACGCCGCGAGTTTGTCGAGTGCTACGTCGTGGTACTGCTGCATGTTGTACGTGAGGTCGAGCACCTGTTCCGGGGTGAAATCCGCGAACAGGCTCCGCTGCGTGCTCCGGACGTACTGTGCCAGCCGCTCGCCACCGCAGAAGTTGTACATCACGACTTTGAGAAAGTCCGAATACTTCGCGAACTCGGTGTAGTCCTGCTCCGCGCGATAGAAGGGCGAGAATGAGTTGTTGTGCCACACGTGCCAGCCGATGCCTTTCGCGGGCGCGATGCTGTGCGAGAGCGCGTACATGTCGCGGTACGTGTCGTTGAGCGCTTCGTTCCAGAGCCGCTCCCACGCGAGAATCTCGGGATACTTCACGAGGAGCCGCCAGAACGTCACGAACGCGCCGTCTGTCGGCACGTTTCCCGCCCGGACAGCCGTCGCCCATTTGCCGAGCTCGGTGTACGCCTCTTTCGCGCGGTCGGTATTGATGCCGTCCTTTTTCGCGGCGGCAATGCAGTAGTCGCAGAAGCACGCGATGCCGCCGCCCGCGCCGTTCCCGCCATGGTTGGCGATGAGCGCGTTGCCAAGCGGCCCCTGGCGCTCGCTGCCCCACATGAGGCCATCGACGTCGTAGGAGCGCAGATAGTCTTCCGTGAGGCCAAGCCAGAACGCGCGCGTGCTCGGATTTCGTGAGCACGCGAACGTCGACGGCCGTCCGGTGAGCGTGACCTCGCGCGCCTTGTCGAACCCAGGGACGTCCGCCGCGATGACGTCTTCGTACCACACGATCACCTTCATGCCGCGCGCGTGCGCTTTGGGTACCACGTCCGCGAGCACGTCGTAGCCGGGATGGTCGGGCGCCTTCTCCGGCGCGATGCCGGTCTTCCGATAGTACTGCGGGTGCGGCGTCGCGAAATTGCCGCCGCGAAAATTGTCGTCGTATTCCTGCTTGCCGTGGTCCGGCAGGGCGCTTCCCCGCGGCTGCCGCCCGCCGATACCGCGCCCGTACGTGAATGACGCGATGAACAGCGTATTCACGTTCGCGGATTTCTGGAGAATGTCGAGCGCCTGCTCGGTGCCTTCGTCGACGAACGACACGGCGCCGACCTGGATGCCCACCATGAGCGGCTCCGGCTTCGGCGGCTCCTGAACCGCCAACTCAGGCACGCGCGCCAGCAGCGCGCCGCCGGCGATCAGGGACGACGTCTCGACAAACTCGCGGCGATCCATCTCGATTCTCCCTTCATGGTTGTGCCCGCCGGTTAGTCCGCCGGGGCCGCAATAACAGGTGGCTTGCTGGGGCCGAAGACACGCGACGTTCGGACGCTGAGCGTGTCGAGGTAACTGTACACCACCGGCGTCACGTACAGCGTGATGAACTGCGAAAAGAACAATCCGCCCACGACCGCGATGCCGAGTGGGCGGCGGGATTCGGCACCGGCCCCGAGCGAGAGCGCAATCGGGAGCGTCCCGAAGAGCGCCGCCATCGTCGTCATCATGATGGGCCGGAAACGGATGAGACACGCGTGGACAATCGCTTCGGAGGCCGGGATGTGCTTCGTTCGTTCCGTCTCGACCGCAAAATCCACCATCATGATCGCGTTCTTCTTCACGAGGCCCACGAGGAGGATCAGGCCGACGAAGGAGTACACGCTGAGGTCCACGCCGAACACGAGCAGCGTGAGGAGCGCCCCGAATGCGGCGAACGGCAGGCCCGAAAGGATCGTGAGCGGATGGATGAAGCTCTCGTACAGCACGCCCAGCACCACGTAGATCACGAAGATCGCGAGCACGAGGAGCACGAGGAGTCCCGTCTGCGCCGCCTTGAATGCCTGCGCGGTGCCCGAGAACGCCGTCGACACCGATGACGGCACCACCGAGCGGGAGACGCGTTCGACCATCGACGTCGCGTCGCCGAGGGCGACGTTCGGCGCGAGGTTGAACGAGATCGTCACGGACGGAAGCTGGCCGGAATGGTTGATGGTGAGCGGCCCGCTCGTCTGCACGACGTTTGCCACCGCGCTGAGCGGGACAAGCGCCCCGGTCCCCGACCGGATGTGGAGCAGCGACAGCGCGGAGAGATCCTGCTGGTACGCCGGCAACAATTCCATGACCACCCAGTAGGCGTTATTTGGCGTGTAGATGGTGGAGACCTGGCGCGATCCGTACGCGTTATAGAGCGCGGTCTCGATCTGCTGCGGCGTGACGCCCAGCGACGCGGCGCGATCGCGATTGATCTCGATGCTCGCTTGCGGATTCCCCAGGAGAAGATCACTCGACACATCCTGGACCAGCGGTGACGTGCGCACCGAATCGAGCAGGCGCTGCGCCGCGGGATAGAGGACCATGAGATCGGAGCTCTGCAGCGTGAACTGGTAGAGGCCCTTCGAGACGCGTCCGCCGATCTGGATCGCCGGCGGATTCTGCATGTACACGACGAGTCCCGGAATGCGCGACAGCTTCTGCCGGATCCCGGCGATGAACTTGTCGGCGCTCACCCGCTCATTCCGCGGCTTCATGCCGAGGAAGAGCCGTCCCTGATTGCCGGACTGCCCGTTGCCGCCCTGCCCGATGAACGACATGAAGCCGGCGACGTTGGAATCGTGCGCGACGATGTCGGCGGCTTCGCGCTGGTGCAGGGCCATGTTGTCGAACGAAATGCCCTGCGCCGCTTCGGTCGTCGCGTTGATGCGCCCGGTATCCTCGCTCGGAATGAATCCCTTTGGAACGAACACGAAGAGGACGGCGGTGCCGGCCAGGATCATGACGGAGACCACGATCATCACCGGACGGTGAAGCATCGTCCAGCCCAGCGTCCGTTCGTAGACGCCGCTGACCCACGCCCACGCGCGTTCGCTGAGCTCGTAGACTCTGCCGTGCGTCTCGCCGTGCGGCGCGCGCAGAAACCGGCTGCACAACATGGGCGTGAGCGTGAGCGAGACGACGCCCGACATGAGAATCGCGACGGCAATCGTGACCGCGAACTCGTGGAACAGCCGGCCGATGATGCCCCCCAGGAACAGGATCGGAATGAACACCGCCGTGAGCGACACGGTCATCGACAGGATGGTGAACCCGACTTCCCTTGCGCCATCGAGCGCGGCGGTCATCGCGTCCTTTCCCATCTCCATGTGGCGCACGATGTTCTCGAGCATCACGATCGCGTCGTCGACGACGAAGCCGACGGCGAGCGTCATCGCCATCAATGAGAGATTGTCGAGACTGTATCCCAGCAGGTACATCACCGCGAAGGTGCCGATGATCGAAATGGGCAGCGCGAGACTGGGAATGGCCGTGGCGCGCGGGCTGCGGAGAAACGCGAAGATCACCAGCACGACCAGCACGAGCGTGATCAGCAACGTCACACGCACGTCGTTCACCGCTTCGTCGATGCCCAGAGACCGGTCATACAACTTGTGCAGCTCGACGGACGGCGGGATCTGTTTCTCGAGCTGCGCCATCAGCGTCTTGACGTCGGTCGCGACCTGCACCGTGTTGGTGCCGGGCTGCCGCTGAATAGCCAGGATCACGGCGCGGCGGCTGCCGTACCAGCCGGCGCTCTTGTTGTTCTGCACGTCGTCGAGCACTCGCCCCACATCGCCAAGTCTGACGGGCGCGCCATCGCGATACGCAACGACGAGATCGCGGAATTCGGCCGCGGTTGCGAGTTGTCCGTTCGCTTGCACCGTGAGCGAACGCGAGGGCCCCCACAGAATGCCCGTCGGCAGATTCACGTTGTGCGCACTGATCGCGGCCGCGACTTCGTCGATGCCGATCTTGCGGTATGCGAGCGCGGACGGGTCGAGCTGTACGCGCACCGCGTATTTCTGCGCGCCGAAGATCTGCACCTGCGCGACACCGTTCACCATCGAGATCCGCTGCGACAGCACCGTTTCCGCGTACTCATCGAGCTGCGAGAGCGGCATGAGGTCGGTGCTGAGCGTGTAATACAGAATCGGCTGGTCGGCCGGATTCACCTTCTGGTACGACGGCGGAATGATGCCGGGCGGAAGGTCGCGCAATGTCTTGGCGATCTGCGCCTGCACGTCCTGTGCGGCGCCGTCGATATCCCGGTCGAGCGAGAACTGGATCGTGATCTGCGTCGAACCGAGATTGCTGGTCGACGTCATGTTGTCGATGCCCGCGATCGTCGAGAACTGTTTCTCGAGCGGCGTCGCCACGGCGGACGCCATGGTTTCCGGACTCGCGCCCGGCAGGCTCGCGTTCACCGTGAGCGTCGGGTAGTCGACGTTCGGCAGATCGCTCACCGGCAACTTGAAGTACGCCGTGATGCCGAACACGACAATGCCGACCATGAGCAGCAGCGTCGTGACCGGCCGCCGAATGAACAACGCCGAAATGTTCATCGGCCGCCGGAACGCCCCCCGCCCCGGGCCGGCGCGGAACGGGACGAATCAGTTTCAGCCGTCGCCCGCTCCGGCTGCACGTCGACCTTCGCACCGGGCGTGAGGCGCGACTGGCCGTCGGTGACGACCCGCTCGCCGGCCTTGATCCCCGTTCGCACGACGGTGAGATCCCCGACCGTTTCGCCGATCGTGACGGGCCTCGTGCGCGCGACGTTCTGATCGTCGATCACGTACACATACGTGCCGTTCTGTGCCGACTGCAGCGCCGCCGACGGCACCGCGATCGCGTCGGGAATAACTTCGAGCCGCACGGATACGCGGACATACTCGCCGGGCCAGAGCTTGCGCGAGGCGTTGTCGAACCGCGCCTTCGCCGTCACGGTGCCGGTGAGCGAATCCACGGCGTTGTCGAGAAAGCTGAGCGATCCCATTTCCGCCGTCGGCACGCTGTCCGCCGACGTCACACCCACGGCCAGCGAACCCTGCGACGCGCGGTGGGATATCGCGAGGAAGTCCCGTTGCGTGACCGGAAAGCGGACCAGGATCGGCCGGATCTGGTTGATGATGACCAGCGGCTGGCCGTTCGCTTTCACGAGATTTCCCTGACGCACGAGCAATCCGCCCGTGCGCCCCGCGATCGGCGCGCGAATCGTGCAGTACGCGAGATTGAGCTTGGCGCTTTCGAGCGCGGCGCTATCCGAGACGACGCTCGCGCGCAGTGCGGTTGCGTTCGCGCGGACCTGCCCCAGCTGGGACTTCGTGACGTAGTCCTTCTCCGCGAGCGCCGCGTACCGCTCCGCTTCGCGCTGCGCGTTCTCCGCCTGGGCAAGATCGCGCGCGAGCGCGGCTTCGGCCTGGCGCACGGCGACGTCGTAGGGGCGCGCATCGATCCGGAACAACACCTGGCCCGCCGATACCTCATCGCCTTCCTTGAACGACACTTCCGTGAGCGCCCCGCCGACCTGCGCTTCCACGGAGACCGTCTGGAGCGGCTCCGCCACGCCATTCGCCGTGATCTCGACGGGCGCGGCGATCTTCGTGGCCGCCGCCGCGCGCACCGGCACGGTGACCTGACGATCCGGTTGATGCTTGGCGCACGCCGCAGACGCCACGGCCGCCAGCCACACGCAGAGTGTGCGCACACGAATCTTCATCGATTGTTTCCCGCAGGGCCGGTGATCGGCACGACGGATTCACCGGTCGGGCCGAGTGAACCCGCGTCATGCGCGAGCTGAGCGAGCGCGATGCGCCACTGCCAGCGCGCCGCGATGGACTGCGCGCGCGCATTCGCGAGCGCGGTCTGCGCAATCAGGAGGTCCACGATGCTTCCGACGCCCTCGTTGTATCGTCCGCGCGCGACTTGCTCCGATTCCGTGGCGCTCGAGAGGAGCGTGGCCGACGTGCGCACGCGCTCCGTCGCCGTCTGCAACTGGTAGAACGCGGTGAACACCTGCTGGGCGATTTGCTGCCGCGTGAGCTGCGCCCGGGCGTCGGCCGCGTCGCGGCGCGCCGTGGCCGCGCGGACATCATAGGTATGACTGAAGCCGCTGAAGATGGGCACGGAGAGCCCGAAGGTGAGAGCGTAAGTTCGCCCGGTATTGATGGCCGGGTTCGCGCCGACGTAGCCGCCGGACGCGACGAACGACAGCGACGGGAGGCCGGCCGATCGAGCGACGCGCACGTCCGCGGCGGCACGGGCAACGTCCGCTTCCGCTGCGGCAAGATCGGGTCGGCTTCGCACCGCCAGCTGAATGATCGAGTCCACGGTCGCGGTCGCCGCACGCACGCCGGCGGAATCCGGCGTCTCGATCCCCGGGAGCTCGAGCGATGTCGTCACAGGGAGTCCCATCGCCGTCGCGAGCGCTCCCCGCGCGGTCTGGAACTGGCCCTCGAGCGTTTCGAGATCCAGCTCCGCTTGCGCGCGCGCCGTTCGCGCCTGCAGCTCGTCGGCGATCGTCGCGAGGCCGACGCGGTGGCGCTCGGTTGCCGCCGCGAGGTTCGCGTCGGACTCGTTGATCGCCGTGCGCTGCGCGTCGCGAAGCGCGCGTGTCGCGAGATAACTGAATGCCGCCGCCTCGGCGTCGAGGATCGTGTTCTGGACGGCGGCGTTATGCGTGAAGTCGGCGGCGATCGCGGTCTGGCGCGCACTCTCGATCAACCCGGTTCTGCCGCCGAAATCGAGCACGAGATACGACAGGGAGATGGATGGCGTGTATTGCGTGCGGTCGCCGCGATTCACCGTGTTCGGCGAACGCGATCGTGAAAGCGTGGCGCTTCCAGTGACCGCCGGCAACAGCGAGCCACGCTCCGCGCCATACGCGTTCTCGGCAGCGCGTGCGTCGCTCCATGCAAGCCGTGTCGCCGGATTGTTCCTGAGCGCCACATCCACGATCTGCGTCAGCGAGAGCGGCTCCGACGCCGCGCTCGACGCAGCGGCCGCCGCCGCGGAACTCGCCTGCGCGCGATCGCCAACCTCGCGCGCGACCGCGGCAGGCGGCACCCACGGCGCTTGCGGCGTCGGCGACGCACCCGGTGCACCGTCAATGCGCGGCGCGCGCGCCACGCAGCCGGCGCAAAGAATGAGCGCAACCGTCGCCGTCGCGCGGCGCATCAGCGCGGCTCCTGGCGCGCCGAATCCGACAGCATCTGCGTCCCAAGCAACGCGCGATACCGCAGGCGCTGCGCGGAAGTCAGCACGGATTCGACGTCACTCCGAACGGCGCGCGTGAGGTCCTCAACCCGGGGACGAATCTCTTCGCGCAGCGCGCGGAACTCCGCCGCGTGCGCATCGAGGATGCTGTCCACGCGAGCGGTCTGCGCCGCGTTGAGACCGAGCTCGGCGGCCAGCTGCTGGCGCGCCTTCTTCCGGTCATCATCCGTCGGTGAGCGCAGGATCGAGGACAGCGGGTGGTACGCAGTGTCGGGCAGCAGGCTCGCTTCCGGATGCGCGCGCACCCACCCCCGGTCGACCGCCGCGCCGAGAATCGCGCTCGCGATCGTGACCGCGATCAGCACGACAATTGCCAGCATGCGCGCAGGCATCGCGCCTCGTCGCGACCGCATCAGCGCCGCGGCAACCCGGGACTCACGTGGTCCTCGACGGGCGTCACGAGCGAGAGGAGGAGACGGTCCGACATCGCGCGTTCGGAATTGGTCGCCAGCGCCGGGGGCGCGGCAATGGTGCGCACGAGAATGGCGGCCGCAATGATTGCGGTGAGCGCGCCGAGGGGAATGAGCGTGCGCGCCCAGGCCGCGGGATATTCCCACCACGCCGGATCCGGTGCCCGGCGCTGCGCGAGAAGGCCGGATGCCTCGTGCACGATGCGATTCGTGAGTGCATCGAGGTCGCTGGCGCTCACGCTGCGGCTTCTGTCCAGCTGGCGGAGCGCGTCAGCGACGCGCGAATCCTTCGAGCGGTCGTCGTGAGTCATGGGCCACCGTCCCTGAGCGGCGAAAGCGCGTCGCGCAAACGCTGGCGCGCGGCGTGCACATGCCACCGCACCGTGGACGGCGAGAGCGAGAGCATGCCCGCAATTTCCGCAACGTCATAGCCGTCGAGCTCGACGAGCTGAATGATGAGCTGCTGCCGCGGCGGGAGCAGCGCGAGCTCGCGGCGGAATCGCTCGATGATTTCGCGGCGCACCGCGCCGTCGAGCGGTGTGCCGCTTCGCGAATCGATCAGGTCGTCCGGCAGCGACTCCGTGTAGCGGACGGCGCGCGACGAGGCGATGTCGAGGCCGCGGTTGGCGATGATGCGCGCAAGCCACGGCCAGAACGGCCGCGACACGTCGAACGCCTCGAGATGCTCGAGCGCGGCGAGGAACGCGTCCTGCACCAGGTCATCGGCATCGTCGCGCTGGTGCAGCACGCGAACGGCGAGCGCGTGCGCGCGAGCGATGTGCCGCGACACCAGGCGGCCGAACGCCTCCCGATCACCGCGCCGGACCTGCTCGACGAGCTCTCGGTCCGTCGGCTCAGCGTCATGCGCAGGCCGGCGGTTGTCTGGACGAATTGCGTGGCGCGTAGACGGGCTCGCTCAACGAAGGGAGAGGAAACCTGACTGCTACCTCTAATACGGGGAAGCGCCCGATTTCATTTGGTCCCCCCCTCCGCCGTTAGAGCCGTCCCGCCCTTAGAGCCGTCCCGCAGTCAGAGCGGTTCGCACTTAGAGTGTGTTCCGAATCTCAACCCTCATAGCCCGAACAGCCGACGGAATGGTGGACGCGACCGCCACGACGCCCATTGCAGCCCCGACAGCCCCCAGTACAAACACGGAGTACGGAGTCACGCCGAAAACGAACGGCTTGAGTGCACTCCCGAGCGCGACCACGGCGCCGATGCCGAGCACGATTCCGGGAATGGCGAGCCGCGCGCTTTGCCCGAACACGCGTGCACCGAGCGAACGCGGCTCTGCCCCGAAAACGAGCCGCATCGCGAATTCACGCTCCCGGTTCGCCACGAGCTGGCTCATGACGCCGTAGCTCCCGATGCCTGCGATCGCGATTGCAACGAGGGCGAACGTCATGAGCAGTAGGCTCTGCAATCGCGGCAGCGTGTTCGCCTGCTGGACCAGCGTTTCGAGGGACGCGATGCCGTTCGCGGCGAGAGCGGGATCACTCGCGCGCAGCGCGTGACGAATACCGGCGATTGCCGCCGATGCAGGGCCTCGCGGACGCACCACGATCGACATGCGCGTGCTCGAAAGCTGCTCGAACGGAATGTAGATGGCGTCGCCGGGGGGCGCGGTAAACCCCGCATCCATCACGTCACCCACGATGCCGACGATCTCGAGCGGCTGCGGAGGCGTCGTGTTCACGCGGTAGAGATGCTTCCCGATCGCCTTCCCGCCGGGCCACAGGCGTTCGGCCAGCACGCGACTGATCATCGCGACCGGCAACGACGTCGCGTTGTCCTGCGCCGTCAGTTGTCGCCCGGCGACGAGCGGAATTTTCATCTGCGCGACATACGTGGGCGACACGCGACGGAAATGCAGCAACAACTGATCCGTGCCCATCGAGCCGTCGGACATTTCCGGCAGAAAGCGCGCGCCCCACTGCACATCACTCACCGGCAACGTGGTCGAGAAGCTCGCGTCGCCGATGCCCGGTTCGCGTGAGAGATTGTCGAGCAGTGTGCGGCCGAGCGCCGCGCGCGCGTCGTGCGCAGCATACGCCGCATCGGGAAGCTGCACGCGCGCCACCACGAGACCGCGCGCATCAAAGCCGGGCTCGACGTGCGTGATGTTCCTGAGGCTCACGCCGAGGAGCGCCGCCGCCGCGAGAATCACGACCGAAAGCGCGGCCTGTGCGAACACCATGCCCTGCTGCCACCGGAGCACCGCGCGCGACAGGCTCACCGATCGCGAATTCTCGCGCAACATGCCGGAGAGATCTTCGCGGCGATTGAACCACGCCGGCAGCACGGCCGCGGCGAGCCCCGCGACGACGGCCACCGCCCCGCTGATGAACAGCACCGTCGCGTCGAGCTCGATGCGCGATGTGAACGTCGTCAGCGTCGGATTGATGTCGAGTCCCCGAAGAAACGGCATCGCCAGCCACGCCGCGCCGGCGCCGAGGACGCCACCTGCCGTGACGACGGCGACGCTCTGCAGGATGAGCATCCTGAACACCCGCGTGCTTCCCGCGCCGAGCGCGCGCCGCACCGCAATCTCCTGAC
>DASRAP010000095.1:0-16493 GCA_035638155.1 Gemmatimonadaceae bacterium | reverse complement strand
CCTTCGACAGGTGCTCGATCGCGGCGCTGAACGTGCCCTTCTTGAGACTGATGTACCCGACGTTGATGCGCGCAAGCGAGTTCTGCGGCTCGCGCACGAGCACGCGCTGGAAGTTCTCCAGCGCTTCGTCGTACTTCTCCTGCAGCATTTGCGCCCAGCCGAGCAGCGCTTCCGACTGAGGGTCCCCGGGCGCGAGCTCGATCGCGCGGCGCAACGCCGCTTCGGCGCCCTCGTGATCGCCGAGCGACAACCGGCTCCAGCCCTTTTCAATGAATGTGGACGCGCCGATGTGATCCTGGTGCAGCACCGGACGCTCCGCGACAAACTGCGGCGCGATACTCGGCCCCTGCAGCGCCTTCCATTTCTCGACGAGCGTCTTGATCTCGTCGCGCAGCGCCGTGAGGTCCGTGATTCCCTGATCCACGGCCTTGTACAGCGCGATGATTTCGGCCTTGAGCTCGTCACGCCGCGACGACGCATCCGGTTCCTCCAGAAGCGCCGCCAGTGCCGCGCGTTTTGCCCGCCAGGTCAGAAGGTCTGCCATCTAGAATCTCGTCCTCATGGTAAGCTAAATCCGTCCCGTCATGCCGAGGTTGGCGCGTGCCGTCGCGTTGGCGGGATCGAGCTCCAGCGCGCGCTCCCACGAGCGCACGGCTTCCGCACGATCGCCGCGCTGCGCGTAGAGCGTCCCCATGCGGATGTAGACGTCGGGTCCGAGATCGGCGCGGATCCGGATGGCGCGCTGGTACGATTCGAGTGCGTCATCCGGCCTGCCCGCCCGAAAGTGCGCATCGCCCACGTTCTTGTGCAGTTGCGGAAGATTCGCGTCTTCGCTCACCCCGCGGCTCGCAGCAGTGAACGCCTGTTCCGTGCGGCCCAGCCGTTCCTGCACGACGGAGAAATTGTTGAGCAGAACCGCGCCGTGCGGGTACACGGAGATGCCTTCGCTCAGGATCTCCGCCGCGCGGTCGAGATCGCCCTGCAGCGCGGCCGCGAGCGACGCACCATTGAACCATGCGGGCGTCGGACTGCCCGGCGCAAATTTTGTCCGCGCCTCCGCGAAGAGGCGGTCCGCCATCACCGCCTCACCCTTGCGCAGCGCGAGCATCGCGAGGGAGGTGCGAACGCGCGGATCCTCGCCGAGCCCGCGCTTCACCGCCTCGTCGAGTGCGACGCGCGCATCATCGTACTTGCCGAGTCGCTCGAGCGCGAATGACAGCGCGTGAAAGACAGCGCCTTTGGCCGAACGCGTGGCCGAGACTTCCCGCAGCGCGCTCACAGCCTCGGCCCACCGCCCGAGACGAATGAGCGAGAGTCCCACGTAGAACCGCGCGCCTTCGTCGCGAGGACGAAGATCGATCGCCCGCCGAAGCTCGCGCATGGCTTCGTCGAGCATGCCGGTCTTGTAGAACGCGATGCCGAGGTTGCGATGTTCCTCGATTTGTTCGTCCGGCACCTTCGGCTCGTTCGCGGCCTTCGACGTGCCGATCCGCTGCAGGAACCCCGCGGTCGCGAGCCCGTAGAGCGCCTTGCCCACTTCGAACTCGACCAGCCCCGATTCCTCAGCGATCTGCCGCACATCGCGCCGTGCGTCGAGCAGGCGCGCAACAACTTCCTGCTCTTTCGTGAGCACCACGCCGCTCGACGCGAGACGGCGGCGATCGAGGTCGAACACGATGTCGAAGCTCGGGATCCGCTTTTCGATCAGCGACCACTCGTCGACGCGCCGCGCGCCCTCGAGGAGGAGCGCGTCCGGATTGATCGACACCAGGAAGTCCTGCATCTCCGGCTTCACGTCGGGCTCGAAGTTGAACGTCCCCTCGGTCCACGTGAACAGGAAGTACACGGCTTCCTCGATCTGCACGCGGATGTGGTCGTTCAGCTGCTCGCGCGTGAGCGCGCCCTGCCGCACGAGGATATCGCCGATGCGCGTGTTGCGGTCGCGTCCCTGCTCCGCGATGGCGGCTTCGAGCTGCGGCTGTGTGAGCTTGCCCGCCTTGACGAGCAGGTCACCGAGGCGGTCGCGCCGGTTGATGATCGACGCGAAGGAAATGCGCCCGCGGTCAAAGAAGATGGAGCCGAGGTTGGCGCGATGCGTGATGGACAGGCAGCCCGTTTTTTGCCCGAGTGCGAGCAGCTGCAGCACGTCGGGGAGCGACGCTTCCTTGAGCGAGCCCTTGATCGCCATCAGCGCAGCTCCTCGATGATCCGCACCGTGGGATCGGGCCATTCCCACACGACTTTCTCGCGATCGAGGAACGTCGCGTCGACCGCGCGCATGAGTGGGCGGATCGGCGTGAGCCTGCGCGCAGCCGACGCGTCGCCGCGCACCATGGCCGCGGTCAGCGCGCCGCCATCGAATGACAGTGCGAGCCGGTGCACCTGCGCAATGAGCTCACGCAAGCTGGGCACGGCCTTTTCCGCGATGGCGTGCACGGCATCCGCGTCGGCCTGCTGTCCGTCCTGTGTCAGCACGCGGATCGCGACTTTCTCGCGCAAGGCGCGGTCGGGCACTCCGATCGGTGCCACGAGGCCCGCGTCGAATCGCGTGCGAAGCCGCTCTTCGAGCTCGGGCACGCGCCGCGGGGGTTCGCTGCTGGTGAACACCATTTGCTTACCGGCAGCGAGCAGCGCGTTGATGATGTGAAAGAGCTCTTCCTGCGACCGCTCGCGTGATGCGAGCTGGTCGACGTCCTCGACGACGAGCGCATCCACAGCGCGATACCGCGCGCGCCAGCGGTTCACCGTGCCCGCACCGATCGCACTGATGAGCTCGTCCGTGAACCGCGGCGCCGTCACGCACGCCACGCGCATGCCGCGGGCGGCGAGCGCATTCCCGATCGCGTGCGCGAGGTGAGTCTTGCCAACACCTGCCGGGCCGTGGATGACGAACGGATTGTAGCGCGCACCGGGTTCGGCGATGATCGCGTCCGCGGCGCGCGCGGCGAGCGCGTTCGATGTCGATACTTCGAACGAAGCGCGCGCGTACGCGGACGAGGGGCCCGGCGGGGGCAGCTCGCCCGCGAGCGCGCGCGCAACGAATGCCTCGGCGGCGTCGACGTGTCCGGGATCGCGGAACACGTCGTGCCCGGCCAGCGCGGGATCGGCCGCCACCGCGCGCCGCTCGAGCACACGCAGGTGCTCGACGCCGCGCGTGAACGCGTCAATGATGAGTCCCACATCCTCGTGCTCACCCGCCGATCGGGCGCGCTCCAGCGCATCCGTGCGGAATCCCTCGGCGCTCCAGAGCGCGATCGCCTCGTTGAGGCGCGCAACGTTCTCCGATTCCGCGACAACCGACGGCGACGGCATGCCGGCCAGATAACTCTGGAAGGCTTCGATCGAGCGCCGGCGCCTCGGACCCGGCGCCTCCATGCCGAACGCGCGCGCAATGTCCTCGGCGCGGAGGTCGTCCTGCCCGACAGCGCGGTGCGCGAGGAGCCGGTTGAGCGCGCCATGGAGCTCGCGCACGTTGGAGAATTCGATGTGCGCAATTGCCGCCAGCAGCTCGTCGCCCACGTCGACCTGCTGCCTGGCAACGAGCGCGCGGAGAATCGCGGCGCGCGTTTCGAAATCCGGGGCACCGATGTCGACCACGAGTCCCCCGGCGAGCCGCGCAATCAGCCGTTCATCGACATCCGAGATGTCGGCGGGCGGCCGGTCGCTCGTGAGCACGATCTGCCGCCCCTCGTCCTGCATCGCCGAAAAGAGCCGGAGCAGGTCCGTCTGTGTTTCGCGGCGGCCGGTGAGGAACTGGATGTCATCGACGAGCAGCACGTGGAGCTGCTGCTGGCCGGCGGCCCACTGATCCATCGTGCCGGCGGCGACCGCCGCGTGGTACGCATCGATGAGATCGACGAGCGTCACATATTCGACGAGAGCGTCACGACTGCGCGCGCGGACATGACCCGCGATGGCGTGCAGGATATGCGTCTTGCCGAGGCCAGAATCGCCGTAGATGAAGAGCGGGTTGTACACCTGCCCCGGCGATTCCGCGACGGCGCTCGCGGCCGCCACCGCGAGGCGGTTGGCGGCTCCGACGACGAGCGTGTCGAATCCGGCGGTCATACTGATGACAAAGATTACGCGTCGTCGGCGAAAAAGCCGAGCGCCGCGAGGGGAGCGGGCTCCGTTTCCCAGCGATCGTCCCGCGCCGCCCGGGCCAGCACCAGCCGGAGGTCGCCCGGAAGCTCGCTTCGGATGTCGCAGATCTCGTTCGTCACGGGGTGTCTGAACCGCAGCCAGGCCGCGTGGAGGAATTGCCGCGCCGACGCTTCGGGCGCGCGGCCGCGCTCGGCACCGCCGTACACGTCGTCACCTACGACCGGGTGGCCGATGCTCGCGAGATGGACGCGAATCTGGTGGGTTCGCCCCGTCTGCAGGTGGGCGCGAATGAGATCCACGGACACGAAACGGGCGATACGAACGAAGTCGGTTATCGCGCGGCGGCCATCCGCCACGACTGCGATCCGCTTTCTGTTCTTGGGGTCGCGTGCGAGGGGCGCGTCAACACGCTGCCGGTCTTCGTTGAGGTGACCCCACGCGAGCGCGGCGTAACGGCGAATCACGCGACGCGCGGCGAGATCCGAGGACAGCTTCCGAATCGCCGCGTCGGTCTTCGCGATGACAATGAGCCCAGACGTGTCCTTGTCGAGGCGGTGCACGAGGCCCGCACGCGCCGGATCGCCCGCCGGCGCGAGCGGCGCACCGCGGCCGAGGAGAGCGTTCACGAGTGTGCCGCTCCAGTGTCCCGGAGCCGGATGCACGACCATGCCGGCCGGCTTGTCGATCACCAGCAGGTGCTCGTCTTCGAATTTGACCGCGACCGGAATCTCTTCCGCGGCGAGGGCGCGCTTCGCCGGCTCGGGAATCTCGACGGAGATCACCGCGCCGACCCGCGGGCGGAAACTCGCCTTTTCGCGTTTGTCATCCACGGTGACGCGGCCGGTAGCGATGAGCGTCGCTGCCTGCGCGCGTGAGGCCGCGAGCCGGCGCGCGAGCACGACATCGAGCCGCTCGTCGCCGGGCTCGTCGTGCGTGTACGTGTGACGCCCCGGGGCGAGGGGCGCAGTCATGTTTTCAGCTGGAGAGCGGGTGCGTCGGCGACGTTGGCTCGGGCGGCGGGCCGGACTGTTCGGTGGACGGCGTCACGCGCTGTGCCGCGTTGCGCATGCGCTCTTCCCGCCACAGCACCAACGCCAGCAAAATCGCGCCGCAGCTCACGCCGACGTCGGCCACGTTGAACGTCCAGAACCGGCGATCGCCGATGCCGACGTCAATGAAATCGATGACGCCGCGCGACGACTGAATGCGGTCGACGAGGTTGCCGATCGCGCCCGCGGTCACGAGGCCCAGCGCGACGGTGCGCGGCGTGTCGTCGGCGCGCGTTTCGCGGAAGAGATGCGCAAGCAAACCGAGCGCGGCGACCGTGAGCACGCTGAAGACCCAGCGCGACCAGTCGCCGATGTGCATGCCGAACGCTGCGCCCTGGTTGTACACGAGCGTGAAGCGCATGTACTCGCCCAGAATCCCGCGCGGCAGTCGCGCGATGAGGTGCGATTCCGCCCACGCCTTCGTGATCACGTCCGTCGCGACCCAGCACGCGACGAGCGTCCAGAAGATCACCTGCTTGCGACGCTGTTCACTACTCAAGATCCGTGACCCCCTCTTCCTCGCGCTTGGCCTTGTACGAAAGACGCGCGTGCGGCAATGCGTCGAGTCGTTCGAATTCGATGCGCTCGCCCGTCACCTCGCAGATGCCGAAGAGCTCGGGCGTCTTGTACAAGCGCCGCAGCGCCTGATCCACGTGCCAGAGATACCGTCCTTCCTTGCTCGCGAAAAGAAACGCCTTTTCGCGCTCCATCGCGTCCGTTCCCTGATCAGCCATGTGGAAGGAGTATGCGCTCAGGTCACCGTCGGCGCTCTGAATGGTCGACCGCATGCTCTCATCCCACTGAGCCAGCTGCTTCATGACGCGCTTGCGCTCTTCCATTAATCGCTTCTCGAAGTGCGCAAGTTCCTTCTTGCCCCACGGCTTGTCCTTGACCGGAACACCCTTGGCCGTGAGCAACGCGCCCGACTTCTTGCCGTCACCCTTGTTCTTCGCGGGTGCCGTCGCCGGCACCTTCGCTCCAGGGGCCGCAGCCTTGGCGGCGGCTTTCACCGGCGCCTTCGCCGCTGCCTTGGCCGGCGACCGTACCGCCGACTTGGCCGGGGGCGGCGCCGCTTTCTTTTTCTGGGCCGACATCCTTTATGTGTTCCTGGTAAGAGTGATCTTCACTGCCATTCCGTCGATGTCCGTGGTGTGTACTGCTGCATCAGGCATTCCGTTTCCCTCCGGACCCACGGATATCTGCGTCGCGAGCACTTCCCCGGCAATCCAGTCAGCGAACGCACGGGCCGCTGCCTCGACTCGTTCGTGTCCGGCGACCTGCAATATGACACGGTCCGACACCGCGAACCCCAGATCCTTGCGGAATCGTTGCACGCGGCTGACGAGCTCACGCGCAATCCCTTCGTCCCGTAATGCATCGGTCACGGTGGGATCGATGGCGGCGAACCGCGCGCCTTCCTGGTGCACCACGTAGGTACCGGACGCTCGCCGTTCGATCGTGACGTCGTCGAGCGCGACCGGATGGGTCACTCCGCCGGCGGTGACGTGCACCACCTCGCCGCGTTCGAGCGCCGCGAGGTCGGTGCTCGTGAGCGCGCGGACTGCCGCAGCCGCCTCGTTCGTGTTCTTTCCGAACTTCTTGCCCAGCGTCTTGAAGTTCGGCTTGGCGACGAGCGAGACCAGGCTGTCGGCCGACGTCGCGAATGTCACCCGCTTCACGTTGAGCTCGCGCGCAAGGATGGGCGTGAGCCCCGCGATGTACGTGCCGGTCTCACCCGCCGCCGGATCGACGGCCGCCACACAGATCAGCTCGGAGAGCGGCTGCTTGACCTTGATGCCGGCGTCTTCGCGCGCGGCGCGACCGAGGCGCGCGAGCTCGCGGATTTCGGCCATCGCGCTCTCGAGCGCGACGTCGCGGCGCGTGGCCGCGTCCCCCGCGTCGCGCGCGTACGGCGCGAGATGCACCGAGTCACCGGTGAGCTCGCGATGGATGAAATCACTCACGAACGGGCAGAACGGCGCAAGCAGCCGCGACACGACCACGAGTGACTCGTGCAGCGTGGCGAACGCGGCCCGGTTGTCATCGGCGGTCGTGTCGTAGTAGCGTGTCCGGCACTGCCGCACGTACCAGCCCGAGAGGTCGCCACTTACAAAATCCATGACCGCGCGCGCCGCCGCCGTGGGATCGAACACCTGCAACCGTTCGTTCGCTTCGCGTTCGACACCGGCAAGACGCGAAAGCACCCACCGGTCAATCTCCGGACGATCCGCGGGTGGGGGCGCACCGTCTTCCGGTGACCAGCCAAAGTTCGCGTACGTCGCGAACATCCCGCTGTACGTGTTCTTGAGCGTGACGAGAAAGCGCCCGGCGAGATCGCGGATCGCCTGCTCGTCGAAGTTGCGTGGCAGGTACACCTGGCTCGCCGCGACCAGAAAGAGTCGCGTCGCGTCGGCGCCGTGCGTCGAGAGCACGGTCCACGGATCCACGGCGTTCCCGCGGCTCTTGGACATCTTCTGTCCGTTCGCGTCACGCACGAGATCGTTCACAATCACCGCGCGATACGGCGCCGCTTGCCCGTCACCGTTGTTCGGCATCGCGGGACCAAGCCCGGTCGCGATCGCGAGGAGCGAGTAGAACCAGCCGCGCGTCTGGTCCACTCCTTCGGCGATGTAATCACCCGGGAATTGGCGCTCGACGGTCGACGCGTTCTCGAAGGGGAAATGCCATTGCGCGAACGGCATCGAACCCGAGTCGAACCAGGCGTCGATGACTTCGTTCACACGGCGCATCGTCCCCTTCCCCGACGCTGCCGGCCACGTGTACGTGTCGATGTGTGGCTTGTGCGGATCAAAATCCGCCGGCCGCTTTCCGCCCGTCTTGTTCTCGAGCTCCGCGAAGCTGCCGATCACTTCGATCTCGCCCGGGTCGGCGTCGTTCACCCAGACGGGAAGCGGCGTGCCCCAGTAGCGATCGCGAGAGATTGCCCAGTCGACGTTGTTTTCCAGCCATTCGCCGAACCGCCCGCTGCCGATTTCCGGCGGATGCCAGTCGACGTGAGCATTCCGCGCCAGCATCTGCTCCTTGAGCGCGGTCGTGCGCACGAACCACGAGGTGCGCGCGTAGTAGAGGAGCGGCGTACCGCACCTCCAGCAGTGCGGGTACGAGTGCACCATCGTCTTCGCCTTCCACAGCACGCCGCGCTTCCTGAGCTCGTCGATGATCTTCGGATCGGCGGCCTTGAAGAACATGCCGCCAATGACCGGCATGTCTGCGGGGAAATTCCCCTGCGCGTCGACCGGCTGCAGAAACGCGAGGCCGTGCCGGCGTCCGGCGGCGTAGTCATCGGCACCGAATGCCGGCGACATGTGCACGACGCCCGTGCCTTCGTCCGCCGCAACGAACTCCTCGGCGACGATGATTTCGTGGGCGGCGCCATCCGGATACGCGAGCCAGTCGAGGGGACGCTTGTACCGCTTCGTGGCGAGTCGCTCACCGGTGATCGTGCCGATCCGCTCATAGCGATCTTCCCAATCTGCGCCGAGCAGCGACTGCGCGAGATTCTCCGAAAACAGAATCGACTCGCGCGGCTGACCCTCCGTGTGCTGCCCGCGCTTGCGCACTTCGAGATACGTGAGCTCCGGGTGCACGGCCAACGCCGCGTTCGACACCAGTGTCCACGGCGTGGTGGTCCAGACGAGAATGCGCGTCTTCCAGTCTTCCCGCAGTCCGTCCACGAGCTCGAGCGCGACGATGACCGACGGGTCCTCGACGTCCTCGTAGCCCTGCGCCACCTCGTGACTCGACAGCGCCGTGCCGCACCGCGTGCAGTATGGCAGGATCTTGTGGCCGCGATACAGCAGCTCGCGTTTCCACAGCTGCTGCAGCGCCCACCACACGCTCTCGACGTAATTGTGCGTGTACGTGGCGTAGGCATTCTCGTAATCGAGCCAGTAGGCAATGCGCTCGGAGAGCTTCTCCCACTCGTCGCGATACTTGAACACCGATTCGCGGCACAGACGGTTGAACTCCGCGACGCCGATGCGCTCGATATCCTGTTTGCCGCTGATGCCGAGCGCGCGCTCCACCTCGATCTCGACAGGAAGGCCGTGTGTGTCCCATCCCGCCTTGCGCGGCACGTAGCGGCCGCGCATCGCGCGGTGCCGGCAGATGAGATCCTTCACCGTGCGCGCGAACACGTGATGGATGCCCGGACGTCCGTTGGCCGTCGGCGGTCCTTCGAAGAACACGAACGGTGCGCCGTCCTTGCGCGCGTTCTGCACGCGGTCGAACAGCTTCTCCGCGCGCCAGCGCTCGAGCATTTCCTCTTCGAGCTCGGGCGCAGGCGCGTCCGACGCGATCACGCGATAGCGCTGCTCCGATGCGTTCGCCGTCACAGTCGTCCCAGGATGCCGTGCACGAGCGCGGTGAGCTTCGGCTCCGCGACCGCGGCAACGGCGATGATCTTCTCGAGACTTGCAGGCTCGAGGGTTTCAGGAATGCACATGTCCGTGACAATCGAGATGCCGAGCACGCGCATGCCCGCGTGCACGGCCACAATCACTTCCGGTACGGTCGACATGCCGACGACATCGGCGCCCATGCCGCGCAGCATGCGGTACTCCGCGCGCGTTTCAAGCGCCGGACCGGGCACCGCCACGTACGTCCCTTCGCGCAGCGTCATCTGCCGCGCCTCACCCACTGCGCGCGCGACGCTGCGCAGTTCGGCGTCGTACGGTGCGGACATGTCCGGAAAACGCGGACCGAGTGCCGCATCGTTCGGTCCGATGAGCGGCGAATCGCCGAGCAGGTTGATGTGATCCGCGATGAGCATGAGGTCGCCCGCCGACCACGCCGCGTTCATGCAGCCGCACGCGTTCGACACGATCAACGTGCGCGCGCCCAGCGCACGCAGCACGCGCACCGGAAACGTCACCTGCTGGAGCGAATACCCTTCGTACCGGTGAAAGCGGCCCTGCATGGCGACGACGGTCTTGCCCGCGAGGGTGCCGCACACGAGACGGCCCACGTGTGACTCGACGGTCGAGAGCGGAAAGCCCGGAATGTCCCGGTACTCGATTTCCACGGCCGGATTGATGTCACGCGCCAGCGCGCCGAGCCCGGTGCCAAGAATGAGCGCCACGTCCGGCTGCGCGCTGAACCGCGCGCGCACCGTATCGGCGGCGTTGTCGATCGCCGCCGCGAGTGCAGAACGCGACGCAGCGACGGTCATTCAGGAACGGACGAGTCGAGCCACGTCGGTGTGCGCGTGTTTCGTTCCGAGCGCCGTTGGTCCGGCGGCAGCGCGGGCTCCTCGTGCGGTGCGTCCGGATCGTCCGGGATCGCCTGCATGGACGTCGCGGGTGTCACCGGCGCGACCGTCGCCGAACCGGCGAGGCTCGCCACATACGCGCTGCCCGCCTGATCGGCCGCGTCGATTTCCGTGAGCTGCCGCTGCGCGAGCGCGCGCAGCTGCGCCACGAATGAACGGCGCGTGCGCTCGAGCGCGTCGACTTCGGCGGTCAGGCGGCGAACCTCGACGCGTGCTTCCTCGATGATGCGCTCCGCTTCGACGTGGGCTTCGCGAACGATCAGGTTGGACTCGCGATCCGCCTGGTCGCGGATGTCCGAGCGAAGCTGCTGCGCGGACACGAGCGCGTCATTGAGGGCCTTGTCGCGCTCCCGGAACGCCCGCAACTGCTCGTGGAAACCCTTCGCCTTCGACTCGAGGTCCTGCGCGAGACGCGTCAGGCGTTCGAGCTCTTCGGCGACCTGTTCGCGAAACTGTTCGACGCGCGCCTTGTCGTAGCCGCGAAGCGCGTTGCCGAAGTCATAGCGTTTGACGTCGAGCGGCGTGAGATGAAAGGATTCGTCGACCATCAGCTGCGGTCTCCAAAAAGGATCGTTCCGAGTCGAACGAGTGTCGCGCCCTCTTCCACGGCGATCTCGAAATCATGTGACATACCCATCGAGAGCTCGGTCGCGGGATGTCCCGCTGCCGCGAGCATGTCGCGCGCCGACCGCGCGCCGGCGAAGCAGCGCCGCAGCACCGGCTCCGGGGCGTCGTAGGGCGCCATGGTCATCGCGCCGCGAATTTCGAGGCCGGTCCGGGCGCGAAGGCGCTCCGCTTCCGCCGGAAGCTCCGCGAGCGAAAACCCGCCCTTGGTTTCTTCACCGGCCACGTTCACCTGCACGAGCGCGCGGATCCGCATCTGCTGCGGCGCCGCCCACCCGTCGATCGCGTCGGCGAGACGCGAGCTGTCGAGAGCGTGGAAGGTGTGAAAGTGAGCCAGGGATTTCACTTTGTTGCGCTGAAGATGGCCGATGAGGTGCCAGTTGACGGCGATGTCGCGAGTCTGTTCCTGCTTTGCCAGTGCTTCCTGAACCTTGTTCTCGCCCACGTCCGTCAGCCCGGCCTGAGCCACAGCCCGTACCGCCTCCGGCCCAAACGTCTTCGTGACCGATATGACCGTTACTCGCTGACTGTGGCCGCTGCGGGAGAGGGCTGAATGGATCCGATCACGGACTTCCGCGAGACGGGCGCTGAGGTCCGCGAACATCCTTATAAGATACAGAGACGGAGAGAGCGGGAGAACGAGAGAACTACAGAACGGAGACAAAAGGGGGAAATCATAGCTGTTCGCCCGGTTGCGCCTTGTTGCGCTTGAACTTCAACAGGCCGGCGAGCAGGCGTTCCGTTTGATCAAGCGTCGCTATGAGCCGCGCCCGGTCTGTCGTGGAAAGCACGCCGAGGTCAGCGGCGATCTCGAGGTGAGATTCAAGCTCCCGAGCGGACCCCATGGAGAACCGCAGTATCCGGCACTGATCCCGTATCCCCCGGCGCCCTTCGGCTTCCGCAATGTTCGCGGCAATCGACAGTGCCGCGCTGCAGATCTGGTGGGCCAGCACTTGTCGCTCGAAGCGCGGAAACTGCATGGAGCAACGGAAGCAATCCACCGTCAACGCACGAGCGCGCTGCCACACGATGAGCTTCTTGAAATCCAACCGGCGGGGAGTAGAGGCCATGGCCCAAACCATGCCACCGATGCCCGTTAGCTGCGACACCGTTTTGCCGCGAATGTCACCATTCCGTTGCCGTACTCCCGCCCTCCCGCTCTCCCGTTCTCCCGTTCTCCGCCCTTAAGCCGGACTCGGCTCAGGCCCTTCCAGAATCGGCTTCGCGCGCCGGATGTCGCTTGGCGGTGGGGCTGGCTTGAGCGCGGGCGCGGGCGAGGGGGGAATGCTGCGGGGCGGCAGCGTCTCGCCGCGTCCGAGCATCTCGATCTCCTCGCGCGACAGCGTCTCACGCTCGAGCAGCGCCGAGGCCAGCGTGTGGAGCAGCGCCATGTTCTCCGTGAGCACCTGGCGCGCGCGCTGGAACGCTTCGTTGATCACTCGCGAAACCTCGGCGTCGACGAGCTGTGCGGTCCGCTCCGACACTTCGCGGCGATTCATCAGCTCGCGGCCGAGGAACAGCTCCTGTTCGTTGTCGCCGACGAGAATCGGACCGACGGCGTCGGAGAATCCCCACTGCGACACACACCGGCGCGCGAGCTTCGTGGCGAACTGGATGTCGCTCGCGGCGCCCGTCGTCACCTTGTCACGACCGAAAATCAGTTCTTCCGATACGCGTCCGCCATACGCCATCACGAGGCGGGCTTCGAGCTGCTCGCGGGTCACCGACACGCGGTCTTCTTCCGCCATCGTGAACGCGACGCCGAGTGAACGGCCGCGCGGCACGATCGTGACTTTGTGCAGCGGATCGTTGCCCGCAACTTTCATCGCGCACACGGCGTGGCCCGCTTCGTGGTACGCGGTCAGCCGCCGCTCTTCTTCGCGCATGACGAGCGACTTGCGCTCGGCGCCGAGGAGCACGCGATCCTTCGCGTCCTCGAAATCCGCCATGTAGACCTTCTCGCGATTGCGACGCGCGGCGAGCAGCGCCGCTTCGTTCACGAGGTTTGCGAGATCGGCGCCCGACATTCCCGGCGTTCCGCGCGCGACCGTCGTGACGTTGACGTCTTCCGCGATCGGCTTGTTGCGCACGTGCACTTTCAGAATGCCTTCACGGCCACGCAGATCCGGAAGGTCGACCACGATCTGCCGGTCGAAGCGCCCGGGGCGCAGCAGCGCGGGATCGAGCACGTCAGGACGGTTCGTCGCGGCGATCAGGATCACGCCGTCGTTCGATTCAAAACCATCCATCTCGACGAGCAGCTGATTGAGCGTCTGCTCGCGCTCGTCGTGACCGCCGCCGAGGCCGGCGCCGCGGTGACGGCCGACAGCGTCGATTTCGTCGATGAAAATGATGCACGGCGCCTGCGACTTGCCCTGCTCGAAGAGATCGCGCACACGGCTCGCGCCAACACCCACGAACATCTCGACGAAATCGGAACCCGACATCGAGAAGAACGGACGTCCCGCTTCGCCGGCGACGGCTTTCGCGAGGAGCGTCTTGCCGGTGCCCGGAGGACCAACGAGCAGCGCACCCTTCGGCAGACGTCCGCCGAGCTTGGTGAACTTCTGGGGATCCTTGAGGAATTCGATGATTTCCTGGAGCTCGACTTTCGCTTCGTCCGCGCCCGCGACGTCGGCGAACGTCACCTTCGGCGTGTCACCCGTCAGCAGCTTTGCCTTCGACTTCCCGAACGAGAACGCTTTCCCCGCGCCGGCCTGCATCTGGCGCATCAGAAAGAACCAGACGCCAATGAACAGGATCCACGGGAGCACGCTCACCAGAATGGCGAGAATCGACGGACGCTCGTCGCGCGCGTCGACCTTCGGCACACCCGCGGCACGCAGTCGCTCGAGCTCGGCGTCGGAATTCGCAATCGGGAATCGCGCGATGAACCCCGTCACGCGGTGCCCTTCGATCATCGGCGAGTCCTTGAACTTGCCGCGAGCGAGCCGGCCACCCTCGATGGTGATCTCGGCGATGTTGTGGTTCTCGAGTTGCTTCGAGTATTCAGTATACGAGATCTCGCGCGTTGGCTCGGAGCCACCGCTCGATATCTGGAAAAGCGCGACGCTGACCAGGATCAGCAGGGCCCAGAACGAGATGTTCTTGGACCGGCGGCGCCAATCAGGGCCTGGATTCGTGGGAGGAACAACCGGCGGCATGGATGAAAGCTATCGGAGACCGTGACTGGATGGCAGATGCGCGAGCGCGTGAGGAAGCGCCGCCGGAGCATCAGGGACGAGTCACACGCCCCGCGGCCGCCGGCCGCACCTCAAACGTGCGCGCGTGACGCACGACTTCGTGGCCGCCAGCGAGCTGAATACGGCTCGTGCGGCTACTCCGGGTTGTAAACGCCGCCAGACGTTCCGTTCCGCGACGATCGAGGACCACGCCCGCGCGCGCCGCGATGGCCGGCCAGAGAATTGCCCGCATCTCCACCGGGTGTCCCAGCACGTCCTCCGCCGGAACGAAGACGCTCGTCCCTTCCATCCACGGTGACATCGCGTCCACCGTGCGCTCGACGTCCGCGCGCCATTCGGCGGAGCGCCTCGCGATGTCCAGAAGACCATTTCCGAAGCCGGGACGAACGGATTCGCACGCCGGGAGGATGTCGAGACGCACCCGGTTCCGAAGATGGCGGCGGGATTCGTTGCTCGGATCGTCGATAAACGGCACCGCGCGCTCCTGCGCGTACGCCGTGATCTGCGACCGTGACACACCGAGGAATGGACGCACGACGCTGGATTCCGCGTAAAGCCCGGCGAGACCGCGTGGGCCAGTGTCGCGCAGCGCGCGCATGAGCACGGTTTCGATCTGATCGTCACGCGTGTGTGCGGTCGCCACACGCGCGCGCAGCCTGAGCGCCGCCGCGTTGAGGAAGCGCCACCGCGCGCCCCGCCATTCTTCTTCGTTCGCCATGGGCGCGGCTGCTCGCTCGGTGACGAACGCGAGTCCGTACTGGGCAGCCGCGTCTCGGACGAGGGCAATGGCGCGCGTGGCCGCCTCGCCAGTCGCGTGATCGAACGTCGCCACGCCGGCGACCGTCGATCCTCGCAAAGTGGCGAACGCATCGAGCAGCACCATCGAATCCCGTCCGCCCGAAACGGCGAGCACGATCCAGTCCGCCCGCGCCACCGCCGAGCACACCGCTCCGTGCACGGCCGCGACGGCGTCGCTCATGGCCGCTTTTGCGCTCTCTCGCACTCCGCTACTTTAATGGAATGAACAGCAACGGCGTCCTCGGCACTCTGTGGGTGTCCCTCGGCCTCGGCGGCTTCTATGCCGCGCTCATCTGGATCAACACGCTGCTCGGCATCTTCCTGACGCCGCTGCTGGCGCTGCCCGCAACGTGGATCATGGACCGTGGCAAGCGGCGGTCGGATTCTCTGCGCTGAGCGGCGGAAACCAGAGCCAGGAGTGGATGAGGCGGCTGCGGCCGCCTTTTTCGTTTCTGACACTTTCCAGCGCAAAAACACGTAACGTTCAGCAACCGATTCACACGGAAAGGACATGAGCACGGTCATCCTGCTCGTTATCATCGCGATCGCGGTTCTCTGGTTCATTAGCGCGTACAACGGGCTCATTTCACTCAAGAATCAGACGCTGAATGCGTGGAAGCAGATCGACGTCCAGCTCAAGCGGCGCCACGATCTGATTCCGAATTTGATCGAGACGGTCAAGGGCGCGATGAACTTCGAGAAGGAAACGCTCGAAGCCGTGATTTCCGCGCGCAACAAGGCAATCACCGCCGTCGCCGGCGCCAATCCGCAGAACGTGGCAGGCGCGGCGCAGGCGGAAGGGCAACTCACCGGTGCACTGTCCAGGCTGCTCGCGGTCGTTGAGTCGTACCCGGACCTCAAGGCGACGGCGAACGTCGGCCAGCTGCAGGAAGAGCTGACGTCGACCGAAAACAAGATTTCCTTCGCTCGGCAGATGTACAACGACACGGCGACGCAGTACAACACGCGCCAGCAGCAGTTTCCGACCAATCTCGTCACCGGCATGGCGCAGGCGGTGCCAGCGCAGCTGTGGGAGATCACCGACGAAGCCGAACGCGCCGTCCCGAAGGTCGATCTCGGTTTCGGCAAGCGGAGTTAGCGTAGGCGAGTAGCAGCATAGTCGGTAGCTGGTAGCGGGTAGCTGAAAGGCTACGGACTACCAGCTACCAGCTACCAGCTACGACCTATTCCCATGTCGGACTTCGAGGGGACCAATCTTTTCGCGCAGCAGGAAGCGAACCGGCGAAAATCGCGCTGGATCGTCGCGGCCTTCATCCTGTTTTTCGCGTGGCTGGGGTTCGGCGCCGACGCGATCCTGTATTTCGCCTCCCGCGGCGGGCGGAGCCCGGTACCCTGGCAGCCGGGTTTTCCGCTGATTGGGGTCGTCCTGACCGCCGCGGCCGCCATGCTCATCTATTACACAAG
>DASRAP010000094.1:0-9552 GCA_035638155.1 Gemmatimonadaceae bacterium | reverse complement strand
CGGCGTCCACAGCTGCACGCGCACGTGCAGGTCTCCCGTTCCCGATGCGTTCACACGCGGCAATCCCTTGCCGCGCAGGTGGAACACGTGCCCGCTTTGCGTTCCCGGCGGCACGCGCAACGAGTGGGCACCGGACAATCCCGGCACTTCGATCGTCGTACCCAGCGCCAGCTGAGGATACGTCGCGAGAACTTCGCAGTAGAGGTTCTCGCCGTCACGCTCGAAGCGTTCGTCTTCCTCGACCTCGAAGACCACCAGCACGTCTCCGCGCCCGCCTCCCCGCGGCCCCGCGTTCCCGGCGCCGCGCAACGTCATGTACTGGCCCGTCGCGACGCCCGCCGGAATGTCGATCGACAATTCGGTATCGCCGCGAATGCGTCCTTCGCCGCGGCATTTCTTGCACGGCGAACGCACCGACACGCCTTCGCCCCCGCACGCAGGACACGGCGCGACCGTCACCATCTGTCCGAAGAACGCGCGCGTCGCACGGCGGATTTCGCCCGACCCGTTGCAGGTCTGGCACCGCTGCGGCTTCGCGCCGGCTTCCCCGCCGGTCCCGTCGCACGCGTCGCACGGATCGAGCAGCTTGGCCTTGATCTTCTTCTTGACGCCCCGCGCCACTTCGTCGAGCGTGAGCTGCACCACCACCTTGACGTCCGCACCCGCGCGCGGACCGCTGCCGGTGCCCTGCATCTGGCTGAACAAATCGCCGAGTCCGAAGTCGCGCATGAATGCGTTGAGCGCGTCAGACAAGTCGTAGTGCTGTGCGCCCGCTGCGCCCATGCCCCGAAGTCCATCAGGCCCGTAGCGATCGTACGCGGCGCGCTTCTGCGGATCGCGCAGAACGTCGTGCGCTTCCATCACTTCCTTGAACTTCGCTTCGGCCTCCGCGGAGCCGCCGTTGCGGTCCGGGTGCCACTTCAGCGCCAGCCGGCGGTACGCCTGCTTGATGTCTGCCTCGCTTGCGTTCCGCGGAACGCCAAGCACGTCGTAGTAGTCGTGCATGGGCCTCAGTCGAGTAGCGCCGTGACGAGCCGCGACGCGTGTGTCACGACCGAAACAACTTTTTCATACGGCATTCGTGTCGGGCCAATCACGCCGATCACTCCGGAGAGCGCGTCGGTGCGGTACTCGGCGGTGACGACCGTGAATTTGCCAAGCATCGGGTCACCGTGCTCGGATCCGATCGTGATCGTGATGCCGGGCCCCGTCGAGCGATTGCGCAGTGCGGCCGCGAGCCGCTGCCGCGTCTCCGTCAGCTGCATGAGCCGCCGCATGCCTTCGCCGGATGCGAACTCGGGCTGCTCGGCGAGCACAGACGCCTGTCCAAGCATCACGCCCGCGTCCTGCGACAGCGCGGCATCGAACAGCTGCTCACCTTCCTCGACGAAGATGTTGAGCATCTCGTGCGCCTGCGGCGTGCGCGCGGCATCGCGAAGACGCGACGACATCGAACCCTTGATCTTTGCAATTGTGAGTCCGCTCAGCCGTTCATTCAGCACCATCGCGACTTCGGCCAGCACGCTCTCGGCAATTTCCCCGCGAACTTCCACGAACACGGTGCGCACCGCGCCGCCACGAAGCGTCATGACGAGCACGATCCGGTCGCTCGACACTCGCACGAGATCGAGGCGCTCGAGAACGGTCTGATCGAGACTCGGGCCAAGCGCGATCCCCAACTCCTGCGTCAGCACGCCAAGCGTTTCCGCCGCACGGAGCAGAATGGTCTCGATCGTGCCGCCGCTCGTTCGCAGTTTTTCCTCGAGCTTGGCTTGCGCCCCCGATGGCAGCGGGCGAACCCGCATGAGTCCGTCGACGTAGGCCCGGTAGGCCTTGTCGCTCGGCACGCGGCCAGCCGACGTGTGCGGATGGAACAGATAGCCCTTGTGCTCCAGGTCGCTCATCGTGTTCCGGATCGTTGCGGCAGACACGCCCAAGCCGAACCGACGCGAGATATGGCGAGACCCTGCCGGTTCGGCGGATTCCACGAACGACTGGATTACGGCCTCGAGAACGCGACGTTCACGTTCGGTGAGGTCTGAATTCGCCATAAGTTAAAGTCTAGTAACGACTTCGAAATGCCGTCAAGGCGCCAGCCAAGGCGTCGAGACGCATCCAACCGGATGCGGTGAGAACCAAATTGCGAGAATCGTGCCGCTCGGCGATCGCACCCCAGCCCGCCTCCACCCAACGGGTTGCGAGCGGAACGTCGCGCGGATCGAGCGCGAGACCTGCGTCAGTGCGCAGTCCAAGATACACTGATTCAGCCAATCGCTGTTCCGGATCGAGTGTTTCAGACCCCTCCACCGGGTCACGGCCTTCGTTCAGCTCGGCGAGCCAGGCGGCGTAGGCCCGCCGATTCCATCGGCGCACCAACCCGTCGAATCCATGCGCCGACGGACCCAGGCCGACGTACGCCTCCTTGCTCCAGTAGGCGGCGTTGTGGCGCGACCGAAAACCCTCGCGCGCATAGCTGGACACTTCATAATGACTGTAGCCGGCGGCGGTCAGCGCGCGGTGAGCCTCCTCGAATTCCAGCGCCCAGCGTTCTTCGGGCGCTTCGCTCACTGCGCCACGGGCCGTCCACCGGCCAAGCGGCGTGGCCGGCTCGACCGTGAGGCCGTATACCGACAGATGCTCGGGGCAAAAGCTCAGACCTTCGCCGAGGTCGCGCTGCCAGTCACGGCCGAGGCTCTCCGGCAACGCAAAAATGAGATCGAGCGAGAGATCGTTGATCCCGCCCTCGCGGAGCACGCGCACCGCGCGTCCGATGTCCGCGGCCGTGTGCGTTCTGTGCATCCAGACGAGGACGCGGTCATCGAAGGACTGCACGCCGAGCGATACGCGGTTGACGCCGCTGTCCGCCCACGCGCGGACCGCGTCGGCAGACACGTCTTCCGGATTCGTTTCGAGCGTCACCTCCGCGTTCGCCGCGAGTGTGAACCGGCCGCGCACGGTGTCGAGCAAGCGACGCACGCCCTCCGCGCCCAGCTTCGAAGGCGTGCCGCCCCCCATGTACACGGAATCGAGTTCTTGTGCCGGTACCGCGCGCACCTCGATTTCACGCGCAACCGCCGCGACAAATTCGCCGACAGGCACTTCGCGCCGCACGGCGATCGAAAAGTCGCAGTACGAGCATCGCCTCGAGCAAAACGGCACGTGGATGTAGAGACGCAAATCCCGATACCTCAGCTTCGCACGGCTCTCCGCACGCGATCGTCCAGCCCGACCGTCACGTACCCGCCGGCCTCGAGCTCGCTGATCGCTGACAGGGTGCGCGGCAATGGTATGTCGGCAACTGAGCTCACATCCTCGATGAGAGGTGACCCGGCTTCGAGCGCCCGCCACACTGCGAGCGCGTCGCCTTTGAGCCGGGCTTCAATCCTCTCCTCGGGCAGCGGCGGCAGCTTGAGCAACGCGCAAACATCACCAGCGCACGTAATGATGTGCGCGCCGTCGAAGATCAGTTTGTTGGCGCCGGCGCTCTGCGGGGAGTCGATCGGTCCGGGAACGGCCGCCACGATCCGATCGAGATCGAGCGCGTTGTTCGCCGTGAGCTGCGCTCCGCTCCGAAGACCAGCCTCCACGACGAGTGTGAGCGGGGCGAGCGCGGCAATCAGCCGGTTTCGCTGCGGAAATGAACCCTTGTGTGCGCGCGCGCCGAGCGCATTCTCGCTCACGAGCAGACCCCGCTCCGCGATCGCGGCGTGCAGTGCGCGATGACCGGCGGGATAGGGCACGTCGATACCGGTCCCCAGGACCGCGACCGTGCGCCCGCCGGCCTCGAGCGCTGCGCGATGCGCCGCAGCATCGATACCGCGCGCCATTCCGCTCACGATTCCCACGCCGGCGGAGGCCAGCGCGCCAACAATCTGCCGCGTGACGCGCTCGCCGTAATCCGTGGCGCGGCGTGTTCCCACCACGGCGCAGAGCGGCGGTGCGAGCGCGCCGAGATCGCCCATGACGTAGACGGACTCAGGAACGGGCTGGGCTTCCGACAGCGCCTGCGGCCACTGCGGGTGCAGCGGCGTGATCAGCTCCGCTGCGCGGGTGGAAAGCGAAAGCGCCATTGCTACAGCTCGAACGGTGCCGGTTCGCGAATCTGGCGCACGCGGTGCAACTCCTTCCACCACACGTCACAGAGAGCCGTAAGGCCCGTACGCGCAGCGGCGCTCGCCGACAGGACCGCGAATGCGCCGTCCGTCCGGATTTCGGGGACATACTCCTCACCGAGCAAATCCAGCTTGGTGAACACGACGCAATGCGGCTTGTCCGCGAGCGCGGCGGAGTATGCCCGAATTTCGGAACGGAGCTCGTCGTACACGGCCTGGTAATCCATCTCGTCGACTGGAATCAGGAACGCGAGAATGCGCGTGCGCTCGACGTGCCGCAGAAACTGCAGCCCGAGCCCCTTCCCCTCATGCGCGCCTGCAATGATGCCGGGAATGTCCGCCACGACGAACGAGCGCCCACCGGTCATCGGCACCACACCGAGGTTCGGCGACAGCGTCGTGAACGGATAATCGGCAATCTTGGGGCGCGCGGCCGATACCACCGACAGCATCGTGCTCTTGCCCGCGTTCGGCTGGCCGACGAGTCCGACATCCGCAATGAGCTTGAGCTCGAGCTCGACACGCCGGGCCTGTCCCTCTTCTCCGGGTTGCCACTCGCGCGGCGCCTGGTGTGTTGCTGTAACGAAGAATGCGTTTCCCCGCCCGCCCCGTCCGCCTTTGGCAACGAGCAGCGTGTCGTTCTCCTCGAGTACCTCGCCGATCAACTCGCCACTATCCGCGTCGCGCAGGACGGTCCCCGGCGGAACGGGAAGCACCACATCAGCGCCGGACTTCCCGGTGCGATTCGACCCTTCGCCGTGCTGTCCGCGCTCGGCTTCCCAGTGATCGCGGTACGTGTAGTCGAGGAGCGTCGCGAGATTTGGATCCGCGCGCACATACACGTCGCCCCCCTTGCCGCCGTCACCGCCGTCGGGGCCGCCCATGGGCACGAATTTCTCGCGCCGGAAGGACACCTGCCCCGAGCCGCCGGTGCCCGCCTCCACCCGCACGATGACGCGATCGATGAACATGATTGGCGTCCGGGCCTATGCCGCCTGGCCGCGCACGCGCGACCAGAGGTGACGTGCGGAGGCCATGGCGTCAGCGCGCAGCACGTCCGACAGGACATCGAGCGCGGCGTCGACGACGTCATCGGGTACGCCGACGTTTCGCGCGCCGTGCAGATGCGAATGGAGTTGCCGCTCCTGCGTGGTATGCGCACACGCGGCGACAATGCACAGCTCGCGCCGCTGCAGATCGAGCGCGGGGCGCGACAGGACCTTGCCGTATCCTTCCGTGATCATCCACGCATCGAGCGCCGGATGGAGGGCCGCGATGTTGTGGCGCAATTTGTGGTACGCGTCCCCGTACACGTGCGCGCAGGTGATCTGGCCGCGCGCGCGCCAGGTTGTGGTGTTCTCCAGCGCGTAGTCCGGTGCCGCCGCATACTCGGCCAGCGGCGTTTCGTCGGCGCCCGCCACGCGGCGCCACACGCGCGCTGCATTGAGCGCGCGCGGGAAACCCGCGAAGAGATACGTCTGAAGAATCAATTCTTCGACCCACGGTGAAGGACAATTGCGCACGGCATCCTGAATCGCGGTTCGCAGCTCGGCGTCCGTTCCGCCCGCCGTCACTGCCGCGAGCCGCACCAGCGCGCGCGTGGCGGCGTCGAGCGGAGAAGTTAGCGGACGGTCCTCGGGATGCGTCATCGAAACGTTTCCGATATCATCGGTGTATTGCGTCCCGGGATCGGAGACCAACTGTCTCCAACGCCAGTGGACGCTCCACTATATTTAGCGCCACACATGAACTCGATACGAACGTCATTCACCGCCGTAGTGCTCATCGCCGCGGCACTCGTCGCATGCCAGGGCGACGACAAGAAAGCTACGGCCGCCGCCGCAGCTGCCGATGATTCCCTGATGGCTGCGTCCAGCGCGAAGGCGCTCGCCAATCGCAGGCGCATTGCCGACTCCGTGGTGCACGCCGCTCCCGAAACCCGTTCGGTCGCCCAGCAGCTTGGCGCCGAACGCTACGACGAAGCCGACGCGGATCTCACCGCTGCAGTCATGCGCGAATCGGCCAAAACGCGCGACTGCTACACCAACACCGTGAGGGACATGGATCCCGATCTTACGGTCGTCCTCTACGTGCTCGTGAACTTCGGGGCCGCGGGCTGGGATCTGGTACGCGTCGAGAAGTCCACGCAATCGTCACCCGCCGGCGGTACCGTGGTCGCCTGCCTCAATTACCGCGCCAAGAAAGAGTGGAATCTGCCGACAAAGAACATCAGGGCCGGCGCGCATCTCGTGAAGATCGTGTACACGCCCGACAGCGCGAAGGTGGCCGCGAAGAAGTAATCGCCGCGCCGCTCACCACACCTCGGGGCGAAGCTCACCAACGACTTCGCCCCGCGTGTTTTTTACCGGACGCTTCACGAATTCGGCAATGCGATCCGGCAGCTCGCCCGGGAGCTCGCCGATCTGCCGGAGCGCCGCGATGACCGCCGCGTGCTGCGCGCGCAGCGCACCGTCTTCGACTTTGATGGCGAGCCCGATTCCGCGCGACGGGATCATCACCGAGTGTACGCCTTCAGCGCCGACTTTCGCGAGCAGGCGCCCGTTGGTCTCCTCGATCAGGAGCGTGTCGAACCGTTCCGTGCCGCCGATGAGAAAAGGCCGGCTGGTCATGGCGCTGATGATCCGCGCTGCGGGGTTTTCGCCCGCGGCTGCGGCCGCGCCGAACCGCGCGTACGCAAACGCCATCGCCCGCAGCGACAGCGCGAACACGGGCACGCCGCATCCATCGACCGCGATTGGAATCGCGCCGGTCGCGACGCCCGACCACGTGCTGACTTCTTCGTAGGCTTCACGCTGCACCGGGTGCTCGATGCGCTGGTAGCCGGAGGCGGGCCAGCCGGCCATCGTCGCGCGCGCGAGCATGGCGGCGTGTTTTCCGGAGCAATTGTTGTGCAGGCGCGAGTAGGTCCCGGCATCCCTGGCCATCTGCGCGCCCCGGCGCGTCAGCGGCTCGTGCGGTCCGCAGGCGAGATCACCTTCTTCGAGGCCGATCGACGCAAGCATTCGCGCGGCGATGGCGACGTGTTCCGGTTCGCCGCCGTGGGATCCGCACGCGAGTGCGGCTTCATCGTCACCCCATTTGAAACGTTCGAGTCCGCCGGCGCGCACGAACGGGGCGACCTGAAACGGCTTGGCGCACGATCGCCAGAAGGTGACGAAGTCGGGATTCCCCGCCTGCGCGAGGACCTGGCCGGAGACATCGACGACGGCGCCGTGCACGCGGTGCCGGGATTCGACGAACGACCCGCGCGTGGCGACGACGTCGAGCGCGAGAGTGGTGGGGACAGTCACGTGGTCAAGCTAATGGACCTACCCTCATCGATCACAGTGCGATAGCGTCCACCAACGTGCCCGCTCACCTGATTTCGCGCGAGCGCGTCGCCGAGCTGCTCGAGGCGGCGGCGTCCGCGCACGTCGTCGTCATCGGCGACGCCATGCTCGATGTGTACCTGAACGGCGACGCAGAGCGCGTCTCGCCGGAAGCGCCGGTACCCGTCGTCCGCGTGCGGAGTCGCCGCGAGGCGCTGGGCGGCGCGGCCAACGTCGCACAGAACGTGGTCGCGCTCGGCGCCACGTGCACGCTCGCGGCGGCGCTCGGCGACGACGACGGTGGCGCGCGCGTCCGCGCACTGCTCACCGCGCTCGGCGCCAGCGACGGATCGCTCGTCAGCGTCTCACGTCCGACCACGACCAAGACGCGCATCGTCGCGCGCGCGCAGCAACTCCTGCGCTTCGACGAAGAGGATGACAGCGATCTCCCGGACACGGACGCCGATCGCGTAGGGCGCGCCGCCCTCACCGCGCTGGCCGGCGCGACGGCCGTCGTGCTCGAGGACTACAACAAGGGCGTGCTGACGCCGCGCCTCATTTCATTCGTCATTGCCGCCGCGAAAGCGCGCAACATTCCGGTGGTCGTCGATCCCAAATACCGCCATTTCTTCACGTATCATGGCGCCACGGTATTCAAGCCGAACCGCCGCGAGCTCGAGGCGGCGCTCGGCGCGGCCGTGGACCTCGAGCACCCGCAGGGAATGAAGCACGCGTTCGAGCGGCTGGGATGTGCGCACCTCCTCCTCACGCTCGGCGACCGCGGTATGGCACTCCTGTCCGCCGACGGCGAATCACTGGTCGTGCCGACGACTGCGCGCGAAGTGTACGATGTGGTCGGTGCCGGTGACACGGTCACGGCGTACCTCGCCGCCATGCTCTCGGGCGGCGCAACCGCTCGCGAAGCAGCCATCATCGCGAACTTCGCAGCCGGCGTCGAGGTCGGGAAACTCGGAGCACAGGTCGTGCGCGCCGATGAAGTGCTCAGCGCGTACGACGAGTGGCAATCGATTAGCGCCTGATCACCGGACTTGGCAGGATGCGTCCCGCAGCGTCCACCGCGCGCGGAACCGGCGGGCTCCCTTCCCTGATCTCGATGAGCGGTTCCTCGGTGACCGGACCGAGCCGCAAGAACCACGGCTGCGGGTCGGACTGCGCAACGTCGACGACGTAGCCGATATCGATCAGCGACGCGGCGGTGAGTGGACTCAACGGATTCAACCCTCCGCTGCTCGTGACGAACCCGGTCATGAGCTCGCGCGCGAGAATGCCTTCGCGCCAATGCGAGTTGATCGTCCCGGAGCCGCAGTTCGCGCGGCCGACGCAGTTCTCGACTGGAGCGGGGCGCCCGGCGTATCCGGTGCCGAGATTGTTCATCGCCCAGATCGCGTTGGCGCCGGTAAATATCGGATCCTGCGACGCGCTCGGCATCGCGTCTTCGAGCAGCGATCCCCACATCGTGCCAATGCCAAGCACGTGGCCCATCTCGTGCAGAATCACAGGCACGAGGATCCCGTTCGCCTCCATGTTGGCGAGATCGTCGCTGTCGAACTTCATCATCCCGATCACCGGCAGTCCGCCGCCGCCGCGGATGAAGCACGGGCCTGCCTGACCAAGAATGCTGCCGACGCCATCGATCGGAGCAATGTTCGCATAAATCACGACGTCCTGGAGCACCTCGGTCAATACGGTCGTGCCCGCGGACTGGCCCGCGCACGCGGACACGTCGAGGTTGTTCACGCTGACGTCCGGCAGGTGCCCGCGAATAATCTGCGCCCAGCGCGTAGCCGCATTGTCAAACGCCGTCTGCACTGAGGGAGTCACCGACGTCACCATGCGCACGTGCACGGTGAAACCGGACGCGGCCGCGGTCACGTTGAGCGTCGCGTTCGCCGTGACCGAGCCGAAGGTCGCGGTGATCGTGGACGAGCCGCTCCCGATTGCCTGCACGGTGCCATCGGCCGCAACGCGGGCCACGCGCGCGTTCGACGAGCTCCAGACCGGAGTCGCGGCGACGACGTTGTTGAGCGCGTCGCGCGCAACCGCTGAGGCACTGGTGGTGGGATTGCCCGTGGTCACGCCGCCGGCCACGG
>DASRAP010000093.1:0-3913 GCA_035638155.1 Gemmatimonadaceae bacterium | reverse complement strand
TTCCGATTCCGTATCTGTGGGATATCGAGGCACGGCGTGCGTTCGGCTCCTCGTTCGGCGCGAGGGCCGGGGCATCGGCCGCCGCGCTTCGCTCGCAGGCGCAGCCGCTTCCCGCCGAGCACGTGTTCTGGGATGCCGCGGCGCCGCGCTGGCACGGTGGCGACGTGTACTTCACCGGACGTCCCGCGCGCGATCTCGCAGGGTTGTACGTCGCGCACGGCGATGCGGCGGGCACGGTGAAACGCGTGGCGCGCAGAACCAGCACGGGCCCATTCAGCTTCGTCGGAGAACGGATCGTGTACGCGGAGCTCGACTTCACCGATCCATACCGGTTGTACTCGTCATTGTACGACGCGGGCGACCATCTGTCGGGTACGAAGCGGTTGAGTGAGCCCGATGCGCGCGCCGACGGAACGATTGTCGCGGTCGATACGGACGCGGGGTGTGCGCGACTGGTTTTGTATACCGCGCCGCGGCGCGAGCGGCGTGCGATCACGACCGCGAATCCCGATGAGCAGTGGAGCGCGCCGCGCTGGTCGCACAGCGGAACGCGCATCGCCGCGGTGCGGTGGAAACGCGGCGGCATCGCCGATGTCGTTGTGATCGATACCTCGGGCACCGTCATCGCTTCGTATGCGGCCGCGCGCGCCGTGCAATCGCATCCGTCGTGGGATGCGAGCGATGGCGCGATCTATTTCACGTCGGACCGGTCCGGGCGGTCGGCCGTGTACCGCGTACGTGTGGACGGGGATGGTGCGCCCGAGGCGATGGCCGTCGATCCATTCGGTCTTTATGACGGCGAGATCTCGCCCGATGGAACGCGAATCGCGGCGTTCCGCACCACGCCGGAAGGTCGCGCGCTCGTGGTCCTTCCCGTGCCCGCGTCGCCGCTCACAGTCGCGGTGGCGGCGGTCGAAGAGCCGCGCGGCGATACCCTGCGGCTCGCCACCGGCGCGGTGCGTGGTTACTCGTCGCTCCGGACGCTCTACCCGCGCTACTGGATTCCGACACTCGGCACGAGCGCGCGGGACAACGTGCTGCCGGGCCTCCATACGTCGGGTGCCGATGTCGTCGGCCGCTACGCGCTCGCCATCGATGCGTCGATCGACGCACGAACACACGAGCTCTACGGAAACGCGAACCTCACGTATCGCGGTTTGGGCCGGCCGATCCTGGATTTCTCGGTCTCGCAGGACTGGTCGATCTTCGACGTGCTGACGGACGCGAAGGAGCGCGTGGGCGATGTCACGCGGCGCAATCGCACGGCGGGCATGTCCCTCACGTGGTCGCGGCCTCGCATTCGGCACGCATTTTCCGTCGCGGCGGGCGCCGACATGGAATTCCGCGATTTCAGCGCGAATCCTGATTCACTCACGCCGCGCCTCGAGCCGCCGCTCCCGACGATCATGCTCAAGTACCCGTCGCTGTTCGTTTCGGCGGTGTGGAGCAGCGCGAGCAGCTCGCAGCGCGCCATCGGCCCCGAGGACGGTATCACGCTCGCCATCACCGGCCGGCGGCGGTGGCGCACGAGCGACGTGCCCGGCACGCTCGCGCACTCGGTGATCGGGAGCGCGCGTCTCTACAAGTCCGCGCCGATCGGCGGCTACGCGCGGCACGCGCTCGCGGTACGTGTTGCGGGCGGGTGGGCGGAGCCGAACATCACATCGGCCTTCAGCATCGGTGGCGTGAGCGGCACCTCGCTCGAGCTGCTTCCGGGACTGCACATCGGTGACGCGCAGCGGTTCTTCTTCGTGCGCGGCTTTCCGCCCGGCGCGGTGCAGGGAATCCGCGCGGCGGGTGCGACCGTGGAGTATCGCGCACCGCTCGCGCTCCTCGCGCGTGGCGTGTGGCCGTTTCCGCTCTTCCTTCAGCGTTCAGCGCTGGCTGCCTTCGCCGACGCCGCCGGCGCAATATGTCCGGCGCGCACGACCACCACGGGAATCTGTCCGCCGGCAGGCGTTCCCTGGACGACCATCGCGAGTGTCGGCGCGGAACTGCTTGTCGATCTCACCCTCGACTATGACGCGCCGACGCGTTTTCGGCTCGGCGTCGCCGCGCCCGTGCGAGGGCAGGCGCGCACGGGCGCGAAGAGCGTGAGCGGCTATCTCTCACTCGGATTCCCTTTCTGATGGGCGCATTCATTCACTCTCAGGCGGTTATTCTCGGCCGCGTCGTACTCGGTGATCGGGTGAGCGTGTGGCCAACCGCCGTGATTCGCGGCGATTCCGACCGCATCACGATCGGTGACGAAAGCAACGTGCAGGACGGCGCGGTGCTCCACGCCGACGATGGTGTGCCGTGCACGATCGGGAAGCGCGTCACGATCGGGCACCGCGCGATCGTGCACGGGGCGACCGTCGAGGATGGATGTCTGATCGGGATGGGTGCGATCGTGCTCAACCACGCCGTGATTGGCGCGGGGTCGCTCATCGGCGCGGGAGCCGTGGTGTCGGAAGGGATGGTGATTCCGCCGCGATCCGTCGTTCTGGGCGTCCCTGGCCGTGTGCGCCGCGAAGTGGATGAGACCATGCGGGCGCGGATCGAAGCCGGCGTGGATGCGTATCTCGACTTGCAGGCCCGTCACGCGCGAGGGGAGTTCGGAGTGACCGTGAATCCAGGCAAGTCGTCCTGATTCACACGCCTCTGGATATGTGAACAGCGGTTGACGTCGTCGAAAACCCTTTGCGCGAAAGGGTGGAGTTAAGTTCTTGAATTGGTTAGATTTATCGTACTTCGTGACCGGGTTGTGGCGCATCCGTGGCGGGAATGATGCCATCGGCGCGAGGGTACGAGAAGGGGACGAGTGGATAATGCCGCGGAAGAGTACGTTCGTGACTGATAAGTCATAAGTAGTTGTCGATAAATGACTTACATGTATACTGGCGCGGAGACACGTCCCCCCATAGCTTGCCCGCCCTTCCTCAGATCACGCGTTTTGCTGTGGCGGCGCGCGCTCTTCATGCCTGAAGCTTTTTTGCCGGAGTCAGTACCATGCCGTTTCCGCCGAATCCTCCGTCCGGGCCCGTAACGCTCTCTCCCAACGCGCGCACAGTGCTTCAGAAACGGTATCTCGTTCGCGACGCGAGCGGGACGCCGATCGAGACTCCTGAAGACATGTTTTGGCGCGTTGCCACTTCGGTGGCGGCGGCGGATGCGAAGTACGGCATCAGTGAAACCGCGGTCAATGCGCTCGCCGAGGAATTCTACTTCCTGATGACGCAGCGGCGGTTCGAGCCCAACTCGCCGACGCTCATGAATGCAGGCCGTCCGCTCGGGCAGTTGTCCGCGTGCTTCGTGCTTCCGGTCGAAGACGCGCTGTCGAACGGACAGAACGGCATCTATGACACGCTGCGCGCCATGGCGCTCATTCATCAGTCGGGCGGCGGTACCGGCTTTTCGTTCTCGCGGCTGCGTCCGCGCGGCTCGATGGTGCGCTCCACCACGGGCGTGGCGTCGGGGCCCGTGTCGTTCATGAAGTTGTACGACGCGTCGACGGATGCGGTGAAGCAGGGCGGGACGCGGCGCGGCGCCAACATGGGCATTCTGCGCGTCGATCACCCTGACATTCTCGAATTCATCAGCTGCAAGGAAGACCTCACGCAGGTGACGAACTTCAACATCTCGGTCGCGGTGACCGAGACGTTCATGCGCGCCGTGAAGGCCGATACGGATTACGAGCTGATCGATCCCGTGCGGAAGACGGTGACGGGCAAGCTCCGCGCGCGTGATGTGTGGAACAAGATGATCGATGGTGCGTGGCGCACGGGCGAGCCGGGCGTGTTCTTCATCGACGAAGCGAACCGCTACAATCCCGTTCCGCACCTCGGCGCGTACGAGGCAACGAATCCGTGCGGCGAGCAGCCGCTGCTCGCGTACGACGTCTGCAACCTCGGCTCCATCAACATCGGCGCGT
>DASRAP010000092.1:0-3642 GCA_035638155.1 Gemmatimonadaceae bacterium | reverse complement strand
TGATTGTCGGGCAGTCCTTTGAGGGCTGCCGCGACCGCACGCTGCTGTTCACTGCGTTCGGCGTCGAGTGCCGGACTCTGGCTCTCCGGAGTCGCGAGTGCGTCGAGCGGCGCGTCATCCACCGAACCGCCGCTGCGTTTTGCCTGTCGCCCGGCGGTGCGAAGAAAATCGAGCGCACGCGTGCGACTTATGGTCAGCAGCCAGCTCGCGGGCGATCCGCGGGACGCGTCGAAGCGCGCGGCATCGCGCCACGCCTGCATGAATGATTCGAGCACAATGGCTTCGGCGTCGGCGCGCTCGCGCACCATTCGCAGGGCGAGCGCCATGACGGTTGCGGAGTGCCGGTCGTAGAACGTCGCTGCTGCCCGCTCGTCGCCGCGCGCCATGGCGGCTACGAGCTCCGTGTCGCCCTGCATGGGGCGCGCGTCGGGCATTGGGTGCGACGTGTGAGAGACCGGGGGATGCATACGCCCGACGAGAAGACTCGCGGGAGCGGAGGCAACATACACCGGCAAAGTCAGCAGCGACAAGGCAGCTCCGTGGTTACTCACTCTACGTCGCTACCGGGTCCTACGGATGCAACTGCACCGCCGGAACCGCAACGCGGAGAAAGGAGGCCGCGGACGTGCGCGGAGCACTCCTACTACTTGCCGCGGAATGTCGCTGAGAGGCTTGGGATACCGCGGACAAAACAACAGTTTTTGGGGGTTTCCGTGGTGCTCGGCACCGTTCCGCGTATTCTGCGGCAAAGCCGCTGTAGTGCGCCGCGAAAACTCCGAGAAGTCCTTCAACAGCTCTGCCGCGGAATACCGCCGAATTCGTCGGGGTGCCACGGACACCCCAAAAGCTTCTTTGTTGTTTCGGTGGTACCCGGCACCCTCCGCGTATTCTGCGGCAAAGCCGTTGCAGTGCTCCGCGAAAACTCCGCGACCTCCTTTCTCCGCGTTGCAGTTAAGAGACCGGGAAATCCGATCGGGGGACTCGTGCCGTAGCAAGCGCATCCTCGAACTCGGAGCCTTGAGAATGCGCAACATGTTTCGGCAGCGGCGTGGCGTCGTAGTTGCCGCAGCCGCGATCCTCGCCGCCACTTCCGCCCTTGTGGCGGGGCGAGTGCTCGCATCGGACCACCAGGACACCCCTGAAGTCGAGCTCAATCCGCGAATGGACATCAACGATGTCTACGCGTTCCCGGGCTCATCGGCCGACCGCATCGCGCTCGTCATGACCACGTCGTCGCCAATCGCCGGCCAGTCGGCCTCGTTCGATCCCGACCTCCTCTATCAGTTCAAGATCGACAACACGGGCGACGCCACCGAAGACCTCGTGATCCAGGTGACGTTCGACGACGGCACGGGCACGGCGCAGAAGGCGACAGTTCGGGGTCCCGTTGCGCCCGCGATGACCGGCACGAAGTCGTCGCTCGTCGCGACCGGCGACAAAATCACCGTGAACGTCGGCAGCACGGGCGGCTCTGCAACCGGCATCCAGGTCTTCACCGGGCTCCGCGCCGACCCGTTCGTGATCGACCTCGAGCAGTTCTTCAACATCATTCCCGATCGCCGCCCGTCCACCGGGCCGCTCTCGACGCCGTCGACCGCGACCGCGAGTGCGTTCCGCTCACCGGGCGTGGATTTCCTCCGGCCGTTCAACGCGCTCGCGATCGTCGTCGAGCTCCCGAAGTCGATGCTGCAGTCGAGCTCGGCCGCCGACGCGAAGTTCGGCGTCTGGGGCACGATCAGCCGCTGATGCGCACCGACAACGACCGACAACACATGACCAACCCATCACACACAGGAATCGCCTTCATGCGACACACATTGCTTGCGCTGGCACTCCCGGCGGCGCTCGTCGTCGGTGCGTGCGGCAGCGACGACAACGATTCGACCGGACCGAACGGCGAGCGCGTCTACGTCCAGGTTGAACGGCTTGGAAATCCGCTCGTGAGCGAAGTGTTCTTCCCGAAGCGCGACCACGGACTCCACAACAACAGTGCTCCCGCCACGGACGTGGCCAACGGATTTGGCGCGAAGATCAAAGCCTTCACGGATGCGTTCAACCGCGGCAACACGATCGGCAACACGCTCGGCGCCGTGCTCGTGCCCGACATGCTGATGGTGTTCCCGAACCGTGCGGGTTCGTCGGCCGGCTGGTTGAGCTGGGCCCTCGCCAACGGATACGGCGGTCGCAAGCTCACGGATGATGTCGTGGACGCTGGGCTCACCGCCACGTTCGGGAACCTGCTCGACGCGTCGGCGACCGTTCTCCCGGGTCTCACGTCGGACAACGTGCCGATGACCGTGCGCAGTTTCTTGGCGACGTTCCCGTACCTCGAATCTCCGCGATGATCCCGCGGGCGTTTCCCCGGGCCGGTGGTGCCGTGCTCGCGATGCTGTTGATCGCGAGTGCGGCCACCGGCGCGGCGTTTCACCACGGTGGGCGGCGCGGTCGCGCACACCCGGGATCAACGACGGCATTCTCCGAACGCGGAGAGCGTGACGTGCAGATTCGCGTGTGGAATACGGCGCTCGCCGCCGACTCTGTGAGCGCCATCGCCCTCGGTCAGCTCGCGGCCCTTCACCTGCAGCGCGCCCGCGAGGGAGGCGGCTGGAATGATTACCTCGAGGCGGAGCAATACGCGCGCCGCTCGGTGGCCCTCAGAACGAATCGCAACGGCAGCACCGCGGCGACGCTCGCGAACGTGCTGCTCGCCCAGCACCGCTTCGCTGAAGCACAGCAAGTCGCGGCCCAGCTCGTGCGCCGTGAGCCCGACATTGCGCAATACCGCGCGCTGCTCGGCGAAGCGTCGATGGAAATCGGCGACTACGAAACGGCCGGCCGCATGTTCGACTCGCTCTGGACGGAGCGCACGCACCTCACGATCGCGGCGCGCCTGTCGCGCTGGGCGGAGCTGCACGGGAACGTGGAGCTCGCCAAGCGGCTTCTCGACTCGGCGCGTGTGGCCGCGATTGGCCGGCGTGACGTACCGAAAGAGACGCAGGCCTGGTACGAGCTGCGCGCCGGCGAGCTCGCGGTGCGCACCGGCCATCCGCGGAACGCGCGCCGCCACTTCGAAGCAGCGCTCCGGATCGAACCCAACGACCCGCGCGTCTTCGCCGCCCTCGCACGTCTCGCGCTCGCCTCCGGGAATTCGCGCGATGCAATCAGGTGGGGCGACAGTGCGATCGTGACCATGCTCGACCCAGAAATGCTCGGCGTCGTCGGAAGCGCGTACGCCGCCCGCGGAGACACAGCGCGCGCGAGTGAGTATTTCGCCGCGATGGAGGCCGCCGTGTCCACGCAGCAGGGCGTGTTTCATCGCGCGTGGATGCTGCAGTTTCTCGACCGTGGCGTGCGCGTGAACGAAATGCTGGAACGCGCCCGCGCAGAATACGCCACACGCAAGGACATCTACGGTGCGGACGTGCTGGCGTGGGCCCTTCACTGCGCCGGCCGCGATGCTGAAGCAGAGCCGTACATGATGGCGGCGCTCCGGCTGCAGACACAGGATCCGCTTCTGCGGCGGCACGCGGAGACTATCGCTGCTGCGATCGCCCGCGCGCGCGTGACGACGGAGAACTGACGTGTCCGATATCGGGGCCTTCATCCAGCTCGGATTCCATCACATCGTCGCCCTGGACGCCG
>DASRAP010000091.1:0-18643 GCA_035638155.1 Gemmatimonadaceae bacterium | reverse complement strand
GAACGTAAATCCGCCGCCCGAACCCTTTTCAGATGTCACTCGAAAGACTCAGTCAGGTCGTGGAGTTGAGTCGGCTGTGTTTCATCCCATAGCCGAAATAGATGAACAGGCCGACCACCAGCCAGACGCCGAGGCGCAGCCAGTTGGTCCAGCCGAGGCCGTAGATCATCGCGCCGCACACGATAATGCCGAGGGTCGAAACGATCGGGAGCCCCGCCACCGCGAAGCCGCGCGGAAGGTCGGGACGCCTCACGCGCATGATCCACACGCCCGCGCAGACCAGAATGAACGCGAACAGCGTGCCGATACTGGTCATCTCACCGACGATGTCGCCGGGGATGAAGGCGGCGAACCCTGCCGTGAAGAAGAAGAACAGCATGTTGGATTTGTACGGCGTCTGATACTTCGGGTGTGTCTGCGAGAACACCGGCGGTACCAGACCGTCGCGCGACAGCGAGTAGAACACACGCGACTGGCCGAGGAGCATCACGAGGATGACGGAGGAGAACCCGGCGAGAATCGCGACCGTCACGAACTTGGCGAGCCACCCGTATCCCGTCATATACGTCGTGATCGCGTACGCGACCGACGCTTCCTTGCCCGCCGTCCGGAAGTCCTGCACGGTGGCGACGCCGCTCAGCACGTACGAGAACAGCACGTAGAGAATCGTGCAGACGACCAGCGAGCCCAGAATACCGATGGGCATGTCGCGCTTGGGATTCTTCGCTTCCTGCGCCGCAGTCGACACCGCGTCGAACCCGATGAACGCGAAGAACACGACACCGGCGGCGCCAAGGATTCCCATGATGCCCCCGTACGCGTGCGTGACGTGATCGGGGTTGGTGTACGTGGTCGCCTCAGGAATGAACGGCGTATGGTTTGCCGGGTTGATGAAACCCCAGCCGATCGAGATCACCAGGAGGACGATCGCGACCTTCGTCACGACGATGATGCTGTTGACCACGGCCGACTGCTGCGTGCCGCGAATGAGGAGGAGCGTCAGGACCAGCAGGATGAACACGGCCGGGATGTTCATGATGCCGTGCACGCCGGCGGCGTTCTGCTCGAGCGGGGAATGGTACCATTGGTACGGTATTTCCATTCCGAAGAACTGCACAACCTTGTTGAAGTACTCGCTCCAAGCGATGGCGACGGTTGCGGCGCCGATCGCGTATTCCAGCACCAGATCCCAGCCGATGATCCAGGCGACGAGCTCGCCCATGGTCGCGTACGAGTACGTGTACGCGCTGCCGGCGATGGGAATCATCGAGGCGAATTCGGCGTAGCAGAGGCCGGCGAACGCGCAGCCGACGCCGGCGACGATGAACGCCAGCACGACCGATGGTCCGGCGCGCTCGGCGATGGCTGCTGCCGTCCGCACGAAGAGGCCCGCGCCGATGATCGCGCCGATACCGAGGGCGATCAGGGACCATGGGCCCAACGTCCGTTTGAGGCCGCCTTCGCCGCTATCGGCCATCAGCCGGTCGATCGATTTCGTCCGAAACAGTGAATTCGCCACGATGCCCCCTACTCGGGTTTCTCGTTGGAAGGTCGTCGCGCTCATGGCGACGAGGGTGGTCGCGCGGGTCAGAATGTAGCGTCCGGGCGCAACTTCCGACACCCGAATCCGGGGGGTCTGGAGGGGGCTCCGAGGTCTGCTGTCGGCGCTATGCGCCGGTCGTCAGAACGAAACTGACAGCGACGTGATCACCGCCATGTTGGACCGCGAAAGCCCGCTTGCGGTGCCGCGATCCTGGAAAACGGGAGCCTTGCCGCGCAGCGCCCGCACCTCCGTCCGCCACATGAACCCTTCGTTGGGCTCCACGTCGAGGCCGAGCGAACCCCCGAGGACGTTGAACGGCGCATCGGTCTTCACGAGCACTTGCCGGGAATCGTCGAAAGTCTCGAACCGGCCGACCAGCGATACGTGCTCCGTCATGTGCAGGTGCGCGATGAACGAACCGCCATACCAGCTCGCGGGGTCAGCACCGGCCCGTTGCTCGCGCCCCCCGTCGAACGTCGCCGTGAACGTGATTTCATCGTAGCTCAGCTTGGCCGTGATGCCGTTGTACAGGCGCAGACGTCCGGCCAACGAGTCCGGCTGCTCGTTCCCGATGAGGTTGTAGTAGCCGATGGAAACGTGGGGCGTCACGGCCCAGTCGAGCCGGCCGCCGACGGTCTTGTCGCCGTTATTCTCGCTGATGTTTCCCCACCCATTCACGATGGTGAAGAGGGCGGTGACGTCCGGCCGCACGTCCCACGTGAGTTTGACACCCGACTCGTAATACGGCGAGAAATCGGCGATCAGTGAGCGTGTGTAGGTGGGATTGTCGCGCGATACCCACGTTTCGCTGCCGACGTGGGAAAGCATGATGCCGGCATCGAGCCACAGGCCTTCGCGCAGCCGCGTGCCGACCGTGGCTTCCTGGATGTGGCGGGCGAGCGAACCGCCCGAGAACTGGCCCACGGCCGGCTCGTTCGCGTATGCGGCCTGCACGGCCGTTCCCGCCTGGAGCGCAATGCGTCCCCTGAGCTTGTCGCCCGTGAGGACGGCGTCGACGAACGCGAGGTTGATGTTGAACTCGTTCGCCCGCGCCGCCTGCGTGGTGAAGGAGCGATCAAAGCCGTGAGGGCGTCCGAAGTCCAACGCGTAGTACGCGTCGATGAACCCGCCGAACGTGACTGCCTGTTGCTGTGCGAGGGCTGCCGACGGCAGGAGCAGGACGGCGATTGCCCGAAGGACCGGATACCCGAGTACCCGAACGCACGACTGACCGAATACTCGATTGGCGAGTGGCAATTGCGATTGGCGAATGGGGTTGAACGGTAAGCGGGAAACGGGCAAACGGGCAACGGGCCACGAGCACGCTCACAGTTCGCGGTTCACCTGCGGCTCGGGACCTGAGTAGTCATAGAATCCCATCCCGCTTTTCCGCCCGTGCCACCCTGCCGTCACCATGCGCTTGAGGAGCGGCGGCGGCGCATAACGCTTTTCGTGATACTCGTTGAAAAACACTTCGGCAATCCGGAGCGTCGTGTCGAGTCCCACGAAATCGAGCAGCGTGAACGGCCCCATGGGATGCCCGCAGCCCAGCTTCATCGCCTTGTCGATGTCCTCGACCGACGCCACGCCGGACTCGAACGCGGTCACGGCGTCGAGCATGTACGGCACGAGCAGGAAGTTCACGATGAAACCGCTCCGGTCCTTCGCGATCACCGGCTCCTTCCCGAGCGCGCGCGCGAATTCGACCGCGGCGCGCAGCGTCTCGTCGCTCGTGCGAATACCGCGGACCACTTCGACGAGCGGCATGAGCGGCACCGGATTGAAGAAGTGCAATCCGCAGAACCGGTCGGGGCGCCCGGTGAACGCGGCCATCTCCGCGATCACGAGGGATGATGTGTTCGACGCCAGGATCGTGCGAGGCTGACAGATCGCGTCGAGCGCCTTGAATACCGCGTCTTTCGCAGCGAGATCTTCGACGATTGCCTCGATCACGAGATCGCACTCGCGTGCGTCATTGAGCTCGGTCGTGAACGCCAGTCGCGCCAGGGTGGCGTCGCGCGCTTCAGGCGTCGCTTTCCCTTTTTCCACCGCCTTGTCGAGGGATTTCGTGATCGACGCGCGCGCTTTCTCCGCGAGCGTCGTGGTGACTTCGCGAACCGTGGTGCGGATACCCGCCTGCGCGCACACCTGCGCGATGCCGGATCCCATGAGTCCGCCGCCGATCACTGTCACGCTGGAAATGGTCATGCGCGTATGCTCCCGAACTCGAGTCGATCCAGAATCTGCTCCAGCGCGCGCCCCACGCGCACGAGTCGCCGGCGATAATCCTCCCGCGCGCCGAACACGCCGATGCCCCCGGCCGCGGCGGCCATGACCACGACCGCAGGGAGCGCGATGTTCGTGATGAGACCGAGCCACGCGATGCCCGCGGCGCCGGCAATCCCGAGCGCGCTTCGCTTCAGCGCGCGGTCGCGCGCGTCCGTGAGTGTGGCATCGATGCGCACGTGCGTGCGCTGAGCATCCACAGCGAACACCGACGCCGCAATCTCTTCGGCGAGACGAAGATCTCCACCCTCGGCGAAGCGGCCGAGCTGCTCTTTCACCACGTCGAGAAAGTTTCGCCGCGGCGCCCACTGCGTGCGGTCCGGAAACCGCCTGCTGACGTCGAACGGAAGGTCGCGCCGCATGGCGAGGTCGAGTGTGGAGAGCACTGACGACGGTGTTCCGTTCACGACGCGAACGGCGGAGATCGTCGACGCGCCCAGCCATGTGCCGGCGACCCCGCGCGATTCCGGCGCGACGACGCGTCCGCGCTCTTCGGCCATCGCCTGCCTGAGCACGTCGGGCGCGAGCCCGACTTCCTTGCCGAGGTCGAGAATCTGCTCGTCGGTCAGCGCCCCGCCGGGATCCGTCTGTCCCTGCGCCTGGAGCTCCGCGGCGCGCGCGAGGACCCGTTCGAGCGCCGCGCGATCCAGCGGCGGACGCGGGACCGGGACATTCACGTCGTGCTCACAACGCTTCGATAACGACCGCGATGCCCTGTCCGCCGCCGATGCACGCCGCGCCAAGTCCGTAGCGCATCTTCCCCCGCCGGAGCGAGTGAATCAGGTGTGCGGAAATGCGCGCGCCCGACGCCGCGAGCGGGTGTGACAGTGCGATTGCACCGCCGTGCACGTTGAACTTTTCGCGCGGAACACCAAGCTCGCGTTCGACCGCGACGACTTGTGACGCAAACGCCTCGTTCACTTCGACGAGATCCATCTGATCGAGCGTGAGCCCGGCGCGATCGAGTGCCTTGCGCGCGGCCGTCACCGGGCCGATGCCCATGATCGTCGGATCGACGCCGACAACGGCGGAGCTCACCAGGCGCGCGAGCGGCGTCGCCTTGTGCCGGCGAACCGCGCTCTCGCTCGCCATCACGAGCGCGCCCGCGCCATCGCCGATTCCCGACGCGTTCCCCGCCGTCACCGTGCCGTGCTCGCGGAAAAGCGGCTTGAGCTTGGCGAGGCCTTCCGGCGTCGATTCAGGGCGCATGTGTTCGTCACGCGCGAAGTCTTCGGTTGCGCTTGATCTCGGGAGACGCACCGGCACCGGGATGATCTCGTCGGCGTACGCTCCTGACACCCACCCGTACTTCGCGAGCCGCTGGGACCGAAGCGCGTACTCGTCGACGGTTTCGCGCGTCAGGCCGTATCGTGCCGCAAGGTTCTCCGCCGTCTCGGCCATCGAGCAGCCTGCGTATGCGTCGCGCAGCGCTTCCGTGAGTGAATCGATGAGTGGAGGATTTGCACCCAGTCCGAGGCCGAACCGGATGCCGCGTGCGACAAACGGTGCCTGCGACATGGACTCCCCGCCGCCGACGAGGCACACATCGGCTTCGCCTGCGCGGATCGCCGACGCGCCTTGCACGACGGCCTCGAACCCCGAGCCGCACAGTCTGTTCACGGTAAGCGCCGGCGTTTCAATGGGGCATCCGGCGCGCAGCGCGACGTGGCGCGCGTAATAGCAGGCGTCGCCCGACGTCTGGAGCACGTTGCCGAAAAACGCCGCGTCTACCGCATCCGCGGGAATTCCGCTGCGCGCAATCGCCGCCCGCGACGCATACACCGCGAGGTCGGTCGCGCTGTGCTCCTTGAGCGAACCGCCGAACGCGCCGAACGGAGTTCTGACCGCTGACAGGAAGAGCATGCGAAAAACGAAATTGAAATTGAAATTGAAATTTGAAACTGAATTTGAAACTTGAAATTGAAACTTGGCGTCGACCCGTCGACCCGTCGACCCGTCGACCCGTGATCAGTTCGCCGGTGCGCTCTTCTGCGCCCGTCCGCACGTGACGCAGAACTTCCAGCCGGGGAGGATCTCGCTCGAGCAGCCGGGGCACCGTTTCATCCCTACATTCAACCCGCAGTGCGGGCAGAAGTGCACCGTCCGCCCGGTTGGGAGTCCGTGGCCGCAGAACTGGCACGTCGGGGGAGCGGCGACGCGGGGCTCGGGCGTCACGGCCGTCGGGTCGCCAACCGGTGATGCAGCCAGCGACTGCAGGCGGGTTGCAGCGGTGTCGGCGGATGCGGTGGGAAGATCGCCGGTCTCCAATCCGAGCACGCGCTTTGTGTGCTCACGCGCGAGCGTAATGCGTGCCGCGCCGTACGTGCGCAGTGCGGTGAGATCCGGATTGGGCGAAGTGACCTCCCGGCGCAGGTCGTCCTGCAACGACTCGTCGGCAAACACAAAGCCGCCTTCGCCGGCGAGAAGGCGCATGAGGAGGAGCTCGTAGTCCTCGTTGGTCGCGATGCCGAGCTCGCCGCGGACCTTTGCGTACGGTGCCCACCGAACCGTGACTTCCGCGACCTCCAGCGGTTCGACGACCGCGGAAGTGTTCGACGCGCGAAGCGCGCGTGCGATGTACGTGAACAGCGCTTCGACGTCGTCAGCCACGGTCGTTCCTAGCGACCGACTTTATCCATCTTCGCGTCAATGTCGTTTCCGACGCTGGACCGCGCGGCGCCACCAGCGCGATCGACCAAACGCTGAATGACGGTGCGGTCATGCTGGCGTCCATCCTTGAACCCGGCGAAGTACCCGATCGAAATCCCGACAATGAGGAGAAACAGAACGCGAAACATGGAACGCTCGGCGCAAACGTGGGAGGACCTCTTCTACACTAACTGACCGCGCGTTCGGCTGCGCGGTAACCGCGTCAGGTGCGCCTCAGGTTGCCTCCGGCACCTTTCGGACGCGATATGTGCGTTCCGTGCCCACGGCGTTACAGCAATTGGTTCGGCACCGGCAGCGCACGCGCCGGCGCAAAGTCGTCCGCGCTCGGAAACGGTTCCAGGTGTTGCGCCTTCCGGGGAGCGGACTCGCGCCAGGCGTCGAACGCCGACGCGACCGTGCCGGCCGAGGCATCCTGCCGCGCTGCAGCGCCGGTGGCCAGCTCGTTCGCGTACTCGTTCTGCGCGTGTCCGTCGTGCCCGCGTACCCATCGCCACTCGACCGCGTGCGGGCCGGCCGCTCGGAGCGCCTCGTACCAGAGCGCGAGATTCTCGATCGCGCCGCCTTCGCGTTTCCAGCCCTTCCGCGCCCAGCCGTGAACCCACTGCGTCATGCCGTCGACGATGTAGCGCGAATCGGTCGTGAACACGACGCGAAACCGATTCCCCTTCGCGTCGAGCGCGCGAAACGTCTCGATCACGGACCGGAGCGCCATGCGGTTGTTCGTCGTTGCGGGTTCGCTCACCCAGAGATCGCGGCGCACGAGCGTTCCCTTGCCCGTCTGGTATTCAATCAGCACGCCGGCGCCGCCGGGGTTCGCACCCTCGCGACCGTTGCCCAGGCAGGACTCATCTGCATACACAGCGACCAGCGGCGCCCTCCGGCCCTTCGGCCCTCCGGCCCTCTGGCCCTTCAGTTCGTCCACTGCGCGAGGACCTGCTCCAGCACAGCGGTGGCGCGCGTGATCTCGTCGACCGGAATCCATTCGACGGCGCCGTGCGCGAGCGCGATGTCGCCGGGGCCGAAACACACCGCGTGCATGCCGGCGGCGTTGAAGAGCGCGGCGTCTGCCCAGTAACTCACGCCCTCGATCTTCGCACGCGCGCCGTCGGCCTTCTCGGTCGCGTCCAGCAGCGCGTTCACGATCGGTGCGTCGGTTGGTACATCGCTCGGAGCGCGGTAGACCTCACGTTCCACCGTCGCGTTGAACGACGGCACGCGCGCCTTCACCGCGTCACACGCGGCCTGAATCTGCGCGTGAATGTCGTCGGGGCTCTCGCCGGGAAGTGAGCGGCGCTCGATGCGCAGCATGCACTTCTCCGGATACGCCGTCATCGCTTCGCCGCCCTGAATGAGTCCGGCGTGGAACGACGCATGTCCGAGCAGCGGGTGCGTAATGCGCGTGAGGTCGCGCGCTTCGTGCGCGTCGAGCTCCGCGAGCAGGAAACCGGCATGGCGAATCGCGTCAATACCGATGTCATACCGACTGCCGTGCGCCGCGCGTCCCCGGAAGTTGATCGTGAACCACACGAATCCGCGGTGCGCCGTGGCGACGGCCATGCGCGTGGGCTCCGTGACGATCACGGCGTCCGCGCGAATCCCGCGCGCGAGCACATCGCGCGTGCCGATGGAGCTCCACTCTTCATCTGACACCGCCGCAATGACGACTTCGCCGCCGAGCGTGCCGGCCGCGTGCGCGCGCGCAGCCGCGGCGCACATGGCGGCGACGCCCCCCTTCATGTCACACGAACCGCGTCCCCAGATCTTTCCGTCCTTGATCTCCGCGGCGTACGGCGCGTGCGTCATCCCGTCCACCTGCACCGTATCGATGTGTCCGTTGAGAATGAGCGACCGCCCGCTGCCGCCCCCAATGCGCGCCACGACACTCGCGCGGCGGGGCGTATTCTCGAGGATGTCGGTGCGGAATCCCCACGAATCGAGCACGTCGCGCAACGCGCGGGCGCACGCGATCTCGCCGGGCCCGTCCGCCGCGAGCGACGGATTGCGCGAGTCGATGCGTACGAGCTCGCGGGTGAGTTCGACCGGGTCGTACTTCATAGGGGACAGGGGATAGGGCGAAGGGGTTAGGGAAGGATTGGCTTCGATACCTAACCCCTAACCCCTAATCCCTAACCCCTATTTTTTCTTGGTGGCTTTTTTCGCCGCGGGCTTTTTGGCGGGCGCAGGTTTTTTTGCGGCCGCGGCTTTCGGGGCAGGCTTCGCCGGCGCTGCCGCCTTCTTCTGTTCAAGCGCCGGGCGCGGAGGGATTGCCGGTGTCGAGACCGAAGGCGTCGGTCGCGCGAATGGTGAGACCGGCTTCGGTTCGTCACGAAGCACGGACTTGGCGACCGGCTTGAGCGATCCGCCGCGCTTTTCCGCGGCCGCCTCGATGTCGCGGCGAATACGCTCCGCCTCTTCGGCTCCCATCTGGCCGCGACGCACCATGTAATTCACGAGATCGCGCGCGCTCTCTGCGGCGAACGGCGTAAGACCGGCGGCGGCGAAGATCACGTCCTTCATGACCGTGGCCATCTTGGATCCGGCCTCGAGCGAGATCTCGTGCGCCTTCTGGATCATCTCGGCGACCGTGTCGCGCTGGTCCTGGCCGCGATGTCCGGGGGAACGCCTGGGCAGCGTCGTCCCACCGCCCGGGGTACCGGGAGCCGGAGTGGAAGGACCGGTAGTGGAGGGCGCCGAACCGACGGCGCCGGTGCCGTCCGGCGGAGTGTTGTTCTTGTCCGACATGTGTTGGGAAGGTGATCGGCCCGCAGCTCCGCGCCGCGCGAGCCGCGCAGCAAGGATGACGGCACGCGAGCGCCCGCAAGTATATGATTCGCGGGGGCATAACGACAGGGCCCATAATGGGTTGTGGGACGTCTTAGGGGTCGGCGGGTTGACGGGTTGACGGGTTTTTTGCGACTCCGGGGCCACCGGCGACGTCGCTCACTGTCCCGTTATCGCCGCTGTTTTTCACACCATCTTTAAGTCACTTCAGCGACACTACAACAACACTTCTAGTGAACGGCGCGAGCACCACCAAGCATTCCCTGCCATTATCCGGCATCCGCGTCCTGGATATGTCGCGCGTGCTGGCCGGCCCGCTTTGCGCCATGATGCTGGGAGATCTTGGGGCCGATGTTATCAAGATCGAGCGGCCCGGTGCGGGCGACGACACCCGCGGATGGGGTCCGCCGTTCGACGACCAGGGTCGTTCGGCCTATTACCTGTGCAGCAACCGCAACAAGCTCTCGGTCGCTGCCGATCTCTCCGTGCCGGCGGATGCGGAGCTCGTGCGCAAGCTGATCCTCGAAGCTGATGTGGTGGTCGAGAACTTTCTTCCCGGCTCACTGGACCGGCGGGGAGTCGGTCCGCTCGATTTGCTGAGCGCCGAACCGCGGCTCGTGTGGTGCACGCTCACGGGATTCGGCGCGGAGAGCCCCCGGCCCGGCTACGACTTCGTGGTGCAGGCGGAATCGGGATGGATGGCGATTACCGGGGAACCGGACGGCGAACCGATGAAGATCGGCGTCGCGCTCGCGGACGTGATTGCGGGAAAGGATGCCGTCGCAGCGATTCTCGCGCTGCTCACCGCGCGCGAACGCGGCACGCTGAGTGCCGACGAATCCCATCGTCACGTCACGATTTCGCTGCTGCAGAGCGCAACGGCGGCGCTCGTGAATGTCGCGCAGAACGTTCTCGTCTCGGGCGAAGATGCCGGGCGCTGGGGCAACGCGCACCCCAATCTTTCCCCCTACCAGCTCTTTCACGCGGCTGACGCGCCGGTCGTGATTGCCGTCGGCAGCGACGCGCACTGGCTCCTGTGTGCGCGCGCACTCGGTCTCGACGATCTCGCGGCGGACGAGGCGTTGCGCACGAATCGCGGGCGGCTCGCGCAACGTGCGCGCATCGTCGGTGCAATCGCCGCCCGGGTGCGAACATCAACGGCGGCGCACTGGATTGCGGTGCTCGAGGGGGCAGGCGTTCCGTGCGGCGTCGTGAAGCGCGTGAAGGACGCCGTGACATCGGCCGGTGGTTCGGCGATCACCGGCATTCCTCCGGCGACGCAGGGAGAAGTGCGGCTCCCGCCGCCGCTGCTCGACGAGCACGGCACACTCGTCCGGGCGCGGGGATGGAAAGCCTTTGAAAACGCGTCTCCCATTGTTGGACCACGTTCGAGTCTGTAGACTAGCCCCGGAGTGAAGACCCAGCCGCGCACCCCAGCCGCTGACGCGGCCGATACGGTCTCCGACGAGGAGATCATCGAACGCATTCTCGCGGGCCACCGAGAGTCGTTCCGGCTGCTCGTCACGAAGTACAGCGACCCGCTCTACCGCCATGCCCTGGGCATGACCGGAAGCCCCGATGTTGCCGAAGACATCCTTCAGGTGTCTTTTATCAAGGCGTACCAGCATCTGGGGGAAGTCCGGGGGCGGTTCGATGCCTGGCTGTTCAGGATTCTGGCCAATGGCTGCAAGGATTGGCTGAAGAACATCCGCCGGACCCACGTCAGTTACGAAGAGGACGATCAACCGTCTCATTATGCGAACCCCGATGAGGATCTCGACCGGGGAGAGCTGCGGGACGATCTCGACGCGGCGTTACAAACGCTTCCGGCCACCCTCCGCGAAGCATTCGTGATGAAGCATGTTGAGGGGCGGTCCTACGAGGAAATGGCGGAGTTGCTGAACACGACGGTTGGCGCACTCAAAATGCGCGTCCACCGCGCACGCGAAGCGCTCCAGGCACTGTTAGAGGAGAAGTATTCGTGATGGCTCACAACACTGATCCGCATCGCGAGCCGGAAGCTCCGGCCGCGCACGCCTCTGGTTCACTGCAGCCGGACACGCCGGAAACGGCGGTCCCGGTCATGCCCGCACCGGAATCCGTGCACCGCTGGCTCGACGGCGAACAGATTCCGCCAGCCGAGCTCGGCACCGCCGACGCTGAGAAGCACGTCCGCTTCTGGGCGAAGGTGAACCAGGAGACGGAGCGCCGCCACCGCGTCCACACGCCGCGCGGACTCGACGCGATCATCATGGAGAAGCTGGACGCTCCGGTCGTGAAAGACGACTAAGGGCTAGAGGGCTAGAGGGCTAGAGGGCTGGAGGGACGCAAGGCTGGTTCACGCGAGTGGACCAGCCTTTTTGTTTTCCCGCCGCGTAGTTTGCCGTTCCCCTCTAGCCCTCCAGCCCTCTAGCCCTCCAGCCCTTTCGTGCACACCACCATCCGTCCCGCCTCGGACGAATACGCGCCCTACTACGAGAAGTACATCGCGAAGGTCGCCGAGGGCGACATCTTGAAGATCCTTACCGCGCAAGGCGACGAGGTGCGTGCGCTGTTCGCGAACATACCAGCTGACCGTGCGCAGTTCGCGTATGCGCCCGGCAAGTGGACGCTCTCCGAAAGCCTGCTGCACGTGATCGACACCGAGCGTGTGTTCGCCTACCGCGCACTCCGAATCGGACGCGGCGACGTGACACCGCTTGCAGGATTCGAGCAGAACGACTGGGTGCCGCTCTCGGGCGCGAACGATCGCGGGCTGAGCTCGTTGCTGGACGAGTTCTCAGCCGCACGCGCGGCGACGGTGGCGCTCTTCAGCGGACTCCCGGCCGACGCGTGGGCTCGGCGAGGGACCGCGTCGAATTACCCGGTGACCGTGCGCGCGCTGGCGTTCAAATGTGCCGGTCACTGCCAGCACCACGTCTCGCTCTTCCGCGAGCGGTACCTGGCGTAGTTCGCGTTGTCGTTCCAGCAGTCTAGATGTGAATAGCCCTGCCGAGCGCAGCGAGCGCGGCTTCTTTCGTGGCTTCGTTCAGCGTCGGATGTGAATGACAGGTGAGCGCGATGTCCTCCGTCGTCCCGCGGAATTCCATCGCCAGCACGACCTCGGCGAGTAACTCCGACACGTTCGGGCCGATCATGTGGCACCCGAGGATTTCGTCGGTCTTCGCATCGGCGACGAATTTCACGAAGCCGCTGGTCTCTCCCATTGTGCGCGCGCGCCCGTTGGCGGTGAAGGGGAACTTGCCGACCTTGATCTCGCGTCCCGCCTCCTTCGCCTCCTTCTCCGTGTAGCCAACGGTCGCAACTTCGGGCCATGTGTACACGACGGCGGGCACGGTGTGATAGTGCATCTTCGCGGGTTTTCCCGCGATCACTTCCACGGCGACGACGCCTTCGTCCTCGGCCTTGTGCGCGAGGAGCTTGCCGCCCACGCAATCGCCGATCGCGTACACATTCGGAATGTTGGTCCGCATCTGCGCATCGACGACCACTTCGCCGCGCTTGCCGAGCGTGAGTCCGAGTGCGGCCGCATCGATGCCGCTGAGTGACGGTTTCCGGCCGATCGAGAGGAGCGCGTAGTCGGCGTCGAGCGATTCCTTCGCGCCATTCGCTTCGACGTCGATGCGCACGCCGTCGGCGCGCACTTCCGCTCCAACCACTTTGGTGCCGGTGCGAAGCTCGAGTCCCTGCTTCTTGAACACGCGCGTCGCTTCCTTCACGACGTCATCGTCGTTCCCGGGCAGAATCGTGGGCATGAACTCGACGACGGTGACCTTCGCGCCGAGCCGGCGCCACACGGATCCAAGCTCCAGGCCGATGACGCCGCCGCCGATGACGACAAGGTGTTTCGGCACCTCGGGAATCTTCAGCGCGCCGATGTTCGAGAGCACGCGCTGCTCGTCGAACTTGAGGAAGGGAAGCTCGATCGGCAGGGAACCAGTCGCGATGATGACGTTCTTTGCCTGGTACGTCTCCGTCGTCCCGTCGGCGCCGGCGACCTCGACGACATTGTCCTTCCTGAGCGTGCCCTTTCCGCGCGCCCACGTAACCTTGTTCTTCTTGAAGAGGAACTCGACGCCTTTCGTGTTCTGGCCAACGACGTCGTCCTTGCGCTTCATCATGCGCGCGAGGTCGACGCCGATCCCCGCGATCACGATGCCGTGTTCGGCGGCGTGGTGCGTTGCGAACTCGAATTGCTCCGAGGACTGCAGCAGCGCTTTCGAGGGAATGCATCCGACATTGACGCACGTGCCGCCCAAGGTCTTCTCCATCTCGACGCAGACGGTGGAGAGCCCGAGCTGCCCGGCGCGTATCGCGGCGACGTATCCCCCGGGCCCGCCACCGATGATGACGACATCTGCTGGTATGTGAGGCATTTCGATTCTGTTCGCGTTCGACTGGTGATGTACTGAAATCTAGTCTTGCGTATCGTCCGTCTCTTCAACCGCAACGCGGAGAAAGGAGGGCGCGAAGATGCGCGGAGATCAACACTTGTTGAACAGCGAAAGCGAGCCGCTGACCAATCTGATCATCGGTTGTGCCTTGCGCGTACACACAGCCCTGGGGCCGGGCCTTCTTGAATCGGCGTATTCGGAGAGCCTGGTCGTCGAGCTTTCGGAAAACGGCCTGGAATTCGAGCGCGAGGTGCCGCTGAAGGTTCACTACCATGGCCGAGCCCTTCCCGTGGGGTACCGTCTCGATCTGGTTGTTCGGCGTGCAGTTGTTGTCGAAGTGAAGTCGGTCGATAAGCTGGCACCCGTTCACAGCGCGCAGCTGCTGTCGTATTTGCGCCTCGGTGGCTATGACCGGGGATTGCTGCTCAATTTTGGCGAGTTCCGGCTACGCGATGGCATAAAGCGAATCGTCAATGGTTGGAAAGCGCCAGAACGGTCCGGGTGAACAGCCCAATCGAGCTCTGATCAGGACAACCCCCAAAGAAGTTCTCCGCGAAATCTCCGCGTTCTCCTTTCTCCGCGTTGCGGTTAACGATATTTGGAGTGATGACGGAATCAGCCCGCTACACGGACCAGGAAGAGCTGGCGGTGCGGGAAGCGTGGCGGACAACCGGATCCGCGACGTGCCCGCGCTGCCACGTCGCCATGCGTGAACGCCCGATTACCGGCGGCTCGTTTGGGCTTGGCTACCGGCGCACCCGCGAGTGGCTGATGTGCCCGAAATGCAAACGATCGGTGCTCTTTGACGCCGAGCGGGGGACGCGGACGTGAAGGCGCTGACGATTTCCGCGCACGGCGCCCTCGACCAGGTCGAGGTACGCGACGTGCCGAAGCCGGAACCCAAGTTCGGCGAAGTCCGCATCAAGGTCGCGGCGACGGCGCTCAATCATCTCGATCTCTGGGTGGTCCGCGGGTTGCCGGGTGCCACGATCACGCCGGGCTTCATTCTCGGCTCGGACGCTGCCGGCACCGTCGACGCGGTCGGCGCCGGCTTGCCCACGCGTTACGCCGTGCGTGAAGGCGATCGTGTCATCGTGAACGCGGGTGTCGCGACAGCCGAGGACGAGTACACGCGGCGCGGTGAGGAACCACTCTCGCCGGGATTCAAAGTGCTCGGCGAGCATCTCCCGGGCACCATCGCCGAATACGTGTGTGTGCCCGCGAAGAACGTGCGCGCAATTCCAGTGTCCGTACCGGATGATGTCGCCGGCGCGTACACGCTCTCCACGCTCACGGCGTGGCGCATGTGTGTGAGCCGGGCGCGCGTCACGAAAGACGATGATGTGCTCATCTGGGGTATTGGAGGCGGTGTCGCGCTCGCATCGCTCGCGATCTGCAAGCAGATCGGGGCTCGCGTGTGGGTGACGAGCTCGAGTGACGAGAAGCTCGCGCGTGCGCGTGCGCTCGGCGCGGACGAGCTGCTCAACCATAGGGCCGTCGATGTCGGCAAGGAGATTCGCGCGCGCACCGGCAAGCGCGGCGTCACGGTCGTCATCGATTCCGTCGGGTCAGCGACCTGGAAGACCTCGCTCGTGGCCCTCGGCCGCGCCGGCCGTCTCGTGACGTGCGGCGGCACGAGCGGCGCCATGGTGGAAACGGATGTCCGCCGTCTCTTCTGGAATCAGTGGGACCTGATGGGCTCGACCATGGGCAATGACGCCGAATTCGATGCCGTGGCCCGCGAGCTGAGGGAAGGGCGGCTCTCGGCTGTCGTTGATTCAGTGTTTCCCATTGAGAAGGGCAGGGACGCGATGATGCATTTGGAGAGCGGGAAACAGTTCGGAAAAGTCGTCATCAGCATCTGAACAGGCGCATGTCATTTCGCATCGTACGCCGCACGGCGGCGCCCGGGCTTCTCGTCGCGCTCATTGGAGTGAGCGCATGCAAGGAGTCCACCGGACCGGCCGTTGCTGCGGTCAGCGTGGCTCCGGCGTCGATCACGCTGACGCTGTCGAAGCTGCTTCCGGTTTCCACGGCGACTGTGAGTGCGTCGCTCGCGGACGACAAGGGCAAGGAGATCACCAGCCGGAAAGTTCAGTGGTCAGTCGAAAATCCCGCCATTGCGTCGGTGACGTCGGCTGGTGTCGTGACGGCGCTGTCAGTTGGTCAGACGCGCGTTACTGCGACCGTTGGCGACGTCACGGGGACGGCGCCGCTGCTCGTGCAGTCTTCGATCATCGACGCGCAATTCTCGCAAGCGACCCAAGCCGCTGACGGCTCGATCCCGATGGTGCTGGGCGGTAACGGCGCAGTCGTCAACGTTCTGCTGGCACCCGTCGGGGCGGCCACCACGATGGTGCTTCACCTGTTCGACGCTGGCGGGACGATGACTCGTGCGGATACCGCAGCGGTTAGCGCCGCGCTCTCGTCCACTCCAGCGTTCGCTTCTCCGACGGTGCAATTCCGCCTGCCAGCGTCGGCGCTCACAGCCGGGGTGCGTTGGCAGCTCGTCCGCACGTCTGCCGCGGGGGGCGCCGCGCAGGATGCGCTACCCTCGAGCGGTACCACGATGCTCAGCACGGTCAACGTACCCGCGCTGCGCATTCGGTTCGTGCCGATCGTGCTTACTGCGCACAACAACACCACTGGTAACGTCACGAACGGCAACACTGCGCAGTACATCCAAACGCTGCAGAGTTTGCATCCCCTCGGCGCGCTCACCACAACAGTGGGGACGGCGCAGACAACATCGCTCTCGTTCGGTACGGCGCCCACCGGCGGAGATCTTTTGGCGTTCTGGACGCCGCTGCTCCAGGAGTTGGACAATGCACGTATGCTGGACGCCGATCCATCGGTGCATTGGGTCGGCGTCGTCCTCCCGCCTCCGGGATTCACATACACGACGAACGGCGGCGTCGCGTACGTACCGTTTTCCGGCACGGCATCGGGCCCATTCACCCGCACGGCGGTCGTGACGAGTCTCGGATGGGCGAACAACCCCGCGTTCACGCGCGAGACCGTCGCCCACGAACTCGGCCACAATTTCGGACGCAGTCATTCGCCCTGCGGCGGCGCACCGGGGCCAGACCCAGCGTATCCGTACTCGGGCGGAACCACCGGCGTAACGGGTTGGGACGTGCGTGCGTGGACGGCGGGACGTTCCTCGGCGCCAGTCCTGATGCCGTCGACCGACGGGGATATCATGGGATACTGCAGCGTGAACTGGGTGAGCGACTACACGTATCGCGGTGTGCTCAACTTCCGCGGTACTACGCTTGCTGCGGAGACGGCGCGCGCTGCCGCTCTTGCGGCGCCCGTCACTCGCACGCTCCTCATCACCGGCGCCGTCACGAACGGCACGGTGACCATTCGCCCGGTCTTTACGCTCGACGCGCGCCCTTCACAACCCGAGCGCGGCGGACCGTACCGCTTGCAGGGATTCGACGGGAACGGGCGTGTGCTCTTCGCGTACGACTTCACCCCCGCCACGATCGATCACGCGCCGAACGCCCAGCACTTCGGATTCACGGTGCCGGTCTCGACGGCCACAGAAAACGCGCTCGCGAGTGTCGAGGTTCGCGGTCCGCGCGGCGTCGCGCGACAGGTGCGAAACATTGTGCCGGCCGCGCTGCGCGCGCCGATGGATGCCGTACCGCGACGCATGACCGACGGCATGCTCGAGGTGTCGTGCGCGGATCCAAACGCGCGCGGCATTCTCGTGCGCGACGCAAGCACGGGCGCACTGCTCGGCACTGCGCGGGGTTCGCAGATGCGCGTCCTCGCGGCGTCCGGGACGGCTGTTACGATCGTGTGCAGCGACGGTATTGCGTCGAGTGGGCGGCGACTAATCGCCCCCTAGCTCAGCTGGAACTACAACGCGTTAAACGAGCCTACTCGAGCAGCATGACAGCAGGATCTTCCATCAGTTCCTTCACCTTCACGAGGAAGAGCACGGCCTGCTGTCCGTCGATGATCCGGTGATCGTACGACAGCGCCACGTACATCATCGGACGCACCACCACCTGGCCGTTCACGACCATCGCACGGTCCTGGATCTTGTGCAGCCCGATAATGCCCACCTGCGGGTAGTTGATGATCGGCGTCGACACGAGTGATCCGAACGTGCCGCCGTTCGTGATGGTAAACGTGCCGCCGGTCAGATCATCCATCGTGAGTTTGATGTCGCGCGCTTTCTTCGCGAGCACGACAATCTCACGGCCAAGGTCGAGCAGTGATTTGTCCTGCGCGTCCTTGATGTTCGGCACCACGAGCCCCGCATCGCTCGCGACGGCAATGCCGAGGTTCACGTAATGCTTGTAGATGATCGCGTCGCCGTCGATCTGCGCGTTCACCACCGGAAATGCTTTGAGCGCCTGCACCGCGGCCTTCGCGAAGAACGGCATGAACGACAGCTTCACGCCGTGCTCCTTCTCGATCCGCTCTTTGTGCTTCTCGCGAATCGCGATCACGGCGCTCATGTCGATCTCGTTGAACGTCGTGAGATGCGCCGTGGAGAGCTGAGACTGGAGAAGATTCTCGGCGATGCGTTTTCGCCGGGTGGACATCTTTTCCCGCGTCTCGCGGGCGCCGGGGGAACGAGGGCTGGAGGGCTGGAGGGCTGGAGGGCTGGAGGGAACAGCGGCGTTTGGCGCTTTGCGCTCAACGCTCTGTTCGATCACATCCGGCTTCGAAACGACGCCGCCGCGTCCTGTGCCTTGCACGCCCGCGAGCGAAAGCCCCTGCTCGTCGGCCATGCGCTGCGCTGAGGGAGCGACGCGTTGTGGCTGCGCTGCGGGTGACGCTGGTGCCGCGGGTGCCGGCGCCGGTTTCGCGGGGGCGGGGGCGGCTGCGGCGGGAGCGGACGCAGCTGGTGCGGCGCCTGCCGCGCCTTCGTTCATCTGGCCGAGCAGTTCGTCAACGTGCACGACGTCGCCTTCGGCCTTGAGTCGCTTGACGAGCGTACCGGCTT
>DASRAP010000090.1:0-3601 GCA_035638155.1 Gemmatimonadaceae bacterium | reverse complement strand
CGAGGCGAATCAGGCGCGCGCGGTCTACGCGCGGTACGTGAACGGCGGGACGCCCACGCACGCGGAGTACACGCTGCTCGAGGATCATCTCTTTCGCGCGATTGCGAAGATGGCCGGCGCGAACGGTCTCGCCGTGCAGATCCATTCGGCCGAAGGATTCGGCGCGTTCTATTCCCCGGAAGGCGCGGCGCCGCACCAGCTCGAGTCCGCGTTCAATGACTCCACGCTGCACGGAACGAATTTCGTGATCGTGCACGGCGGCTGGCCCCGCGTTGACGAAACGATGGGACTCCTCGAAAAGCCGAACGTCTACGCGGACATTTCACTCATGGACGTACTGGCCGAGCCGGGGGCGATGGCATTCGCGCTCAGAAAATGGCTCGCGGATTCGCCCGAGAAAGTCCTGTTCGGCACGGATGCCTTCGATGGCGGCGATGCGCAGGGCTGGGAACAGGTCGCGTGGGTTGCGTCGCACAACGCGCGCGTGGCGCTCACCGAAGCGCTCGGCGGGATGATGCGTGACGGCGAGATCACGCTCGCTCGCGCCAAGGAGCTCGCGCGAATGGTACTGCGGGAGAATGCAGCGAAGGCGTATCGGCTGCAGTAGCGCTTGGCGCTTGGCGCTTGGCGCTTGGCGCTTGGCGCTTAGCGCTCAGCGTAAAGCGTAAAGCGTAAACCGTCACCTGTTCCTGACCAGTTTCTCAAGGCGCCGCGGCTGCTGGACGAGTGTCTCGAGGGTAATTTCGTCGAGTACTCCGAAGAACGCCTTCAACGCGCGATCGAGCGATGTCGCGAGCACGCACGCGGGGGCGATCGGGCACTGCGTTTCGTCCGCCGAAAAACATTCGACCAGCGCGAAGTCTTCCTCCGTCTCGCGAACCACGCGGCCAATCCTGATCTGGGCGGCGGCGCGCGCGAGGCGCACGCCGCCCTGCCGCCCGCGCGTCGTCGTCACGTAGCCGAGCTCGGCCAGTCGCCCGACCACCTTGAACAGGTGGTCCGCAGACATGTGCATGCGCTGCGCGATCTCGCCCACGGTGATCGCGCGGCCGGGCTCGAGCGCGAGGAGCGTGAGACAGCGGAGGGCGTTGTCGGTGTGGCGGGTGAGCTTCACAACAGAGAAGAGCGAGAGGGCGAGAGAGCGGGAGAACGAGAGAACCCTTCCAACCTCGTCCTTTCCGCGGCGCTCGTGCGTCGGGGAAGCGCCGACTGTCCGCCGGGAAGGTGCCGACGATTTGCCGGGGGCGCGCTGACTTAAAAACTGGTATTGCAGCCGCAAGATAAGAGCAGGGCGCGGAGCTCGATCGTCCGCGCCGCTCAACCTGTCATGCCACTTCCGCGCTGAGGCGCACCATGAGCAGAACAGAATCTTCCCGCCGCTTTCCTCGCGTGCCCACCGGCATCGCCATCATCATCGCCGTTCTCGCCATTGCATACGCGTGCGCGTCCCGCCAGGGCACGGCATCGCTCGCGTCGGGAGACGCTGCGCAACGCGTCTACGTTGCGCCCGGCAGCTACGACGAGTTCTACGCGTTCTTCTCGGGCGGCTTCAACGGGCAGGTCAGCGTGTACGGACTTCCGTCGGGACGCCGGCTCAAGACGATTCCGGTTTTTTCGCAGTATCCGGAAAACGGCTACGGCTACAACGAAGAAACGAAGCCGATGCTCAATACATCCTACGGATTCGTTCCGTGGGATGATTCCCACCACACCGCGCTCTCGCAGACGCAGGGTGAGGACGACGGCCGCTGGCTCTTCATCAACGGCAACAACACGCCGCGCATTGCGCGCATCGACCTCGCGCGCATGGAAACCGAGGAAATCCTCGAGATTCCGAACGCAGGCGGCAACCACGGCTCGCCATTCGTGACCGAGAATACGGAATACGTCGTCGCATCGACGCGCTTCTCCGTCCCGGTGCCCAACGCCGACGTGCCGATCGCCGATTTCAAGAAATACTTCAAAGGCCAGATCTCGTTCATCAAGGCCGATGAACCCGGCAAGATGGCCGTCGCATTCCAGCTCGTCGTCCCGGGATTCAACTACGATCTCGCGCGCGCCGGCAAAGGCGTGAGCCATGGCTGGATGTTCCTGACCACGTACAACACGGAACAGGCCAACTCGCTGCTCGAAGCCAACGCGTCGCAGAACGACAAGGACTTCATGGCGGCGGTGAACTGGAAAGCCGTCGAAGCGTGCGTAAAGGCCGGCAAGGGCAAGCAGGCGCCCGCCGAGTACATGCACAACACGATCGACGAGTTCACACGCACGGCGAAGTCGGAGAAGATCTCGAACGTGTTCCAGGTGAGCCCAAAGGATTGCGAGGGGGCCATCTATTTCCTGCCGACACCCAAGTCGCCGCACGGCGCCGACGTGGATCCCACGGGCGAGTACATCACTGCGGGCGGCAAGCTCGCGTCGGTGATTCCGGTGCACTCGTTCTCCAAGATGCAGAAGGCGATCGCGAACAAGGAATTCGAAGGCGACTTCGAAGGCATTCCGGTGCTCAAGTATCAGTCGACGCTCGCGGGTGAAGTGCAGAATCCGGGCCTCGGCCCGCTCCACACCGAGTTCGACGGCAAGGGCTACGCCTACACGTCCATGTTCATCTCGTCCGAGATCGTGAAGTGGAAGCTCGGCACGTGGGAAGTCGTGGACCGCGTGCCGACGTACTACTCGATCGGCCACCTCATGATTCCAGGTGGCGGGACGCGCAAGCCGAACGGGAAGTACGTGATCGCGATGAACAAGATCACCAAGGATCGCTATCTCCCGACGGGCCCGGAGCTCACGCAGAGCGCGCAGCTCTATGACATCACCGGCGACAAGATGAAGCTCCTCCTCGACTTCCCGACGGAAGGCGAGCCGCACTATGGCAACGCGATCCTTGCGTCGAAGATCAAGGACCGGCAGGTCAAGTTCTTCAAGCTCGTCGACAACAAGAACGCGAACGTGTCGCGCGCCGAACGTGAGACGGGCGTAAGCCGGGAAGGGAAGATCGTGCACGTGCGCATGACCGCCATTCGCTCGCACTTCGCGCCGGACAACATCGAAGGCGTACAACTCGGCGATACCGTGCTCTTCCACGTCACGAATCTCGAGCAGGATTGGGACATCCCGCACGGCTTCGCCATCATGGGCAACCGCAACGGCGAGCTGTTGGTCATGCCGGGGGAAACCCGCACGCTGCGCTGGGTCCCGACCAAGGTCGGCGTGTTCCCGATGTACTGCACCGACTTCTGCTCGGCGCTGCACCAGGAAATGCAGGGATACGTCCGGGTGTCCGCGCCGGGAAGCAACGTCGCGCTGACCGGCACCCTGTCGAAGGGACCGCAGGCCGCGCCGACCAAATAGAGGACACTGCCGTGACCAGGTCCGTTCGCATTACGGTGGCGATCGCCGCGCTCATCATGGGCGCGGCGTACGCCCTGCCGCTCTGGAGAATCTCGCTCATCGCGCCGCAGTATCCGGAGGGACTCGGAATGCTGATTCGCGTGAACACCGTCACCGGTGCGAAGGAGGGAGATCTTCAGAGCATCAACGGGCTCAATCATTACATCGGAATGCACACGATCGAGCCCGATGCGATCGCCGAGCTGAA
>DASRAP010000089.1:0-24827 GCA_035638155.1 Gemmatimonadaceae bacterium | reverse complement strand
GTTCGACAAGCGCGCTGACCGAGTCGCCGGCGCGGAGATCGTGGCTCATGTCGACGCGGTAGTCGTATACGCTCGCGACCGCACCAAACAGCGGCTCGCGCGCGCTTCCCGGAAACATCGCCTCGGCGCCATGCGCCAGTGCCGTTCGCAGCGCGCCTCCCTCGGGCACCACACCGTGCATCACTACCGTGTCGGTCATCCATGGAAGATTCTCCTGCGTCGCCGTCCAGTTGCCCGACGAGTCACGCGTCACGCGGAGCAGTGAGTCGATCGCAAGCTTGAAGACGATTTCGCGCGGCGCGAGGCCCGCGCTGTCGGCGACGAATTCCACGGGCATTCCAATGCGCATGCGCCGGGGATCAATGGTCCGCGCCGCGCCGAGGATCGCGCGCGCGGCGGCATCATCCACTCCGCCGCGGTGCATGAGCGTGCTGAAGTTCTCGCCGTTTCCCAGCGTTTCCGAGTGATGCCACGACACGTCGGCCCGCGGGGCTTCAAAGAGCTCCGCGGGCCGGGGGGCGACTGGCGCCGTTCTGTGCAGCGCATACCACGCAATCAGCGCCGCGACGCCAAACAGCGCGACGCGAGCGAGCCGGACCCTCAATCCATCTGTCTCCGGATGAACGTTGGAATCTCCATGTCGTTGAGCTCCGCCGGAGGCCGCGCGGGACGCGGAGCCGACGGCCGCTCACCGGTCTGCGACTGGCGCGGCTGCGGCGGAGCCGCCGCTGCACGCGCCTGACGCTGAACCGGAAGCGGAATCACCGGCACGCCCCCCGCGCGCTGGATCGGCTGCACAGGCACGACGTCCGCGTGATCGAACCCGGTCGCAATGACCGTCACGCGAATCTCGCCCTGCATTGCCGGCTCCGGCACCGCACCAAAGATAATCTCGGATTCCTCGCCGACGGCATCCTTGATGATCTCGGAGATCTGCGTGACCTCGCCCAGGCCCATGTCGTTCTGGCCGCCGGTGATGTTGATGAGCACACCGCGGGCGCCCGCAATCGACACGTTGTCGAGGAGGGGCGAGGAGATGGCCTGCTGGGCCGCGTCGATCGCGCGATTCTCGCCGCGACCGATGCCCGTGCCCATGATGGCGGATCCTCCGCCCTGCATCACCGTGCGCACGTCGGCGAAGTCGACGTTGATGAGGCCCGTGACGGAGATGATCGACGAAATGCCCTCGGTCGCGTGCAGCAGCACTTCGTCGGCCTTCTTGAGCGCGTCCTGGAACGGAATACCCTTGCCCACCACGGCGAGGAGGCGCTCGTTCGGAACGACGATCATCGTGTCGACGTGCTTGCGCATTTCGGCAATGCCGCCTTCCGCCTGCCGCATGCGCTTCCGGCCCTCGAACAGGAACGGCTTGGTGACAATGCCAACCGTGAGCGCGCCGGCTTCCTTCGCGAGCTCGGCGACGATCGGTGCTGCACCGGTGCCGGTGCCGCCACCCATGCCGCACGTGACGAACACAAGATCGGCGCCCTGCAGCGCCTTGAGCACGTCCTCGCGGTTCTCTTCGATCGCCTGGCGGCCGATCTCCGGGCGCGCGCCTGCGCCGAGTCCACGCGTCAGTTTGCGGCCGATCTGAATCTTGACGTCGGACTTCGAACTGAGGAGCGCTTGTGCGTCGGTGTTGACCGAGATGAACTCGACGCCGACGAGTTGCTCATCGATCATGCGATTGACGGCATTGCCGCCGCCGCCGCCGATGCCCACCACCTTCATGCGGGCGTTCTGAGTGACGGTCTCTTCGAATTCGAAGATCATCGTCTCGGTTACTCCGGAGTGACTCTGTGTTACGGTCGCCGTGCGCGGAAAAATACACGCGCGGAAGGACATAAGTAGGACGAAGCAGTCAGGCGGAGGGTACACGGCGCCCCGATTCTCCACCCGCGCGCCGCCGCGCCTAATATTTGTGATCTATTGGCTCGCGAACTACGTTAGCGGATAGTAAGATCACGCCCCCTGAACATCGCGGCCCATGCGCCTCTCCCTGTCCCGTTCTCTCGTTCTCTCGACCGTTCTGTCGGTCCGCTCTTCTGCCCAGGCTCCTTTCCGCCTGGAGGAGACCACGATCGCGCAGGTGCACGCGGCCTTTCGCGCGCACACGCTGACGTGCCACGCGCTGGTGCGAAGCTATCTCGACCGGATCGAAGCGATCGACAAGAAGGGTCCGGCCATCAACGCGCTCATCACGCTCAACCCCGCGGCGCTCGCCGTCGCCGATTCGCTCGATAAGCGATTCGCCAGCGGCGGGCTCGTCGGGCCGCTGCACTGTATCCCGATGATCGTGAAGGACAACTTCGAGACCAGAGATCTGCAGACGACCGCTGGCTCATTGGCCCTCAAGGGCTGGATTCCGAACCAGGACGCCACGCAGGTCGCGCGGGTGCGCGAGGCGGGCGCGATCGTCCTCGCGAAATCGAACATGGACGAGTGGGCGTTCTCTCCGCTCGAGACGGTGAGCTCGATTCTCCCCGGATATACGCGCAACCCGTACGATCTTTCGCGCGTGACCGCGGGATCGAGCGGGGGCACAGCGGCGGCAGTGGCATCGAACGAAGGCGAAGTGGGACTGGGCAGCGACACCGGCAACTCCATTCGCGGGCCGTCGTCGCACAACGCCCTCGTCGGCATCCGCTCCACCATGGGGCTCACGTCGCGCGCCGGCGTGGTTCCGCTCTCGAACACTGCTGACATCGCAGGGCCCATGGCTCGCACGGTCGCCGACGCTGTCGCCGTGTTCAACGTCATCGCCGGCGAAGACCCCGCGGATTCGGTCACCGCTGAAAGCCGCGGACACCGCGAGCCGGACTACAACGCGTTCGTGAAGCGCGGCGCGCTCAAGGGCGCGCGCATCGGCATTTTGCGCCAGGCCTACGAACGGTCGTCAGCGGACAGCGAAGTCGTCGCCGTGTTCATGCGCGCGCTCGACGCAATGAAAGCGCAGGGCGCGATCATCGTCGATTCGGTCAACATCCAGCAGCCCCAGGCTGGTCGCGGCGGCGGCAGCGGCGGGCGAGGCGGAAGCTGCGGCTCGTTCAAGTACGATCTCGAAGCCTATTTCGCCAAGCGTGGCGACGGGGCGCCCGTGAAAACCATCGACGCGATCATGCGATCGGGGGCATACCACCCTCTCGCGTTTCAGCGACTGCAGGCGGCGCAACGCGACAGCGTGCCGCCGAGCGCGGAGGGATGCCAGAGCTTCGTCGCGAATCGCGAGCGCTTTCGCACCGCCATCGTGACGGCGATGGACACGCTGAAGCTCGACGCGCTCGTGTATCCCACGTGGTCGAATCCGCCGCGCCTCATTGGCGACCTCAACAACTCCGGCGCAGCCGGCGATAACAGTCAGGTCTACTCGCCGCGCTCCGGTTTCCCCGCGATCAACGTTCCGATGGGATACACACGCGGCAACACGCTCCCTGCCGGCGTCACGTTCTTCGGACGCGCGTACAGCGAAGGTACACTCATCGGCCTCGCGTACGATTTCGAGCAGGCGACCAGGGTCCGCAAGCCGCCGCCACTCAAGTAACCCGCGACAACATCCGAAAACTTTCGACTTTTTTTCTTCGGACGGGACGAAGCGAATCACGCGCGTGCCGGAGCGTGATTCATACAAAAAACTGAACCAACTGTCGCCAGTGCAGGCGTATCAAACGGGAATCGGATTGGAAGCTCACCTTCATCCCTGCCCCGTTCATGTCGATTCTGCGTTTGCATTTGCGCGCGCATTTCCTCGCGCCCGCCGCAGTGATTGCGTCACTCCTTGCGTCGCCCGCGTTGGCGCAGACGGCGCCGCGCGCGAATCTCCCGGTCAACGCGAATGCCACGCACACCACGCACGCGATCCCCGTGCCGAGCGCAGTGGCGTTGCTCAAGTCCGGGCAGATTGTCGTCGACGGCAAACTCGATGACGCGGCATGGAAATCCGCGACACCCATCACGGATTTCAAACAGTTCGACCCTGATCACGATGCGCCCGCCACCGAGAAGATCGACGTCCGGTTCTTGTACGATGAATCGGCACTCTACGTCGCGGCGAAACTCTCCGACCGCCTCGGACCCTCCGGTGTTACCAGTACCGTCGTCCGTCGCGACGCGTTCTTCAATTCCGACTACTTCGAGATCGTGATCGACGGATTCCACGACCATCTGGGGCGCGCGTTCTTCCAGGTCAATCCGTCGGGCTCCAAGACCGATCTCATCGGGATCGGCAACTCGTGTTGCGACGACGGCTGGGATCCGGTGTGGGAAGCGCAAACGTCGATCGACAGCGAAGGCTGGAATGTCGAGATCCGCATTCCCTTCAGCCAGCTTCGTTTCTCGCGCGATTCCGTGCAGACATGGGGCCTGCAGGTGCGCCGGTACATCAAGCGCCGCAACGAAACCGACCAGTGGTCCATGTGGGGCCGGAGCGAGAGCGGCGGACCCAATCGCTTTGGCCATCTCGAGGGCATTCGCATTGCGCACAATCCGCGCAATCTCGAGGTCCTGCCGTACGCGATGACAAAATCGGCCAACGTGCAGGCGACGCCGGGCGATCCGTTCCACGACGGTTCGCATCAATCGCTCCGCGCCGGTGTCGACCTCAAGTACTTGCTGACACCGAATCTCACGCTCGATGCCACGTTCAATCCCGACTTCGGGCAAGTGGAAGTCGACCCGGCCGTGGTGAATCTCTCGGCGTTCGAAACTTTCTTTTCCGAGAAGCGCCCCTTCTTCGTGTCGGGCGCGGGCATCTTCAACTACGGAAGTTTCAACTGCTATTTCTGCAGCAACGTGTCCTCTCTGCAGGCGTTCTACTCCCGCCGCATCGGACGCGCGCCGACGGGCGCGGATCTCGCATTCGCGCAGGGCCCCTACGCCGACGTGCCCGAGGCGAGCTCCATCCTTGGCGCGGCCAAGATCACCGGTCGCACCTCGAAGGGATACACGGTCGGCTTGCTCAACGCGGTGACCGGTCGCGCGATGGCCGACGTGCAGCTCGCTGACGGATCGCGCACGACGCAGGAGGTCGAACCACTCGCGGATTATTTCGTGGGGCGCCTCAAGAAGGATTACAAGCGCGGCGATCTCGTGATCGGCGCCATCGGCACGAGCGTCGTGCGCGACTTGCCCGCCGAATTCGAGCCGCGGCTCTCGAAGCACGCGGAGCTCCTCGGCACTGACTGGCGGTACACGTGGAAGAGCCGCGCGTACTCGTTCATGGGCAATGTCGCCGTGTCGAACGTCGAGGGGGACAGCCGCGCCATTCTCAACAAGGAGCTGTCGAGCGCGCGCTTCTACCAGCGCCCGGACAGACAGCCGGGCAGCAGTGGCTTCTTCGCGACGGCGCTGGACTCGACCGCAACGTCGATGCGCGGGTACGGCGGCTACGCGCGGCTTGCGAAGGAAGCCGGCAACTGGCTCTGGGAAACCGGGGTGAACTTCCGCAATCCGGGGTTTGAAACGAATGACTACTCCTTCCTCACGAGCGCCGACTACATCTGGAACAACGCGAACCTCGCGTATCAGTGGACGACACCGGGCAGGTGGTACCGCAATGTGATCGTGATCGGCGGAACGCAGGTGCAGCGCAATTTCGACGGCGACATCACGAGCAACTACGACCAGCACTTGTATGTCGGGACGCAGACGCCGCAGTTCTGGAACGTCAACGGTTTCTACATTCACCGCCCCGACAACCTGATCGATGACCGCCTGCTGCGCGGCGGGCCGTCCGTGCGCGTTGCCGGGAATGATTTCTTCTCGAGCAACATCTCCACGGACCAGCGCAAGCAGTGGCAATTGGGCAGCAATCCGAGTTACAACAGGAGCACCAACGGGGGCTGGGGGCAGAATCTCAACCTCAACGCGTCGTTCCAGCCGTCGACGCGCATGTACGTGTCATTCGGTCCGTCGTTCAGCAGCTCGCGCGGCAAACTCCAGTATGTGCGCGGCGTGGCCGATCCCACCGCGGCTGACTTCGACGGCAAGCGGTACGTGCTCGCCGACATCTTTCAGAAGCAGGTGGGGCTGGACACGCGCTTCAACGTCACGTTCTCGCCCACGATGACGCTGCAGATCTATGCGCAGCCGTTCCTGGCGAGCGGCCATTACACGGCGTTCAAGCAATTCAACGCGCCACGCCGCGCGGCGTACAGCGAGTTCGGAAAGGACGTCGGCACGATCGCGCCCGTGACGGACGCAAAGGGACGCGTCACGAGCTACACGATCGATCCCGATGGCACCGGGCCGGCGAGCACGTTCTCGCTCTCGAATCCTGATTTCAACTTCCGTTCTCTGCGCGGGAGCGCAGTGTTCCGCTGGGAGTACCGGCCGGGCTCGACGCTCTATTTCGTGTGGACGCAGCAACGGAGCGCCACCGCCCCGATCGGAGACTTTGATTTCGCGCGCGATCGCTCTGCGCTGTTCGACACCAAGCCGGACAACATTTTCCTCATCAAGGCCAGCTGGTGGATGGCAAAATAGGGCTAGAGGGCTAGAGGGCTAGAGGGCTAGAGGGCGGCCCTCTTTTCTTTCTCGCCAGCTTCGACCGCAATCCAACAAGCATCCTGTCGATCTCGTTGGTGAGCGCCTTCGCCTTTGCAACCCGGCCAGGGTCCGCGTACTCAAGCTGTTCCGCGAGAAGCATCATGGTCTCGAGCTCAAACAGCGACCCGCGCGCAACAGAGAGCTGGTTCAGGTATTCGCCTGTTGAAGCGCGACCGTGTCCCTCAGCGATGTTCGACGGTACGGAGACGGCCGCGCGCCGAAGTTGCGACGTCAGACCGTACCGCTCGGTAACGGGGAACGAAGCCGTCACACGGTATATCTCTCGCGCGAGGTCCATGGACTTCTGCCAGACGATGAGGTCGGAATATCGGAAGGGCATGAGGCTAGGGTTGCCCTTGCGCGTCAGCGCCACGTCAGCGCCACGCAGCTCCCTCTAGCCCTCCAGCCCTCTAGCCCTCTAGCCCTAGAAAAAGTCCTGCAACCAACTCTTGATCCGCCCGGCGAGCTCATCAACCTTGGGCACGCCAAGCGATACGCGGCGCGGGGCTTCGCCGATACGGCGGCCACCGGCGCTGGCATGGCCGAGTGCGAGGCGCCCGGCGGCGTACTGCGCGAGTCCGACAACCGTCGCGAAGCGCGGCGCCTCGACTGAATCGGTGAGCCCGCTGAGGTTCACCGACGGCGAACCCACGCGCACCCCGATGCCGAACACATCCATCGCCAGCTCCGACGTACCCGGCATCGCGGCCGCGCCGCCCGTGAGCACGACGCCCGCGCTCAGGCGTCCCCGGAACCCCGCCTCCTCGATGTGATCGCGGACGAGCTCGAACACTTCTTCCGTGCGCTGGTGGATGATGTGCGCGAGTAATTCGCGCGGCACCTGGCGGTCGCCCTGCGCGCCCGTGCTGGGCAGCTGCAGGGTCTCGCCCGGAGCCACGAGTCGCTCGTACGCGCAGCCGTAGCGCTCCTTGAGCCGTTCCGCGTCGGCTTGAGTCACACCAAGCCCGTGCACGATGTCGTTGGTCACGTTCGACCCGCCGAACGGAATCGTTCCGAGGTGCCGGATTTTCCCTTCGTGAAACACCGCGACGTCGGTCGTGCCCGCCCCCATCTCGAGGAGCAGCACGCCGAGCTCTTTCTCGTCTTCGGTGAGCACGCACAGCGCGCTCGCGAGGGGCTCGAGCACGAGCTCGCGCACTTTGTAGCCGGCGCGCTCGACGGCGCGCCGAAGATTCATCGCTGGCGACGCGCCGATCGTGACCAGATACATCTCGGTCTCGAGCCGCGTGCCGATCATGCCGATCGGGTCGCGAATCCCGAGATTGCGGTCGACCGTGTACTCCTGCGGGATCGCGTGAATCAGCTCGCGATCCTGAGGAATTGCTTGCGCGCGCGCGACGGAATTGGCGCGCTCGACGTCGGCCTTCGTGATCTCGGATCCGTTCACCGATGCGATGCCCTTCGACGTCATCGCTTCGACGTGCTCACCGGCGATGCCCGCGTACACTTCCGGAATGCGCGCACCGGCCATGCGTTCGGCGTCGGTCAGCGCTTTTTGAATCGAGCGGGTGCTCTCCTCGATGTCGGCGACGACGCCTTTCCGGAGTCCGGTCGTGCGCGTTTGTCCCACGCCGAGCACCTTGACCGTCGGGTGCTTCGGAAAATCGCCAACGACCTCGGCGATGATAGCCGTGGTCTTGGCGGATCCTATATCAAGGCCGGCAACGAGACGATCTTCTCTCATTCGATTCTGGCAACAATCTGGTCGCGGAAACGCAAATCGAGCTCGCTCACGCGCTGTCCGCGGCGCGCGAGGTCTTGCTCTACCGGAATGATCTCCGCGAAGCGCGCCGGCGTACAGTCGGCGTACGCGCGCACGGTCATCCCCGACAGCAAGACGCGCAGCCCCCTTCCTTCGTCCCAACGGACTTCATTGACCCGTGCAAAGAGCGCCGGGTCCCTGGCGCGGAGGCCGTCGAGGAGACGCAGAACCATCGTGTCGGCGCGGCTCACGATCGGGAGGTCGACGTGCGTCCGGCTGGGGTCGATCGGGAGGCGGTGGCCGCCGCGATCGAGCGGCTGCAGGCCGCCATTGGTCGTGATCAGCGCGACCGGCAGGTTCTCGACCACCTTGAGCACGAGCGTCCCCGGGAGCTTGCGCGAGAGCTTTGCATCGCGGACCTGCGGGTGCTGCCTCACCCGCTCCTCGAGGGGACCGAGGTTTTCCCAGATGGTCTTCGTCGAATCGATCGCGAGTACGGCGAGTAGCACGTTCGGCTGAACGTACCGCGTGCCCGTCACCTCGATGCGGCGCACGCGGAAGTACGACATGTGGCGCAGCACCACCGGCGACACCAGCGCCACGAGAACGACCGCGATGAACACGACGAGCGCGCGGAAGACGCCGCGGCGAGGGCGTCGCGGTTCTGATTCAGGGGACTGTGCGTCCTCGTTTCGGCTCACGCCGTTCCCTCCGGCCCGTCAGCCCTTTGGCCCTTCGGCCCCAGTCGCTGCAACACTTCCGGCCCAGTCTTGGTTATATCGCCGGCGCCAAGCGTCAGTACGACGTCACCGGGCCGTATGAGGTTGACGATTGCCCCCGCGGCGTCGTCCCGTTCCCCTCGCCACGATACCCGGCCGCCCGCCCGCCCGACGGCGTCGGCAACGAGCCCTGCGGTTACGCCCTCGATCGGGTCTTCGCGCGCCGCGTAGATCTCGAGGAGCACGATCACGTCGGCCTCGGCGAGGGCGCTCCCGAACTCGGTGGCGAGGTCGCGCGTGCGCGTGAACAGGTGCGGCTGGAACACGGCGACCAGCCGGCGCTCGGGATACCGCGCGCGAGCCGCCGTGAGAGTGGCCCGGATTTCCGTGGGATGATGGGCGTAGTCATCGATCACGGTCACGCCACCTCCATCTCCGAGACGCTGGAAGCGGCGCTCGGCGCCGGTCATCTGCTCCAGTCCGGAAGCGAGCTGCTCCAACGTCGCACCCCACAGCAACCCCGAGCCCACGGCCGCCAGCGCGTTCCGAACATTGTGCGTGCCGGGGAGCGGGATTCTCACGCGTCCGATATCGTCGCCGTCGAAGACAACGCCGAACGACACGCCCTCCATGTCCGCGCGAATGTCGCGGGCGACGAGGCGCGCATCAGGCGACGTCACTCCGTACCGCAGGATTTCCGCCGACGGCGGCAGCGGAAGCGAGTTTGCGCCGGCGTCATCGGCACAGAGCACCACGTAGCGCGCGCGCTCCGCGAACTCCGCGAATGCGTCGCGGATGTCGTCGAGATCGCGGTAGATGTCGAGATGATCCGCTTCGACGTTCGTGATGATTGCCGTTTCCGGATCGAGCGTGAGGAACGAACGGTCGTATTCATCCGCTTCAGCCACGAACACATCCATGCCGCCGCGCCTCAAGTTTCCGTTCCAGGACGGAATGCGCGCACCGACCAGCGCGGTGGGATTCATGCCCGCGGATGCGAGCGCCTCGGCAACCATCACCGTCGTCGTCGATTTGCCATGCGTGCCGGCGACGGCAATGAGCCTTCCGTCGCGCACGGATTCCGCGAGCGCCTCGGCACGCCGCATTACAGGAATGCCCAGCGCGCGTGCGTGCGCGAGCTCTGGGTGTCCGCTTTCGATCGCGGACGTGTAGACCACCGCGCGTGCATTCGCAACGTGCGACGGATCATGACCCTGCAATACGCGCACGCCAAGGGCGCGCACGTCCGCCGCGCCGTCGGCGTGCGCGTCGCAGCCCGTGACGCTCACGCCACGGCGCACGAACAGCTCCGCGAGTGCGGTCATGCCTGCGCCGGCAACACCGACGAAGTGCACCGGCCGGGGATCGTCGCTGCCGAAAAGCGACATCAGCCGGCCGCCGGGATGAGCGCCGCAATGCGGCGCGCAATGTCGGCCGCGGCATCGGGCCGAGCGCGGCGCCCGGCCGCTTGTCCGAGAGCGGCCAGTCGTTCGGGTGCGCGCACCAGGCCGCTGATCGTGTCGCTCAAGCGGGCAGCGCTGAGCTCGCGCTGCGGCAGATGGATCGCGGCGCCTGCAGCCTCGAGCGACTTCGCGTTCCACGTCTGGTGATCGGCCGCCGCCGTGGGCAGCGGCACGATGACCATGGGCACGCTCCACGCGCAGAGCTCGGCGAGCCCCATCGTCCCGCCGCGGACGAGCGCCAGATCCGCAACGCCATACGCGTCGGCGATCGGCGACAGGTACTCGGCCACGCGCACGCGCGGAGATTCGAGCGCCGCGAACCTGGAGTACGAGGCGCGCCCAGTTCCCCAGATCACCGACCACGCGGCAGGAATCCCCCCGCGCACCCAACCGGCCACGGCCTCGTTGAGCGCCAGCGAACCCTGGCTCCCGCCGAACACCAGCAGAACGCGCGTCGACGCGTCGAACCGCCACTGCGCGAGCAGCGATGCGCGATCCGGACGCACGCGCGGCGGAGGTTCGATCGGATTGCCGGTTACGACATAGTGCCCGGCCGGCGGCATGTGTTTCTGTGCGTCGGAATATCCCAGATAGCACTCGCGCGAATACTTCGCGAAGAACCGCGCCGCGAGCCCGGGGAATGCATCGCCCACGTGCTGCACGAGCGGAACGTGGTTGCGTGCGGCCCACGCGAGCGCGATGGCGCTGGCGTAGCCCCCCGTCCCCACGACGATTGCCGGACGCTCCTCGCGCGCAAGCGCGCTCACTCCGCGCCATCCGGAAACGATCCCGCGAACCGTCCGCCAGTTCTGCCACGGCTTGGAGCGATACAACGGATGCACGTCGAGCAGCGTGTACGCAAAGCCCTGCGACGGCAGCACGCGATGCTCCACGCCTCGCTGCGCACCGACGAAATGCGGGACGACGTCAGGCCGTTCACGTACGAGCGCGCGCGCGATGGCCAGGCCGGGATACAGGTGTCCGCCGGTTCCGCCGCCGCTGAAGACGACTCTCACCGAGCCGGAACGGCCATCGGATTCGTTGCGTTCACTCCCACGAGCCGCTCACGCTGGCTCCCGATGTTTACGAGAATCCCCGTCGTCATCAGCGAGACGAGAAGGTTCGAGCGGCCGTACGAGATGAACGGCAGCGTGAGGCCCGTTGTGGGAAGCAGTCCGATGATCACTCCAAGATGAACATACGCAGTCACGAGAATGTTCACCGTAAGGCCGATCGCCACCAGCTGCTGGAATTTGTTCCTCGCCTGAGCGGCAATCCGGAACCCGAGCCATCCGTACAGCGCAAACAGGCCGGTCACGAATGCGATGCCGACCAAGCCCCACTCCTCGGCGATGACGCTGCCGATGAAATCGGTGTACGGGAACGACATGTAACCGAACTGCTGGCGTCCCTGTCCGAAGCCGACGCCCAGGAGCCCGCCCGATCCGGCAGCCACCAGTGACTGCGTGAGCTGGTAGAGTTTGTCTTGCGACGCGGCCGCGGCGGGATTGAGGAACGCGATGATGCGCGCCTTGACGTACGGCTCGAATTGCGCCGCCGCCCAGATTCCCGGGATCGACGCAAACGCCAGAAAGACGAAGTGACCGATCCGCGCGCCGCCCGCATAGAGAATCACGCCCATGAGCAGCGCGAGGTGCAGCGCGACCGAGTAGTCGGGCTCGCGAACCGCGATCACGACGAACGCGCCGAGCACGACGAGAAACGGCGTGACGCCCTTCGACAGGCGGCGGAGCCCATCCTCACCCTTCTTGTCGACGAGCATGGCCGCCCACACAACAATCGCGAGCTTCGCGAACTCGGACGGTTGCACGCCCGGACCGAACAGGAAGCGCTTGGAGCCGTAGGTTCTTGCGCTGATGCCAGGCAGCAGCGTCGCGGCCATGAGGACGAGCGCAATCCACAGCACCGGCCAGGCCCATTTCCGCCACTTCTCCGAGTCGAGCTTCGCCGCGACGGCGAAGGCGATCACCCCGAGCACGACGCCCGCAACCTGCCGCACGAGAAAGAACGCGCTGCTGCGATTCGCGATCATCGCCTCGTACGCGCTCGCGCTGTACATGACCGCGAGCCCGAACGCGAGCATGACCGACGTCACGATAACGAGCGCACGCGCCTCGACGCCCATTCGCCAGCGGACGGCGTCACGCACAATCGTTCCCGGCGCTGCCATTATCGCGTCGCGGCGAGGCGGCGGAATTCGGCGCCGCGCATTTCGTAGTTGTCGAACATGTCGTAGCTCGAACAGGCCGGAGACAACAAGACCGCGTCGCCCGGCACCGCAAGCGCACGGGCGCGCGCCATCACTGTCTCAAAGGACGACCCGAGTCGCTCGATTGGCACGACGCCCGCGAGGTCGCGTTCGACGGTCGGCCCGGCTTCGCCGTACGCGATGATGGCCTTCACGTGGTCGCGGATCGGGGCGGCGAGCGACGTGTAGGGCTCCCCCTTGTGACGCCCGCCCAGGAGGAGCACCGTCGGCCGCGTCATGCCGGCGATCGCGACCCGGGCCGAATCGACGTTGGTGGCCTTGGAGTCGTTGATCCACTCCACCCCGCCGAACTCGCCCACGACCTCCAGCCGGTGTGCCAGTGCACGGAAGGACTTGAGACCGGCCGCGATGCGCGCACGCGCCTCGACGGTGCGGTGAGCGGGGTCGGCGGCCGCCACGGCGAGCGACGCGGCGAGCGCGTTCGCGACGTTGTGATCGCCGATCAGCGACAGGTCCGCTCGGTCGAGCAGCGGTTCGCCAAAGAGCATGAGCCTTCCGCGGTCCCGCTCGTAGGCCGCGGCGCTGCCGGACTGCTCGAGGGAGAACGTGTGGTGCGTTCCCGGAACACCAGCGACCATCGACCGCACGAGCTCGCTGTCCGCGTTCCAGACCCACGTCGATTCAGCGCTCGCGTTGCGGAAAAGGAGCGCCTTGTCCGCGTAGTAGTCCTCGACCCGCGCGTAGCGGTCGAGGTGATCGGGGGTGAGGTTCGTGAGCACACCCACCGCCGGTGCGATTCCCGGCGTGTCGTGCAGCTGGAACGACGAGATCTCGAGCGCAAACCAGGACGGTGGCGTTGGCCGCTGGGCGAACGTGGCGAGCGGCGTCCCGATGTTTCCCGCGGCGGCCGCGTCATGCCCGAGGGCGCTCAGGAGATGCGCGGTGAGCGCGGTCGTCGTCGTCTTCCCGTTCGTGCCGGTGATAGCGATGACGCGCCGCTGGCCGAGCGCATCGAGCGCGATCTCGATTTCGCTTACGACGGGCACCCCGGCCGCGTCCGCCGCCGCGAGTGGCGGGGCACCGGGAGGCACGCCCGGACTCACCACCACCAGCGATGCCCGCGCGATGCGGGCGAGGTCGTGCCCGCCCGCCTGTGCCGTGATCCCGCGTTCCTCGAGCGCCGTCGCCGCATCACGAATCGCGCCCGATGAGCCACCGTCCGACGCGTACACGCGCGCGCCGCGCTGTGCGAGGAGCAGCGCCGCCGCGCGACCGCTTCGCCCGAGACCAATGACCGCGACTTCGCCGGCGGGAACGTACCGGGACGTCACCGGACTTTGAGCGTCGCGAGTGCGAGGAACGCGAAGAGAATCCCGACGATCCAGAACCGCGTCACCACCTGTTGCTCGGACCAGCCCTTGAGCTCGAAGTGATGGTGTATGGGCGCGCGCAAGAAAAGACGGTTCGCTTTCGCGTAATCGACGCCAAATCGCGCCTTGCGGTACTTGAATGTGTAGCGCTGCAGAATCACGGACATCGTCTCCAGCACGAACACGCCGCCGATGATGAGCAGCAGGAACTCCGACTTGAGCAGGATGCCCATCGCTCCCAGTGCACCGCCGAGCGCCAGTGACCCCGTGTCCCCCATGAACACCTGGGCGGGATAACAGTTGTACCACAGGAAGCCGACGGTGGCGCCGAAAAATGCGAGACAGAACACCGCCAGCTCGCCCGCGCCACGGAAGTAGAAGAGCTGCATATACGCACTCGCATCCACGCGGCCCTGCACATACGCGAACAGGGCAAAGGCGGCGAACGCAATCGCGCTCAGCCCGGTGGCCAGTCCATCCAGGCCGTCGGTGAGATTCACGGCGTTGCTCGTGCCCGTGAGCACAAACGCCACGAAGCCCACATACAGAAACGCCAGTGACGCGATGGGAACTATGATCACGTTCTTGAAAAACGGCAGCGTGGACGACGCGCCGGGAAGCACGCTCAGCGGATGTTTCCAGAGGTAGAAACCGAGCGCAATGCCAAGCGTAAGCTGGCCAATGAGCTTGTAGCGCTCGACGAGTCCTTCATTCCGCTTCCCTTCGCGCTTCTGGCGGAGCTTGAGGTAATCATCGAGAAACCCGATCCCGCCCATCCACGCCGTCGCGAGGAGCGCGAGCCACACATACTGATCCTGCAGATCCGCCCAGAGCAGTGTGGGAATGATGCCGGCGGCGAGAATGATCACGCCCCCCATCGTGGGCGTGTTGCTCTTGTCCTGATGCGTGTCCGGCGTGCCTTCGCGGACCACCTGTACCACCGCACCTCGCCGCAGCCACCTGATGAACCACGGTCCGACGATGAACGCGACGAGCAGCGCCGTCATCGCCGCTCCCGCCGCCCGGAACGTGATGTACCGGAAGACGTTGAACGGCGTGAAGTACGTGGACAGCGGAACGAGGAGGTGGTAGAGCAAGGGTCGGAGGGTCAGAGGGTCGGAGGGCCGAAGGAAGAGCGCGCGAGGTCAGTTCCCCTACGGCCCTTTGGCCCTTCGGCCCTCTGACCCTTCAGACGCCCATTTCTCCACAAACGGCACGAGGCGCTCGAGACGCACGCCGCGCGACGCCTTGAGGAGAATTGCCGCGTTCGGCGCCAGCCGTGGCTCGAGCAGCGGCCACAGTTGTTCGGGATCTTCGGTTCCTACAATTCGCGGATCATTCGGGGCGACGCGTTTGAACGCCGCTACGAACTCGCCGACGGCGCCGATGAGGGTCGCCCTGGACGCCAGCGCCGCACGCGCAACGTCGTCGTGAAGAGAATCCGCGGCCGCGCCCATCTCGCGCATGGTACCAAGGACGGCAACCTGGGGCCGCGCACCGGCGACGGCGCGAAGGAGGTCGAGCGCCGCGATCATCGACGCGGGGTTGGCGTTGTAGGCGTCGTTCACCAGCAGCACCTCGCCGATCTCCCGCACCGCGGACCGCATCGGGGGGATGGTGACACCTGCAAGCCCGCGCGCCGCATCAGCGTCGCTGACGCCGAACGCCCGCGCCACCGCCACTGCGATCACCGCGTTGGCCGCGTTGTGCCCGCCCGGGATCGGAACGTGAACGGTGGTATCGCCAAAACGGAGCCAACCGCAGCCGTCGTTGCCCAGACCCCACGCATCGGGCGTCACATCCCCGCTCTCGAGTCCTGCCGTGGTCACGGCGCGTGCGCGTTTTCTTGCTTCGTCGACGACGCGAGCTTCAGCCGCCGGGACAATGGCGAGCGCGACGTCATCGCACAGCGACAGTTCCTCGGCGATCACACCGTCCAGGTCGCCGAACCCTTCGAGGTGTTCCGCCTGCACCGTTGTGATCGCCGCAATGTCGGCATGAACGATGTCGCGAAGGGCGGCGATCTCCCCCGGCTCATTGGTCCCGACTTCCACGACGGCCATATCTTTGTTCTCGTCGATGGACAGCAGGGTCTGGGGAGCGCCGATCCTGTTGTTGAGATTCGCAGGCGTCGCGTGGACTTCGAACACCGAGCCCAGCACGGCCCGAATGAATTCCTTCGTCGTGGTTTTCCCGTTTGATCCGCCAACGGCAACGACCGGCCGTGACCACGCGGTGCGGTAGAAACGCGCGAGCGCGCCGAATGCGACGAGCGTGTCGTCGACCACCAGCACGGGCACACCAAGACCGGAGGCGCGCGATCCGTCGTGGACCACCACCGCCGCTGCCCCACGACTCACCGCGTCGGCAAGAAAGTCGTGCGCGTCGAACTTCTCACCTTTGAGCGCCACGAAGAGGTCACCGCGCTCGATGGTGCGCGTGTCAGTCCAAACGCGCGTGAGCGGCGTGTCGTTCGGACTGGAAAGACCGAGTGTATTAGCCGCGCGGCGAACGGACCAGAACTCTGCGAGGCTCATTCCCCTCCAGCCCTCCGGCCCTCCAGCCCTCTAGCCCTGATTGCCCCCACAATCTCCGCCTCATCAAAATGCAGCCGCTCCGTGCCTCGCACCTGATAAGTCTCGTGGCCCTTCCCGGCGAGCAGCACGATATCGCGCCCGGGATCGGCGATCTCGATCGCACGCGCTATCGCGGCACGGCGATCCTCGATCCGCTCATGCGTTTTCCGGCGCATGCCGGCTTCTATGGCGTCGAGAATCTTCTCGGGATCTTCCGTGCGCGGATTGTCGCTCGTGATGATCACGTGTCCCGCGAGCCGCTCCGCAATGCCGCCCATCACCGGACGCTTGCCCGGGTCGCGGTCGCCGCCGCAGCCAAACACCACGATCACCCTGCCGTGCGGCGCGAACGGCGCGACCGCCGTGAGCGCGCGCTCGAGCGCGTCGGGCGTATGCGCATAGTCACGAAGCACCACGGGCGCGTCGCTCAATCGTTCCAGGCGGCCGGGCACCTGCGGAAGCTCGCTGAGCGCCCGCGCGATTCTGCGCGCGTCGAGCCCGAGTGTATTCGCAGCCGCCGCCGCGCCGAGCGCGTTGGTGACGTTGAAATCACCAATTAGCGGAAGATCGACGTGATGCGATTCCTCTCCAACGTGGAGCGTCCATGAGCTCCCGGAGATCGAGTACGCAACATCAGACGCAGTCACGTCGACCCGTCGACCCGTCAACCCGTAAAACCGCCGCTTGCCGCTCCACTCGAGCGCGTCCCACGCGCGATCGTCGTCGTTGAGCACGAGCACGCCATCGGGCGCGAGCAGCGACACCAGCGTTGCCTTTGCCGCGAAGTACGACTCCATCATGTGGTGGTAGTCGAGGTGGTCGCGCGTGAGGTTCGTGAACACCGCCGCTTGGAACCGAATCCCGTCCAGCCGCCGCTGGTCGAGCGCATGCGACGACGCTTCGAGTGCCACCGTCTTCACGCCGGAATCCACGAGCTCGCGCAGCACGCGCTGCAGGTCGACAGGACCCGGCGTCGTGAGTCCTTCGCCGTTCGTGAGCGCCACACCGTTTCTCCCCACGAGCACACCGAGTGTGCCGATCGACGCGGCTCGCCCGCCGCTCTCGTCGAGGAGGCAGCGGAGCATGCCGACGGTCGTAGTCTTTCCGTTCGTGCCGGTGACCGCGATCGCCGTGAGGGCGCGCGCCGGGTCCCCGTAGAACGCCGCCGCGACGAGCGGCGCGGCCTTCCGCCCGTCGCTTACGACAATGCACGGGAGGTCCGTGACGGATGGATCCTCGACGACAGCGGCCGCAGCGCCGCTCGCGGCCGCGTTCGCGAGATACGTGTGGCCGTCGGCGGCGGAGCCTCGCACCGCGATGAACAGCGTCCCGCGCGTCACGCGGCGCGAGTCATCGGCAATGCTGTTCACGGAGAGCGGCAGCGTGCCGCGCACTTCCGTCACGAGCGACGCGGACTCGAGCGCCGAAAGCAGTCGCGAGAGCGCGACTGTCGTCACGACCCGTGCTGAAGGGTGACCAGCGTTCCTGGTTGCGCGGTGCTGCCCGCCGCGGGACTGGTACCACCTGCGTGCTCGTTGGCGCCGGTGCCCACGACGCGCACGCGGAATCCCGCGCGATGCAGAATGCTCACGGCGCTTCGGAGCGAGAGGTCGTGAACGTCGGGCACGGCGCGCGCGCCAAGCACCGATGTCGTTTGTCCCCTGCCCGCCGTCGATAGCGTCAGAACGAACGGAATGCTGCTGCTGTCATCGGCCGCGTCGGTGACCGGCTCGGTCTCGGCCGCTGCCTGGACGGCGTTCGCCGCCAACCTCGTCGATGGCCGCTGCCTGGCGCTGAGCCGGGCGCGGTCGAGCGCGGCGTCACGCGACGCGAGCGCTGCTTCCAGCACCGCTTTCATGACGGGCGCTGCAATCACGCCGCCAAAGTAGGCGTCGGCGGCGTCGGGGGAATCGAGCTTCACAAGCACCACGAGTTGAGGATCGTCCGCGGGAAAGAGACCGACGAATGTCGCCGTGTAATCACCCGGCACGTACTTCCCCTTCACTGTGCGCTTGGCCGTGCCGCTCTTGCCACCAACATCGAACGTCGCGAGCTCGGCGCGTGTGGCGGTCCCGCTATCGACCACGAGCCGCAGCACGTTGCGCATGGTGTGCGCAATGTCGCTCGAGATGACGCGGCGCACGACCGTGCGCTGGTGCTGGTACACCGGCTGCCCGCGCGCGTTGCGAATCTCCTTGACCAGCGCCGGCTCGAGGAGCTCCCCGCCGTTCGCGATTGCCGCGTATGCAACCGCAAGCTGCACGGGCGTCGCCATCATTTCGTAGCCGCGTGCCAGCGACGCCTGCGACATGCCCGACCAGCTGCGCGGATCGCGCAGCACGCCGCTCGCCTCGCTCGGGAACGGGAGCCCCGTCGACGCGCCGAACCCGAAGTCGCGCAGGATCTCGTACTCCTCCTGCGGCGTAAGGCGCTGCGCAGCCTGCGCCATGCCGATGTTGCTCGAATACTCTATGACCTGCGAGAACGTCATGCGCGGCGCGCGGTGCACGTCGAACAGCTTCACGCCGTGCAGCGACCATACGCCGTTGTAGGTCTCGAACACTTCGTCGAGACGCACACGCTTCCGTTCGAGGAGCGCCGCCGCGACGAACGGCTTGAGCGTCGAGCCGGGCTCGACCGGTTCGGTGAGCGCGGTCGCGGTGGTCGCACGAGGATCGCTGCGTCGGCTCGCAAGCGCGAGCACGTCACCCGAACGCGGGTCCAGGACAACGACGTCGCCGCCCAGCGCCTTGGTCGATTTGACCGCGTCGGACAGCGCATGCTCCGCGATATCCTGCAGGTCCAGACGCAGCGTGAGCGTAACCGAATAGCCCTGCGTTGCCGCCACGCCGCGCACTTCCGGCGACACGAGCCGGCTTCCGCGCCCGTCGCGCACCCACGCCGCGCGGCCAGGCACGCCGCGAAGAAGCGAGTCGAGCGCGAGCTCGATGCCATCGAGGCCTTCGCCGTCGGGATCCGCGTGGCCGATGATGCCCGTGAGGCCCGGCAGCGGCGACGGAACGCGCTCGAGCGTAGGCTCGGTGTGCACGCCGCGGATCGAGATCAGGCTCGCGACATCGGCCGAGAGAAAGCGCCCGGGCACAGGCACCCATTTGAGCGTGGTGTCGGTGGCTTTGCTGATCGTTGCCGGGGGGACCTCGGCGTTTCTCAGTGCGCGGACGAGGCGCGGCCGGTCGCTCGCCCGCACTTCCTTCGGCGCCACCGCGAGCTCAACGAGCGGGCGGCTCTCGACAAGCACCGTGCCGTCGGCGTCGAGAATGGGGCCGCGGGGAGCAGGAATCGCCTGCGACGTCGTGTGCTGACGCTCGGCGCGTTCGCCGTAGGTCCCTGACTGCCACACTTGTACGTAGGCGGCGCGCAGCACGACCGCGCACGCGAACAATCCAAACGACGCGTGGACGACGGTAACTCGGCTAGGGCGCTTCACGATGAGTGGCGGCGGACTGGGCGGGGCGCGGTAACGTGATCACCTGACTGTCGCTCGGGACCCGCATGCCCAGCCGGTCTTCGGCGATGCGTGCGAGACGAGCGCGGCTCGTCGCGTCGCGAATCTCACCTTCGAGAGCGGCGCGCCGGGCCTCGAGGTCGGTGCGCTGCCGTTCGAGGTCCTGGATGCCCCGAGCCTGCGCGACGCCGACACTTCGTCTCCATATGACGCCTGTCGCCACCAGGACGAAACCGAGCAGGAAGAGGGCGAAGATGGTGCGGCCGCGCATGCCGGGAAGACGAACGAAGGGTCGCGGGGTCAGAGATGCGACCCGAGTGCCCGCTGCCACGCGCGAAGCTTCGCACTCCTTGCCCGATGATTGCGCTCGATCTCGCCGGGCGATGCTGTCACTGGCTTCCTCGTGAGGAGCGTGCCGAGAGCCACCCCTCCGCAGGTGCACATCGGTTGCCTGGGGGGGCAGACGCAGTCGCGCGACCATTCCTGAAAGGCGCGCTTCACGAGCCGGTCTTCGCCGGAGTGGTAGGCGATCACGACGAGCACGCCGCCCGGGGCAAGCCGGTCGCGAATGGCCGGAAGGGCGGTCTCGAGCTCCTCGAGCTCGCCGTTGATGGCAATGCGCACGGCCTGAAAGAGCCGCGCAAAGTCCGGTGCGCCTGAGCGCGGGCCGAGCGTGGCGCGGATCGCGCCGACCAGATCGTCGCTCGTCTCGAATGCCCGTGTTTGGCGGCGTCGGACGATGGTCGCGGCCAGCTTTCGCGCTTTCGGCTCATCGCCATAGTCATGGAACGCGTGCGCGAGGTCGTCCGCGCTCGCGGAATTGAGCCATGCGTCCGCGCGGGCTCCCTGTCCGCTCATGCGCATGTCGAGCGCGGCGCCTTCGCGAAACGTGAATCCGCGTGCTTCATCATCAAGCTGGTGCGACGAGACGCCGAGGTCGAGAAGCGCACCGTCGAATGGTTCGAAGCCGATCTCATCGCCGGTGACAGCCTCGGCGAACGTCGAGTCAATGATTGTGAGTTTGCCGGACTCGACGAACCGGGAGAGTCGCCGCCCGGTCTCGGCGCGCGCTGCCGGGTCACGGTCGACACCGATCACGGCTGCACCGTGCTCGAGCAGCAGCGCGGCATGTCCGCCGCCGCCGAGCGTGCCGTCGAATACGCGACGAGCGTTGCCGAGGAACTGCAGGACTTCGGCGGCGAGGACCGGGGCGTGGTAGGCGCTGTTCACGTTGCGCTTCAAACTACAGACCGGGCAGAAACAGAGCGCCCGCCGTCGGATCGACGGCGGGCGCGTCTCAGTCGGAGATCGACGCTGCTATGTGCACTTCAGCTGTGTGGAGACCTGCTGAAGCACTTGCTGGATCTGCAAAATGTTGTTCATGTAGCCGCCGGCTTGCTGCGGATTCGCCTTGGCGCCGGCGCGAACTTTCTCGTTGGCGATGTCGAGCCATGCGCCCGAGTCCTTCACATCCGGGCACGTCGGCTTGTTTGGGTCGGCGATTTTCTGCTGATAAATCCCGAAGCCGATCTGGAGCGCCGACAGACCCCAATACAGCTTCGCGTTGTCGTTCGCGAAGACCGAGTCGGACAGCGCGACGAGCGGAATGACTTTCTTGTAGTCCTCGATGTCCTTGCTCGCCTGGGCAGCCTGCAGTGCCTTCAGGCCCATGGCATATATCAGTTGACTGATTGTCTCCTTGCTGTCGACTCCGGCCTCGCTCGCTTTCTTCAGCCAGGCCAGGCTCGAGTCCTGCTGTCCGGCGTCACCGTAGTACTGGGCGATGCGCAGGCGGATCTCGGGTTCCTTCGGGCTGTGGTTCAGCACGTTGATGTACGCGTTGATCGCGTCCTGCGTGCGTCCCATGTTCTTGAGTTGCTGCGCGTACTGCTTCGCGAAGCTGATGTTGTTCGGGAATTTCTGCACGCCCTTCGCGATCCACTCGAGCATCTTGTTCGGCTGGCTGTCCTGGTAGTACGCGCTGATCATGTACTGGGTGAACAGCGTGTCGACGGCCGACGTGTCGATTTTGGAGAGCGCTTCGCCAAGTGCCGCGGCTTCCTTGTACTTGTCGCCGCGATACGTGATGCGGAACTCCGTCAACCGGAGATTCTTGTTGTCGGGGTCCGCCTCGAGCGCCTTGTGAATGATGGGAATGACTTTGTCGGTCAGCTTCCAGATCGCCAGGTTGTCGACGATGGTTTCCATCGCCGAGCTGGTCGGATCGATCGTCACGAGATGCGCCGCGACGTCCGCGTACTTCTCGTGGTCATTCGCGGCGAGGTAGGCGTCGAGAGCAATCCGAAGCGCGAGCGCATTGTTCGGGTCGTGCTTCCGCATCTCCTCGACAACGGCGAGGATCTCCTGCGGCGGTTTTTTCTGGTTCTGCAGCGCGACCGCGAGGCACGCTCGCGAAATCGTGGCGGGCGGAAACGCGGCGATACCGGCCCGGGCTTCCTTCTCGGCTTCCGCGAACTTGCCTTCGCGGGAGAGCTGCAGGCACTTCTGTTCGTGCTCGAGCTGCGCGCGAACCGCGACGAGATTCTTCACGAGCCACTTTGCCGACTGCGACATCGACTCACCGACGTCCGGCTTCGGCACGCTGTCGCGGAGGTTGATGTCGCGGGCGAGCACGAGCCGGCCGATCATCTGGAAGCTCTTGCCTCCCGGGCCGCTGGGCAGCACTTCGAATTCGATGATCTCGTCCGCGCGCATCTGCTGCGCGAGCTGCGCGTTATCGAGCGTGGACAGGACCGAATCGGTCTTGAACCCCGACGTCGTGAGCATCTGGTCGCTGCGCGCCTTGTCGACGACACAGACGTCCTTCTTCGGGATCGTCGAGTTCACGGCCTGGCGAACTTCTTCCTGCGCCCGCTCTGCGGTCCGTTTGTCCGGCGCGTGCGGGTACGTGATCAGAATGAACACGGGAGCGCTGGTGCACGGCTGCGCCGTCGCCCGGCCGAGACCCATGTTGGTGCTTTGCGCCAGCACCGGTACGCCGGCGGCAAGCACCAGCTGCGCGAAAGCTCCGGCCATCGCGACGTTCTTGACGTTCATTTTTGCAACCTCCGTGAACCCTGTCGGCCGGCAAACGCGCTGCGTCCCTGAGACGCTTGCCCCTGATGAGCGAAGAGGGACTCGAACCCCCGACCCCCTGCGTGTAAGGCAGGTGCTCTAACCAACTGAGCTATTCGCCCAGATGCTTGCACCCTGCTGATGCCGCGCACGCCGCGCGTCGACTCGCCACTCATCGCAAAATCGCCACGGGGACCAGTACACAATACCCCAGCACCAGCAGGATGGGTGCAACGGTCTCGCCGCCCCGCCACAGGTCGGCATATCCGGCCAGCAGCACCACGGCGGCGGCGCCCCACCACACCCAGGCTTTGACTCGCGCGCGGCCGTCCGGCGGCGAAACTTCCCGTGTCGTCATTAGCGCGAAAGGTTAGAGAGCATCAAGGGGGGTGTCAAGCAATACCGTCACGTTTTTCACTGCTGTCACTGCGGGTCTCGCCGAGCAGGGCGTCGAGTGCACTCTCACGCGCTCGCTGCGCCTGCAATTCTTCACCGATTCGTAATGTTTCGAGGCGCTGGCGATTGCGTTTGCGACGGCTCAGGTAGAGTGGTACGACAGCGAGCCCCATAAGTGCTCCCACGAGGGCGAGATCGGCCACGAGCGCGAGTCCGCCGTAGCGGCGCCGCGTGCGCGACGCCCACCGCTCCTGAAATGACAACAGCGTCATGCCGTACGCCTCGCGGATCGCCGCATCGAGCGACTCTCGCTCCTTCCAGTGGCGAAAGAGCATCGCAAGACCGCGCTCCCGGTCGAGCGACGCGAGCTCGGCTACGGCGCGATAGGCGAATGCATACGCCGCCGTCGCGCGCGTCGTGCCCCCGGTGAATTCGGAATCGAGCGCGGCGAAGGTCCGCGGGCCCCGAAGGATCAGCGCAAAGCTCGTGGCGAGCACTTCGTCTCTTCCCCACTCCGCGGCTGCGTAGCTCGCGTACCCCTCGTCGAACCAGCGTGGGGCCAACTCGCCCAGATACTCGGCCAGCGCGAGGTGCGCGAGCTCGTGTCGGAGCACGGTCAGGGGATTGCCTTCACCGCCCGCGCGCCGTCCGTGCATCACCAGCCGCTGGCGCTCAGGCAGCGCCGCGGCGACGCCCCATTCCGGAAACTCCGGGCCGACCCACTCGCGGAATACCGCGTCGCTCTCGGCAATCGCGAGGGTGACCTGCGCCCGCGGGCGCGGGAGGCCCGGAAACGTATCGTTCGCCGCCGCCGCCTCGATGAGATGCCGCGCGAGTGCGGAGTCTCCCGCCGACGATACCGCCGTGAAGCGACCCGCCTTCGTTTCGATCAGATCCTGCGCGGCGACCGGTGCACTCGAGCCGATGAGCCCGAGCAATCCGGCGATGAGCGCAACCCTCACGCGCCGCGCGGCGGTTCGCCTCCTGCCTCCACTGTCGCCAGAACCTCGGCGCACTTTTTTCCCCACGGGTTGAACTTGTTGGTCGTGTGGCCGGTCTTCCACGTTTCCTTCGCCGCGTCGTGCTCGCCGTTCAGCCACTGCGTGCGACCGAGCTCGTAGTAGGCTTCGATCAGATTCGGGCCGAGCCCGATGGTTTTGCGGAAAAAATTCTCGGCGTCCTCGAACATTTCGCGTTCCAGGTAGACGAGACCCAGATAGAAATGCGCATACAGCGTGGCCTTCTTGTCGTTGTCGAGACGGATGG